>NZ_JBHVXW010000001.1:780652-987476 GCF_042881375.1 Streptomyces sp. NPDC058274
CAGCCCTCTGGGTTTTTTTCTTTGGGTTTTTGTGGGGGGTCCCCCCCCCACCCCCCCCACCCTCCGGGGCGCGGCGCGGCCCCCCTCCGGCAGCCCCCCGACATGTCCGGCGTCCTCCATGTCGTGCGGAGGACTTGACCCACTGTGACCTGTGCCGCCGACTCCACGGGAGGGATCTTCGGCGTTGTCACCCTGATAGGCGAAACGGGGCGCCGGAACGGCCCGGAAGCCGTCCCGATCGCCCCTGAATCGCCTCTGAACCGCGCCTTGTTCGGGCTTGTCGCGCCCGCGCGGCGGACAGGTCCTAGATGTGTCCGGCACCCGCCCCCGCGGCGTCCGCGTTGACACCGCGCTTGGTGAGCAGCGCGACGAACACGGCCACCACGGCGACCCCGGCGGCCACGAGGCACGCCAGGCTCATCCCGGAGATGAACGTGTCGTGGGCGACGCCCGTGATCCTCTCGGCGATCGCGGCCGGCGTGCCCTTCGGCACCGGTGCCACACCGCCCTGCACCGCCTCCGAGGCCTGGTCGAGCTGGGCCGGGGTGAGCGGCGGGAGCTTGGCGTCGGCCCAGTTGCCCGCGAGGTCGTTGTCGACCTTGGAGGCCATCACGGCGCCGAGCACCGCCGTACCGAGGCTGCCGCCGATCTGCATGGCCGCCTGCTGGAGGCCGCCGGCGACTCCGGAGAGCTCCATCGGCGCGTTGCCCACGATGACCTCGGTGGCGCCGACCATGACCGGCGCGAGGCCGAGGCCGAGGCCCGCGAACCAGATCGACATGACCAGGCTGCTGGTGCCGGTGTCCAGCGTGGACATCCCGAACATGGAGACCGCGGTGAGCGCCATGCCGCCGGCCAGCGGGATGCGCGGGCCCACCTTGGTGATGAGGGCGCCGGCCAGCGGCGAGCCCACGATCATCATTCCGGTCAGCGGCAGCAGGTGCAGGCCCGCGTCGACGGGGCTCATGCCGTGCACGTTCTGGAGATAGAAGGTGACGAAGAACAGTCCGCCGAGGAAGGCGATGGCCATCAGGACCATCAGCACCACACCGGCCGACAGCGGCAGGGAGCGGAAGAGCGCGAGCGGGATGAGCGGCTCCTTGACCTTCGTCTCCCATACGGCGAAGAGCGCGAAGGCGAGCACCGACGCGGCCAGGAACGTCCACGTCAGTCCGTCGCCCCAGCCCCAGGCCGGGGCCTTGATGAGCGCCCAGACCAGACAGAACATGGCGGCGGACAGCAGCGCGATGCCGAGGAGGTCGAAGGAGCGCGGGGCGTTGGCGGCGCGGTGGTCGGTGAGGATGAGCACGCCCATCACCAGCGCCAGGACGCCGACCGGGATGTTGATGAAGAAGACGGACTGCCAGCTGACGTGCTGGACCAGCAGGCCGCCGAGGATCGGGCCGCCCGCGGTGGAGGCGCCGATGACCATGCCCCAGATGCCGATCGCCATGTTGAGCTTCTCGGCGGGGAAGGTGGCCCGCAGCAGACCGAGCGCGGCCGGCATCAGGAGCGCGCCGAACAGACCCTGGAACACCCGGAAGGTGACCACCAGGGCGATGCTGTCGGACAGTCCGATGGCCCCCGAGGCCGCGGCGAAGCCGGTCACGCCGATGAGGAACGTCTGGCGGTGTCCGAACCGGTCACCGATCTTGCCCGCGGTGATCAGGGTGACCGCGAGGGCGAGGAAGTACCCGTTGGTGATCCACTGGACGTCGCCGAAGCTCGCGCCCAGGTCCGCCTTGATGGTCGGGTTGGCGATCGCCACGATGGTGCCGTCGAGGGCGACCATCATCACGCCGACCGCGACGGTTATCAGGGTGAACCACGGATGGCCGCGCAGTCCCTTGGCCGGGGCCGGCCCCGGGGTGGCGGCCGGGGCCTTGTCGGCCGGGCCCGTCGCGTCGACGGTGGTCTGACTAGTCATGCTTTCGAGGCTAGTGACAGTCGCTGACAGTTGACAATTGAAATCACAAGTCGGTAACTGTCACGTTACTCGGCCGTACGCTGAGCTCGGCGGAAGGCGGAAGAGGTCCCCATGAACACAGCGTCACGACCGGGGCTGCGCGAGCGCAAGAAGCAGCGCACCCGGGATGCGCTGCTTCGCGCCGCCCTGGAACTCTTCACGACCAAGGGGTACGAGCAGACGACCGTCGACGAGATCGCCGAGGCCGTCGACGTCTCGCAGCGCACGTTCTTCCGCTATTTCGCGGGCAAGGAGGAGGCGGCCTTCGCCGTCCAGGACATGACGGAGGCGCACTTCGTCCAGGCCCTGCGCGAACGCCCACCGCACGAGGCACCGCTCGAGGCCCTGCGCCGGGCCGTACTGGAGGGCTGGGACACCATCGGCGAGGCGATCGAGGAGGTCGTCCCGATCGAGCTGTACATGCGCGCCTTCCAGATGATCGAGTCGACGCCCGTGCTGCTCGCCGCGTATCTGCGCCGTTCCGCCGATGTGGAGGGCGAGCTCGCCCGGCTGATCGCGGCGCGGGAGGGGCTCGACGTGGACACGGACCCGCGCCCGCGCGTCGCGGTGGCCGCGTTCGGCGGGGTGATGCGGGTGACGGGCCGGCAGTGGGGCGCCGGGGAGGATTTCAGCGTCGAGGCGATCCGCGAGCTGACCGCCGCCTACCTCGACCATCTGGGGCCGGCACTGGCCGAGAAGTGGCGCCCGGAGGGCTGAACCGGGCCGGCCCGTCCCCGGCAACACGGGATACGGAGAGTGAGATTCGCAGCGTCGGGCGAAGCCACCCCACACGGTGACTTCCGCCTCACGCACCGTCACGCATCCCGCACAGCAAGGGTGGGTTTATGGGTATAGAGCGTTACCATTTACCTTAAATTGAGCCCCCTGTGACCCAATTACCCCAACAGAAACGTGATCCGCCTCACTCGGTTAACGCGAGACACTTTCGTTCTTCTAGTGTGTCCTCTCAGTGACTTCCTTCGACTCCTCCCCCCCACTGAACGTCTGGCGCGCACTGCTCGCGCTGGCCGTGGTGTTCGTGATGCTGGCGACCACCGGCTGGACCGCCCTGCACAGCCACGGGGAGGACACGCCCCTCGATGCCTCCCTCTCGAAGTGGGAGCACGGGACCATGGGCGGACACCGGCTGCCGGACCCCGACTCCGCGCCGTCTCGTCTCGCCCGCTTCTTCGCCACGCTCGACGCCCACCAGCGCTCGAGTCTCGTCCACCGCTATCCGCTCGCGGTCGGCAACATGAACGGCGCCCCGCTGAAGCTGCGCTACCAGGCGAACCGCATCGCGCTCGGCGAGCAGCGCAAGGTCGAGCTCGCACGCATGCACGACAACGGCCTCTCGTCCGCCGGACAGGCCCAGGCGGGCCGCCGTATGCACCGCTACGAAGCCCTGATGCGCACCAAGCGGCAGATCCTGGCCTTCGACCCCGAGGGCTCGGGCCGGGTCGCGGAGGTCTACGGCGATCTGAGCAAGGCCGAGCGGGTCTCGGTGGTCGTACCGGGCGTCGACAGCGACCTGTTGACCTTTCAGCGCACCTACCGCGCGTACTCGGCGCCGGTCGGCATGGCGCGTGCCCTGTACAAGGCCGAGCGGACGGCGAGTCCGGGGACCCGTACCGCCGTGATCGCCTGGGCCGACTACACGGCGCCCAGCGGGCTCGGCATCGACTCGGCCACGGCCATGCGCGCCGTGGACGGCGCGGTCCGGCTGAACGCGCTGGTGCGCGCGCTGCCGGGCCGGGCACCGATCGCGCTGTACTGCCACAGCTACGGCTCCGTGGTGTGCGGGGTCGCCGCTGACGACCTGCCGGAGCGGGTCTCCGACATCGCGGTCGCGGGCAGCCCCGGCATGCGGGCCGCCAACGCCGCGCATCTGCACACCTCGGCCCGGGTCTGGGCCATGCGGGACGCCACCGACTGGATCCAGGACGTACCGCATCTGGAGGTCGGCGGGCTCGGGCACGGCGCCGACCCGGTGTCCTCCGGGTTCGGGGCACGGGTCCTGTCGGCGGACGGTGCGAGCGGACACGCGGGATATTTCGAACCGGGCACCGAGAGCCTGCTCAACTTCGCCGAGATCGGAGTTGGCGCATACCGCGCGGTGCACTGCGCCCACAAGGACGACACATGCCGGAAGGGTTTGTCCGCCGGCACGGCGGCCGGACGCGCGTAGAGAACGAAAGAACCGCGGTCTGCTCAGGGAGGCGACGGAGGGACGCGTGCCGCATACGATGAGCCGCATGGGTGACGTACTGGCCGGATTTCATGCCGCCTGGGAGTTCGAGTCCGACTCCGTGCTCATCCGCTTCGAGCGGGGGATCCGCACGCCCAAGCTCTTCCAGGCGCTCGGCGAACGCCGGGTTCCCCTGGAGGCGATCGCGGCGGTGACCCTGACTCAGGGGAAGCGGGGGACGGTCGTGCTGCACGCGCTGCCGCGACCGGGCGCCGATCCGCTGATGGAGGCGGCAGCGGGACAGCTCAAGGAAGGGTGCGACCCCTACCGGCTGGTGCTGCCGGCCGAGCGCGAGACCCTCGCCGAGTACTACGCGGACGAGCTGCGCAGCCGGCTCTCCGCGGACGGCTCGCCCGCCGAGCGGTATCTCGTGGCGCCGCCCGAGGCGCCCCAGCAGTTCAAGGCGTACGACGCGAAGGCGTCCTTCGACGGCAAGCGGGTGTCCTTCCGCTGGTTCTGGACCGGGGCCTCCTCCGCCAAGTGGAAGGCCGGCGACCAGAGTTTCCCGGTCGCCGGACTCAGCGGGGTCGAGTGGCGCTCCCCCGAGGTCTTCGAGGGCCATCTGCGGCTGCTGCACCGCGAGCCGGCCGCGCCGCAGCCCGCCCAGGCCGACCAGGATCCCGCGGCCGTCGTCTTCGGGCTCGGCTACGGCCCGGTCCACGAGTCGCTGCCGTTCGCCGCGTCGGTGCTGGCCGCCGTCCGCGCCGCCGGCCCGCCGGCCGTGGTCTCCGCATCCGCACCGCGCCGCGACCCCGCCGACATCGCCGACCGCATCCGCCACCTCGGCGAGCTGCACAAGGCGGGCCTGGTGACGGACGACGAGTTCGCGATGAAGAAGGCGGAGCTGCTGGCGGAGCTCTGAGGCTCCGCCGGCAACTCCCCCGGCAACCGGGCCGAGCGCTCAAGCCGCGGCGCGAGGCGTCGGGGGCCGCGCACCGGCCGGGCGGCGCGGCTCCTGGTGCCCCTGCCCGACGGTGGGGCTACTCCCGGCCCGCCGAGGAGAACCTCATGTCCGCGTACCGGTCGCCCGCCACCTGGCCGGCGATGGGCTCAAGGAGCGCCAGCTCGTCGTCGGTGAGGACGATGCGGGTGGCCGCGGTGTTCTCCTCGGCGCGGGTGCGCTTGCGGGTGCCCGGGATCGGGACGACGGCGAGACCGTGCACGGCGGCCCGCTGCTGCACCCAGGCCAGCGCGATCTGCCCGAGCGAGGCGCCGTGGGCGGCGGCGACGGTGCGCACCGGCTCCAGGAGCGCCGCGTTGACGGCCGCGTTGTCACCTGTGAAGCGCGGCTGCTGGCGCCGGAAGTCGTCCGCCGTCAGGTCCTTGTCGGCGTTCGCGAAGGAGCCCGTGAGGAAGCCCCGGCCGAGCGGCGAGTACGGGACGAGGCCCACCCCGAGCTCCTTGGCCGCCGGCACCACACCGGTCTCGATGTCCCGGCTGAAGAGCGACCACTCCGACTGCAGGGCCGCGATCGGGTGCACGGCCTGTGCGGCCCGCAGCTCGCCCGCGGTGACCTCGCTGAGCCCCAGGTGCTTGACCTTGCCCTCGCGCACCAGGTCCGCCATGACGCCGACGGTGTCCTCGATCGGGATGTTCACATCGCGCCGGTGCATGTAGTAGAGGTCGATCACGTCGACGTCCAGGCGCTTGAGGCTCGCCTCGACGGCCTGGCGGATGTACGGCGCGTCGTTGCGGATGACCCGCTTCGTCGGGTCCTCCGGCGGGATCGACAGGGCGAACTTCGTGGCGATGACGAGCTCGTCGCGGTGCGCCTTGAAGAACGGCGACAGGAACTCCTCGTTGTCGCCGTTGCCGTAGGCGTCCGCGGTGTCGTACAGCGTGACGCCGAGCTCCAGCGCGCGCTCCAGGGTGGCCCGGGCCTCGCCGGCGTCCGTCGGGCCGTACGCGAAGCTCATGCCCATGCAGCCGAGGCCCTGTACGCCGACCTCCGGGCCTCCGGTGCCGAGCTCCGCCGTCGCGATCCTGCTGTCCGTCATCGGGACCCCTCCGACGCCGGGGCACGCCCGGCGTCCGCATAGAAAGTGATCTTGTGGTCGAGCACGGCGAGCGTGTCCTGGAGCTCGGCGATCCGGGCCCGGACGTCCCGGCGGGTCGCCTCCAGCAGCTCGAACCGCTCGCCGTAGGTGTGATCGCCCTCGCGCACCAGCTCCGCGTACCGCACCATGTCGGCGACCGGCATGCCGGTGAGCCGCAGCTTGCCGACGAGGTTGAGCCAGTCCAGGTCGCGGTTGCTGTAGCGGCGCTGGCCGGTGTGCGAGCGGTCGATGTGGGACATCAGCCCGATCCGCTCGTACCAGCGCAGGGTGTGCGCGGTCAGGCCGGTGAAGGCGACGACCTCGCTGATCGTGTAGTTGTCCCGGCCGTCCGGGCGCGGATGCCGCTGTGGCGCCGCGGCGCAGACGTCCGTCCTGGTGCCGGTCTCGGCGTCCGTGGCCGTGGTCTCCATCACCGTCATGACCACCACGCTAAAACCTTGGAGTGCACTCCAAGCAAGCGGAATCGGCCGAAATTCCGACGACATCACGAGGTCGGGGTGGTTACGGTGCGGATCATGAGCCTCGTACGCCGTGCCGTGCCCGCCGACGCGGGGGAATTGCTGCGCCTGCGCCAGGTGATGATCGACTCGATGTCCGGGCAGGACACCTCCGCCGAATGGCACACGCAGTCCTTGCCGACGGTACGCCGCAGACTCGCCGATCCGGACGGCGGCTTCGTCGCGTTCGTCGTCGACCATCCGCAGCGGCCGGGCGCGCTCGCGGCCCTGGTCGCCGGGACGGTCGAGTACCGGATCGGACGCGCGGGCAACCCGCACGGCGCGGTCGGGTACGTGTTCAGCGTCGCCACCGATCCGGACGCGCGGCGCCGCGGCTACGCCCGCGCGTGCATGGAGGAACTGCTCGGCTGGTTCCGCGAGCAGGGCGTCGCACAGGTCGACCTGAACGCGTCCGCCGAGGCCGAGCCGCTGTATGCCTCGCTCGGCTTCGTCCGCAAGCCGGACCCCTCGATGCGGCTGAGCCTGCGTGCCACTTAGGCTCATACGCATGTCCCTGCAGAGCCTGGCGTTGATCGACAACTGGCCCGTACCCACGGCCGCCGCGGCCGTCGTCCGCGCGGACGGCACCGTGCTGGGGGCCCACGGCCCCGGCGGGCAGCGGTTCCCGCTCGCCTCCGTCACCAAGCCGCTCGCCGCGTACGCCGTCCTCGTCGCGTACGAGGAGGGGGCGGTGGAGCTCGACGAGCCGGCCGGGCCCACCGGTTCGACCGTCCGTCATCTCCTCGCGCACACCTCCGGGCTCGCCTTCGACGAGCACCGGGTGACGTCCGCGCCCGGGGAACGGCGGCTGTACTCCAACGCCGGGTTCGAGGTCCTCGGGGACCATGTCGCCAAGGCGACGGAGATCCCCTTCGGGGAGTATCTGCGGCAGGCGGTGCTCGAACCGCTGGGCATGTCCTCGACCGTCCTCGACGGGTCGCCCGCCAGGGACGGGGTGTCCAGCGTGGACGACCTCGTGCGGTTCGCGGCGGAGGTGCAGGCGCCTCGGCTGCTCGATCCGCGGACGGTCGCCGAGGCCATGACCGTCCAGTTCCCCGGTACGAAGGGGGTGCTGCCGGGGTACGGCCACCAGAACCCCAACGACTGGGGGCTCGGCTTCGAGATCCGCGACTCCAAGTCGCCGCACTGGACCGGGGGTTCGTCCTCGCCGCGGACCTTCGGGCACTTCGGTCAGTCGGGTACGTTCCTGTGGGTCGACCCCGTGGCCGGCGTCGCGTGCGTCGCCCTCACGGACCGGGCGTTCGGGCCCTGGGCCGCGGAGGCGTGGCCCGTTCTCACGGACTCGGTGCTGGCGGAGCTGAGAAATAGCCCCTCCGGCGTTTGAGGAGCGGGGTCCGGGGCGGAGCCCCAGGTCGGGACGGGCAGGGGCGTCACGTCTCGGTCGTCATCTCCCACAGGAGGAGTTCGGCCGGGGAACCCGCTATGGCTTCGAGGTCCTTCGCCTCGGTGATGCGGGCCGCGTCGCCGGTCTCCAGTTCCTCGCCGTCGAGGCGGACCTCACCGCGCACGACGTGGACGTACACGAAGGCCGCGTCGGGGATCGCGGTGCGTTCGCCCGCGGTCAGCCGGCGCACGTGGAGCATCGCGCCGGCCTCCGGGACGGCGTACGGCGTGGAGTCCGCGATGCCGTGCACGACCTCGTGGAGGGGATCGCCGCCGGGCTCCAGCGGGGCGAGCCACATCTGCACGAACACGAGCGGCTCCACGCCGTCGTTCCGCTCGACGTGGCGGACCCCGGACGCGGCGCTGAGGCGCTGGACGTCACCGGCACGGACCAGCGTCTCGTGGCCCGTGGAGTCACGGTGGGTGAGCTCGCCCTCGATGACCCAGGTGACGATCTCGGTGTGGCTGTGCGGGTGTTCGTCGAAACCGGCGCCGGGCGCGAGCCGTTCCTCGTTGCACGCGATGACCGCGCCGAAGCGGAGGTTGTCGGGGTCGTAGTGCGGGCCGAAGGAGAAGGCGTGCAGGGATTCGATCCCGGCCGCCGGGTCCCCTCCGCGGTAGCGCTCGTCGGCGCGCCGTACGTCCATCACGGACCCACCGTAGCCCCGTGGGCGCGGGGCTCCGGGACCCGGCGCGGCACGGTCCCGTCCGGATAAGGCAGTCTTGTCCCGTGCCCGAACCCGAAGCCAGCAACACCGCATCCCACGCGCACGACCTCCACGCGCACTCCGCGACCCTGAAGCGACTGGAGAAGTCGGCCGGAAGCCTCTCCGCGCAGGCCATCACGCGCATGGACGAGACGCTGCCGTGGTACCGGGCCATGCCACCGGAGAACCGGTCGTGGATCGGGCTGGTGGCCCAGGCGGGCATCGCCGCGTTCACCGAGTGGTTCCGGCACCCCGACGCGCCCCAGGCGATCTCCACCGATGTCTTCGGCACCGCTCCCCGCGAGCTGACCCGGGCGATCACCCTGCGGCAGACCGTCGAGATGGTGCGGACGACCATCGAGGTCATGGAGAGCGCGATCGACGAGGTCGCGGCACCGGGAGACGAATCCGTTCTGCGCGAGGCCCTGCTCGTGTACGCCCGCGAGATCGCCTTCGCCACCGCCCAGGTGTATGCCCAGGCGGCGGAGGCACGGGGTGCCTGGGACGCCCGGCTGGAGTCGCTCGTGGTGAACGCCGTGCTCTCCGGCGAGGCCGACGAGGGCGCCGTCAGCCGGGCCGCGGCCCTCGGCTGGAATGCGCCGGAGCATGTCTGCGTGGTGCTCGGTACGGCCCCCGACGGGGACAGCGAGCTGACGGTGGAGGCGATCCGCCGGGCCGCCCGGCACGCCAAGCTCCAGGTCCTCACCGGCGTACTCGGTGACCGGCTCGTCGTCATCGCCGGCGGCAGCGACAATCCGCTCGCCGTCGCCAAGTCGCTGATCGGGCCGTATGCCGCCGGAGCGGTCGTCGCCGGGCCGATCGTGCCCGATCTGCTCGCCGCGACCCGGTCCGCGCAGGCCGCCGCGGCCGGCCTGAAGGCGTGTTTCGCCTGGCAGGACGCTCCCCGCCCGGTTCTGGCGGACGATCTGCTGCCGGAGCGCGCGATCGCCGGAGACCCGTCCGCGCGCGAGCAGTTGGTGGAGGAGATCTACAGACCGCTGGAGGAGGCCGGGTCCGCGCTCCTGGAGACCCTGAGCGTGTATCTGGAACAGGCGAGCAGTCTCGAAGGCGCGGCCCGGATGCTCTTCGTCCACCCGAACACCGTGCGCTACCGGCTCCGACGTGTGACAGACGTCACCGGCTGGTCACCCTCGGATGTACGCTCCGCCTTCACGCTGCGGATCGCGCTGATCCTGGGGCGTCTGGCCGATGGGGATCCCCAGGCCTAGGCTTTTGTCGGGGGTCTACAATTCCCCCTCCTGTTCTTCGTCCCTGTCCCCACGGGCGGTCGTGGCCGTCCACAAGAGAGAGTGTGAGAGTGCTCGTACTCGTCGCTCCCGGCCAGGGCGCTCAGACGCCCGGCTTCCTGACTCCTTGGCTCGACCTCCCCGGTGCCGCCGACCGCGTCGCCGCGTGGTCGGACGCCATCGGGCTCGACCTTGCCCACTACGGCACGCAGGCCGACGCGGACGCGATCCGCGACACGGCGGTCGCCCAGCCCCTCCTGGTCGCGGCCGGACTGCTGTCCGCGACCGCGCTCGGCGAGGTGGCACCCGGTGCCGTCGCCGGCCACAGCGTCGGTGAGATCACCGCCGCCACGTTCGCCGGTGTGCTCGCCGAGACGGACGCGCTGCGTCTGGTGCGCGGGCGGGGCCTGGCGATGGCCGAGGCCGCCGCCGTCACGCAGACCGGTATGTCGGCGCTGCTCGGCGGGGACCCCGCGACGACCGTGCCGCACCTGGAGAAGCTCGGCCTGACCCCGGCGAACGTCAACGGCGCGGGCCAGATCGTGGCCGCCGGTACCCTGGAGGAGCTGGCCGCCCTGGAGGCGGACAAGCCCGAGGGCGTACGCCGTGTCGTGCCCCTGAAGGTCGCCGGCGCGTTCCACACCCGGCACATGGCTCCCGCCGTCGAGGCGCTGGCCAAGGCAGCCGAGGAGCTGACGCCCGGTGACCCGAGGGTCACGTACGTCTCGAACAAGGATGGACAGGCCGTCGCCACCGGTGCCGATGTCCTGGCGCGTCTCGTGGGCCAGGTCGCCAACCCGGTCCGCTGGGACCTGTGCATGGAGACCTTCAAGGAGCTCGGCGTGACCGCGCTGGTCGAGGTGTGCCCCGGCGGCACCCTGACCGGTCTGGCCAAGCGGGCGCTGCCCGGCGTCAAGACGCTGGCGCTGAAGACCCCCGACGACCTCGGCGCGGCTCGCGAGCTCATCGCCGAGCACAGCGCGGCATAAGGAGCTCGGACAGCATGTCGAAGATCAAGGCAAGGAAGGGCGCCCCGTACGCGCGCATCCTGGGCGTGGGCGGCTACCGCCCGGTCCGGGTCGTGCCGAACGAGGTGATCCTCGAGCGGATCGACTCGTCCGACGAGTGGATCCGCTCGCGCTCCGGCATCGAGACCCGCCACTGGGCGAACGACGAGGAGACCGTCGCCGCGATGTCCATCGAGGCGTCCGGAAAGGCCATCGCGGACGCCGGGATCTCCGCCGAGCAGATCGGCGCCGTGGTGGTCTCCACCGTGTCGCACTTCAGCCAGACCCCGGCCATCGCCACCGAGATCGCCGGCAAGCTCGGCACCAACAAGGCCGCGGCCTTCGACATCTCGGCGGGCTGCGCGGGCTTCGGCTACGGCCTCACCCTCGCCAAGGGCATCATCGTCGAGGGTTCGGCCGAGTACGTGCTGGTCATCGGCGTGGAGCGGCTGTCCGACCTGACCGACCTGGAGGACCGCGCGACGGCCTTCCTGTTCGGTGACGGCGCGGGCGCGGTCGTGGTGGGCCCGTCCGACGAGCCGCACATCGGCCCGACCGTCTGGGGTTCCGAGGGCGACAAGGCCGGCACCATCAAGCAGACCGTCCCCTGGGACCGTTTCCGGATCGGCGACGTCTCCCAGCTGCCCCTGGACTCCAAGGGCGAGATCAAGTTTCCCGCCATCACGCAGGAGGGCCAGGCGGTGTTCCGCTGGGCCGTCTTCGAGATGGCGAAGGTCGCGAAGGAGGCGCTGGACGCCGCCGGACTGACCGCGAACGACTTGGACGTCTTCATTCCCCACCAGGCCAACGAGCGGATCATCGACTCGATGGTGAAGACTCTGAAACTGCCGGAGCACGTCACGGTCGCCCGTGACGTGCGCACCACCGGCAACACCTCGGCCGCCTCGATTCCGCTCGCTATGGAGCGGCTTCTGGCGACCGGTGAGGCGAAGAGCGGCGACACCGCGCTCGTCATCGGCTTCGGGGCGGGTCTCGTGTACGCCGCCACGGTCGTTACCCTCCCCTAGGCACACCGTCCGGATCATCTCCGGCCGGAGTACCGCCACACCCTCTGGATACATACCGAAGGAGCGCCTGACATGGCCGCCACTCAGGAAGAGATCGTCGAAGGTCTCGCCGAGATCGTGAACGAGATCGCCGGGATCCCCACCGAGGACGTCCAGCTGGACAAGTCCTTCACCGACGACCTGGACGTCGACTCGCTGTCCATGGTCGAGGTCGTCGTCGCCGCCGAAGAGCGCTTCGACGTCAAGATCCCCGACGACGACGTCAAGAACCTCAAGACCGTCGGCGACGCGACCTCCTACATCCTCAAGCACCAGGCCTGATCGCCCCCGATCACCTGGGCTGACTGCCCCGCCACCCGGCGGTGGCGCCGCTGAATCCTCGTATCGTTGGAGAAAGAATTCCCGTGAGCCCGACCAATCGCACCGTGGTCGTCACCGGTATCGGCGCAACCACACCGCTGGGTGGCGACGCAGCCTCGACCTGGGAGGGCCTGGTCGCCGGTCGTTCCGGCGTCGGTCCCCTGGAGCAGGAGTGGGCCGCCGACCAGGCGGTCCGTATCGCTGCGCAGATCGCCGTGGAACCGGGCGAGGTCATCCCCCGCCCCCAGGCCCGCCGCCTCGACCGCTCGGCGCAGTTCGCGCTGATCGCGGCCAAGGAGGCCTGGGCCGACGCAGGCTTCACCGACAAGGCCGGTGAGGACCCGAGCATCGACCCCGACCGGCTCGGCGCGGTCATCGCCTCCGGCATCGGCGGCGTGACCACCCTGCTCGACCAGTACGACGTACTCAAGGAGAAGGGCGTACGCCGCGTCTCCCCGCACACCGTGCCGATGCTGATGCCCAACGGCCCGTCCGCCAATGTGGGCCTCGCCGTGGGCGCCCGCGCCGGTGTGCACACCCCGGTCTCCGCCTGCGCGTCGGGCGCCGAGGCCATCGGCTATGCGATCGAGATGATCCGTACCGGCCGCGCCGACGTCGTCGTCGCCGGTGGCACCGAGGCGGCCATCCACCCGCTGCCCATCGCCGCGTTCGGCAACATGATGGCGATGTCCAAGAACAACGACGACCCGCAGGGTGCCTCGCGCCCCTACGACGTCGCACGCGACGGCTTCGTCCTCGGCGAGGGCGCCGGCGTGATCGTCCTGGAATCCGCCGAGCACGCCGCCAAGCGTGGCGCGCGGGTGTATGCCGAGGCGGTCGGCCAGGGCATCTCCGCCGACAGTCACGACATCGTGCAGCCGGAGCCCGAGGGCCGCGGCATCTCGCACGCCCTGCAGAACCTGCTCGACAACACCGATCTGAACCCGGCCGAGATCGTGCACGTCAATGCGCACGCCACCTCGACCCCGGCCGGTGACGTGGCCGAACTGAAGGCGCTGCGCAAGGTGTTCGGCGACGACGCCGACCACATGGCGGTCTCCGCGACCAAGTCGATGACCGGCCACCTGCTCGGCGGCGCCGGCGGTATCGAGTCCGTCGCGTGCGTCCTCGCCCTGTACCACCGGGTCGCGCCGCCGACCATCAACGTGGACAACCTCGACCCCGAGGCCGAGGCGGCTGCCGACATCGTGCGCGGCGAGGCGCGGAAGCTTCCTGTCGAGGGCCGCATCGCCGCGCTGAACGACTCGTTCGGCTTCGGCGGCCACAACGTGGTGCTGGCGTTCCGGAGCGTCTAGATCCGGACGTACGCGGTCGAGTTCCGGCCGTAACCGCGATACGCGCACGAAGGGCCCCCGCCATCAGGCGGGGGCCCTTCGGCTGTCTTTGACGGCGTGTCAGACGACCTGGTGGAGCCAGCGGACGGGGGCGCCCTCGCCGGCGTAGCGGAAGGGCTCCAGCTCGTCGTCCCAGGGCTTGCCCAGCAGTTTGGCGAGTTCGGCTTCCAGGTCGGTCTCACCGTGCTGGGAGCGGACCAGCGCGGCGCGCAGCCGGTCCTCGGGGATCAGGATGTCGCCGTGAATGCCGGTGACGGCGTGGAAGATGCCCAGGTCAGGAGTGCAGCTGTAGCGCTCGCCCTCGGCGGTGGGGCAGGGCTCGGCGGTGACTTCGAAGCGCAGCAGATGCCAGCCGCGCAGCGCCGAGGCGAGCTGGGAGGCGGTGCCCGCCTCGCCCTTGAAGGAGAACTCGGAGCGCCAGGTGCCCGGCGCGGCCGGCTGCCGGATCCAGTCGAGGCTGACGCGCGTACCGAGTACGCCCGCGACTGCCCACTCGACGTGCGGGCACAGCGCGCGCGGCGCGGAGTGCACGTACAGAACTCCACGTGTCGTCACCGGGACCTCCGGGCAGAGCGGGACATCTTGTAACTTAGCGGAACGGCAGTGGCAGGGCAGCCACGGGGCGAGGCTACCGTGCGGCGGCGCAAGGAGTGTGACGTACCGTCGGTCCCAGCGCGGAGAAACACCGAGGTTTCACCCGGCGGGACGCGTGCAGGACCCCCGGCCGGGGTCCTGCGGGGCGACCCGGCCACTCATGGGGACGCGGTGATGACCGAGCGTGTACGACGAACGAGGGGAACTGGGGATGCGGAAGCGGAGCCACCGTTCACGGACCGTCCTCGCCATCGCGGCGGCGACCGTCCTGGGCCTCGCGGGGTGCGATGCCTCCGGTGGCAACGCTGCGGCCCCCCGGGACGCCGCCGCCAAGGCGCGCCCGTCCCCGAAGCCGACGCCCGCCTGGGACCGCAGCCCGCAGTCACTGGTCGCGGTGGGCGACTCCATCACCCGCGGGTTCGACGCGTGCGCGGTGCTGTCCGACTGCCCGGAGGTCTCGTGGGCGACCGGCAGCGACGCGCAGGTCGACAGCCTCGCGGTGCGGCTGCTCGGGGCGAGCGGGGCCGCCGAGCGCAGTTGGAACTACGCGGTGACCGGCGCGCGGATGGCGGACCTGCCGGCCCAGATGACACAGGCGGTGAGCCGGGAGCCGGATCTGGTGACGGTGATGGTGGGCGCCAACGACGCCTGCCGCTCCACCGTTTCGGCGATGACCTCCGTGACGGCCTTCCGCACCGGGTTCGAGGAGGCGATGGACACGCTGCGCGAGTCCCTGCCCAAGACCCAGGTGTATGTGTCGAGCGTGCCGGATCTGAAGCGGCTGTGGTCGCAGGGCCGCACCAACGCCCTGGGCAAGCAGGTGTGGAAGCTGGGCATCTGCCCCTCGATGCTGGGTGACCCGGACGTCCTGACCTCGGCGGCGACGCTGCGGCGCGCCAAGGTGCAGAACCGCGTGGAGGCGTACAACAAGGTCCTGGAGGAGGTCTGCGCCAAGGACCGTCGGTGCCGCTTCGACGGGGGCGCGGTCTTCGACTACCGCTTCGGTACGGAGCAGTTGAGTCACTGGGACTGGTTCCACCCGAGCCGCAACGGCCAGGCTCGGCTCGCCGAGATCGCGTACCGGATGGTGACGGCCAAGAAGCCGGCCGCGTGAACGGCGGCGTGCGCGCGCGGCTCCCGGGCCGGTGCGCCGCGTAGGGTCTCGATCATGCGCAGCGAACTCTTCGGCAGCCTCCCCGACGGCACCCCGGTCCACCGCTGGACGCTGGAACGTTCCGGCGTACGGGTGCGGGTGCTGACGTACGGCGGGATCGTGCAGTCGGTCGAGATCCCGCAGCGATGGGGGTCCGCGGGTCCGAGCGACACCGTGGACGCGGGCACCGTGGGCGTGGTGCTGGGCTGCCCGGACCTGGCGGGCTATCTCGCGCATCCGGAGCCGTACTTCGGCGCGCTGGTCGGGCGGTACGCGAACCGGATCGGGGGCGGCCGCTTCCCGCTGGACGGCCGCACGTACCACCTGGCGCAGAACAACGGGGCCAACTCCCTGCACGGTGGCGAGCGCGGCTTCGACAAGCGGGTGTGGGACGCGGAGCCGGTCGAGCACGGGGTGCGCCTGACCCGGGTGAGCCCGCACGGCGAGGAGGGCTTCCCGGGCCGCCTCCGGGTCACCGCGACCTACACGCTGGACGCGGGCGGCGCGCTGCGGATCGCGTACGAGGCGGTGACGGACGCGCCGACGGTGGTGAACCTGACGAACCACACGTACTGGAACCTCGGCGGTTCCGGGAACGCGGGCGGGCACGAACTGCGGATCGCCGCGGCGCGGCTGACCCCGGTGGACGTGGAGCAGATCCCGACCGGGGGGTTCGACGAGGTGGCGGGCACGCGCTTCGACTTCCGGACGGCGCGCAAGGTCGGTGCCGGCTACGACCACAACTTCGTGCTCGACAAGGGGGTGACGGCGAGCCCCGTCGAGGTCGCCGAGCTGTCCGACCCCGCGTCCGGGCGGGTGCTGTCCGTGGCGACCACCGAGCCCGGCCTCCAGCTGTACACCGCCGATCACCTCGACGAGACGGGCCCCTTCGCCCCCGGCGACGGCATCGCGCTGGAGACGCAGCACTTCCCCGACTCCCCGAACCGGCCGGAGTTCCCGAGCACGGAGCTGCGGCCGGGCGCGGTGTACAGGTCGCAGACGGTGTACGCCCTCTCCGTACGGGGCTTCGCGGTCTAGGAACTCCCCGGTGCGGCCCGGGACTTGCGTCAGGCGTCCTCGCGCCGCGCGGCCCAGGACGGACGTGGCTCCCGGGAAACCGAGCCCCGGCCCGGTTGTCAGGTTCCGGGCCGGGGCTGTCACGAGAGCGTGTGCCGGTTACGCCTCGATGATCGTGCGCAGCCTGCCGTCGGCAAGGGAACGGCCTGCCTGAACCTCGTACGAACCCTTCACATACGTCCACGACTTGGCCGTCTCGTCCCAGACCTCGAAGGCGCGGCGCGGCAGTTCGACGACGGCCTCGACGCTCTCGCCCGGAGCGGCCTCGACGCCCGCGAAGCCGGCGAGACCACGGGCCGGGCGTTCGGTGCCGGCCTCGGTGGGCGCCAGATAGACCTGGACGACCTCGCGTCCGGCGCGCGCACCGGAGTTGCGCAGGCGGACCGTGACCGTCGTACCGCTGACCTCGATGGACTCGTACGTCCAGTCGGTGTAGCCGAGGCCGTGCCCGAAGGGGTACGAGGGAGTCCTGCCCTGCTGCTGCCAGGCGCGGTAGCCGATGAACACGCCTTCCGTGTAGGCGAGTTCGCCGTCGGTCGGGGCTACTTCGGTGACCGGGGCGTCCGCCAGGGAGCCCCAGGTCGTGGGCAGGCGGCCGCCCGGCTCGTGGGCGCCGGTGAGGACGTCGGCGAGAGCCGCGCCGCCCTCCTGGCCGGGGAACCAGCTCAGCAGGACCGCGGCGACCTCGTCGCGCCACGGGAGTTCCACCGGGGAGCCGGAGTTGACGACCACCAAGGTCCTGGGGTTCGCGGCGGCGACCGCGCGGACCAAGTCGTCCTGACGGCCGGGGAGTTCGAGGCCGCGGCGGTCGAAGCCCTCGGACTCGACGCGGTCGGTGGTGGCGACCACGACGACGGCGGTGTCGGCCGCGCGGGCGGCCTCGACGGCCTCGGCGATCAGTTCGTCGGGGTCGCGCCGCGGCTCCTGGTGGGCGAGCGAAAAGCCGACGACCTTCAGCGGAGCACCCGCGGGGAACTCGACCAGGTGGCGCAGCGACACCTCGTACGTCTCACCGGCCGTGAGGTCCACCCGGGCGCGCTCGACGGGGGCGCCGAAGAACGAGACGAACGGGTCGTCCTTCTCGACGCGTTCCACGTCGTCGTAGCGGACCTCGCCGTCGACCGAGAGCGTGAACGCGCCGAGGCCCTTGATGCCGAAGGTGTGCGGGCCGCTCTCGCGCGGGGTGAAGGTGCCGGTCAGTTCGACGCTGTGCAGGGTGTCGTGGGTGACGCCAGCGGGGAGGTCGGAGCCCATCCACTGGATCTGGCCGTTGGGCGCGGTGGTGGTTCCGATGACCGTGCCGCGCGCGTCGCGGCAGACCGCGCGCAGCTCGAACCCCTTGTCGGCGACGGCGAGTTCCTCGTTCGGGTCGGCTCCCACGGCGTACGTCAACCGGCCCTCGGGGAGGGCGGCGGTGAGGCCGTCGAGGGGCGAGACGACCCGGGCGGGGAAGACGGTGGCGGAGCCGCCGCCGAGGACGCGGGCGTCGCGGGCGGCGGCGCCGATGAGGGCGACCGTGTGCCCCTCGGGCAGGGGCAGCGCGCCCTCGTTGCGCACGAGGACGAAGGAGCGGCGGGCGATCTCGCGGGCCAGCGCCTCGCCGTCGACGGGGGCGGGCGGGTCGGTGACGACCGGCTCGGCGCCCTCCAGGATGCCGACGCGGGCGGCGAGGCGCAGGACCCGGCGTACGGCGTCGTCGACCACGGACTCCTCGACCCGGCCGTCCCGTACGGCCTGCGCGAGCGGCTCGCCGTAGACGGTCCGGGGGCCGGGCATCGCGACGTCCAGGCCGCCCTCGATCGCGGCGGTGGTGGAGCGGGCGGCCATCCAGTCGGAGACGTTGAAGCCGTCGAAGCCCCATTCGCCGCGCAGGACCTCGTTCACGAGGTGGTGGTGCTCGGTCATCGTGGTGCCGTTGACCGTGTTGTACGCGGTCATGATGCCCCAGGGGCGGGCGCCTTCGACGATGGCCTCGAAGGGGGCCAGGTAGAGCTCGCGCAGGGCGCGTGCGGAGACCAGGTTGTTCACGGTGAAGCGGTCGGTCTCGGCGTCGTTGGCGACGAAGTGCTTGACGGTGGTGCCGACGCCACCGGACTGGACCCCGTCGACGTAGCCCGTGCCGATCCGGCCGGTCAGGAACGGGTCCTCGCTGTACGCCTCGAAGTGCCGGCCGCCGAGCGGGGAGCGGTGCAGGTTGACGGTGGGCGCGAGGAGGACGTGGACTCCCTTGCGGCGGGCCTCCTGGGCGAGGAGGACGCCGGCGCGGCGGGCGAGGGCCGGGTCCCAGGTGGCGGCGAGCGCGGTCGGGGACGGCAGGGCGACCGAGGGGTCGTCGGAGGTCCAGCGGACGCCACGGACGCCGATCGGGCCGTCGGACATGACCAGGGACTCCAGTCCGATCCCGGGGAGCGCGGGCAGGGTCCACATGTCCTGCCCGGACAGCAGGCGCGCCTTGTCGTCCAGGCCGAGCCGGCCGAGGGCCGCCTCGACGACCGCCTCGCGGGCCCGGTCCGCGGCGCCGGTACCGCCGGCCGCGTTTCCGGTCGCGCTCCCGGCCTGCGTCTCCGCTGTCTCCGCTGTCTCCGCTGTCTCCGCCACGGCGGCACCTCCTCGTTGAAGTCCAGGGACGGCATCCATCCTGCACCCGTTCACCTGTTGAGCGGTAGGTTTTGTTATCCCGGCGTTACATTTGGGAGGGGCGGGTGTCGTACGGTGACGCCATGACGATCAGGACCAGGAGCGAGGAGCGGCGCGCGGAGATCGTGCGGGCGGCCCTGGAGGTGATCGCCGAGCGCGGCTACCGGGGCGCGAGTCTGGCGGCGGTCGCCGAGCGGGTGGGCCTGACCCAGCAGGGGCTGCTGCACCACTTCCCGACCAAGGAAGCGCTGCTGGTCGCCGTCCTCAAGGAACGCGACCAGTGGGACGCGGTGCCGGGCAGCCGCTGGCGGCTCGATCTGCTGGGCTCACTCGTGGAGTACAACGCCATGCGGCCCGGGATCGTGCAGACCTTCTCCGCGCTGCTCGGGGAGAGCGTCACGGAGGGCCACCCGGCGCGTGAGTTCTTCACGCGGCGCTATGGCTCGGTACGCGCGAGCATGGCGGCCGTACTGCGGGCCGAGTACGGGGAGCGGCTGCCGAGCGGGCTCTCGCCGGAGCGTGCCGCTCCGCTGCTCGTGGCGGTGATGGACGGGCTCCAGTACCAGTGGCTGCTGGATCCCGAGTCGGTGGACATGCCCGGCGCGTTCCGGGACTTCCTCACGCTGCTGGGCGAACAGCCGGGCCCGGACGAGGACTGAACTTCCCCCGCCCGGGCCCGGAAGAGGCTCGGATGAGGCCGGGGATCAGGGGCGGGGATCAGGCCGGGGATCAGGCCGGGGATCAGGCCGGGGATCAGGCCGGGGATCAGGCCTGAGGTGCCGGCGCAGTCGGAGGCCACGACCTCGATCTCGACTCCTCGGGCCCGGATCTCCGCCGGGCTCGGATCTCCGGCGGGATCGGTTGTCCGGCGGGCATGCTTGCCCGCGGTCCCGGATCTCCGCCGGGCTCGGTTGTCCGCGGTCCCGGATCTCTGCGGTCCCCGATCTCCGCCGGGCTCGGTTGTCGTGGGCCGGGGTCAGGCCGAGCGGCGGATGTGGGCGGCGGCCTTCGCGATGTCCTCGTGGGCCACGGCCGGGTCGGCGGCGGCGCTCCGGTACTGCTCCCGTACCGCCTCCATGACCGGGAGCCGGGCGGACCGGGTCGCCAGGTCGGCGTCCTTCACGGCGAGCGAGGTGTCGAAGTGCACGCCCTCCGCGAAGGCGCGGTGGACGGCGCCACCGAGCGGGCCGTTCGCCAGCGTGGTGCGCGCGGTGTCCTCGTCGATGCCGAGGGCGTCCGCGAGGGCCATCGCCTCCGCGACGAGGGCGACCCCACCGACCACGGCGGTGTTGACGACGACCTTGAGCGCGGCGCCGGAGCCGAGCGGGCCGGTGCGGGTGACCTTGCCGAAGCGGGCCAGCACATGTTCGACGCCGGCCACGTCACCGCCCGCCAGGATGCCGAGCTCGCCGGCCGCGGCCTTGTCCGTGCTGCCCGCCACGGGCGCGTCCACGAGTGTCACGCCGTCCTTGAGCCGGGTGGCGAGCTCCTTGACCGCGTCCGGGCCGACGGTCGACATCTCCACCCAGGTGGTGCCCGGGCGCAGCTCCCCGACGATGGCGTCCGCGACTGCGGCGACGGCGGCCGGGTCGGCCAGCATCGTGATCACCACGTCCGCGTCCCGCACCGCCTCGGCCGGGGAGGCGGCGAGCGTGGCGCCCTCGGCGACCAGCTGTTCCGCCTTCGCGGGCGTACGGTTCCAGACCGTCAACGGATGCGCTGTGCCGATGAGTTGGCGGGCCATCGCAGCACCCATGTGTCCGAGTCCGAGGAAGGCGATCTTCTCTGTACCGGGCTTGCCCGACCGTGCCGCGTCGATCTTTTCCATACCGTCGACGCTAAGTCCGCCGTGGGAATGCGGCAAGCGAATGTCTAGCATCGGAGCCATGCAGGGTTCGCATGACAATCCGACGAACGGCACGACAGCACCTCCGGACGGCGCGGCTGCGCTCCTGGGTCGCGCGGCTGGGGCAGCGGGCGCTGGGGGTGGCGCGACACGGGGTGCGCGTGGCGGAGGGGTGGCCGGGGGCTCGGCCGCCGGGGGCGTGCCCGACCTCGCGACCGCGTGGCTGCGGGTGTTCCTGGACGTCGCCCGGCACGGCTCGTTCACCGTGGCCGCGCGGACGCTCGGCTGGACCCAGTCGGCGGTGTCGCGGCAGATCGCCTCGCTGGAGTCGGCCCTCGGCGGGGCCCCGCTCTTCGACCGGCTGCCCCGGGGCGTACGGCTGACGGAGGCGGGCCGGGTTCTCGTGCCGCACGCCGAGGCGGTCGTCGAGCGGCTGAGCGGCGCGCACCGGGAACTGGCCGCCCTGCGCCAGGCGACGGGCGGCCAGTTGCGCGTCGGGGCCTTCGCGACCGCCGACGCGGCCCTCGTACCGCGGGCGATCTCCGCGTTCCGCGACCGTCATCCCGGCGTCCGGCTCACCCGCGAGGAGGGGCTCACCCCGGCCCTCCTGAAGCGGCTGGCCGCCGACCACCTCGATCTGGCGATCGTCTCGACGACGAGCGGCGCACCGCTGGACGACTGCACCCTGCACCACCTGCTCGACGAATCCCTGTACGTGGCCGTACCGCTCGGCCATCCGCTGGCCGCCGAACCCTTCGTCCGGTTCCCCCAACTCGCCGACGCCGACTGGATATCCGGCGGCCTCCGCCCCGAGGGCACGCTGCTCGACGCGGTGCTGCGGCACGGTCTGCGGCCGCGCGTCGCGCATGTCGTCGCCGAGTGGACCGCCAAGCAGGGGTACGTCGCCGCCGGGCTCGGGGTGACCCTGGTCCCGACGCTCGCCGCCGACTCCGTACGACCGGACATCGCGCTGGTCCGGGTACTCGACGAGGGAGCGCCGGCGCGGGCGGTGTACGCGGCGACGCTGCGCGGGCGTGGCCTGACGCCGACGGCCCGGGCGTTCCTGGGGGCGCTGCGGGAGGCCGCCGCCAGGATCCCCACGTAGGGGCCCGTCACCGGTCCCGCGCAAGGAAGACGCGTTCCCCGCGCAAGGAAGACGCGTTCGCCGCGCAAGGAACACGTCCCCCGTCCGCACCACAGGTCACGCACCATGGCGTGTGTCCCGTCCGTCACGCGATACTTCGGCCGTCCGGCAGCACCCCACGGCGACGGAAGGCCCGAACTCCCTTGACTCACCTACGTGCTCGCATCGGCGTCCTCGGACTGGCCCTGGTGGCGGGCCTCGCGACCGCGCCCGCGGCGTCGGCGCGGCCGGCCGCCCCGGTCGCCGGGACCGCCACCGTGGAGGAACAGCGACTCGACAAGGCGGCGCCCCAGGAGATCCTGCGGCGCTCCGGATTCGACACCGTGGCACCCGAGTTCGCGCGGGCGCTCGGCTCGGCGCACTCGTACGCGCAGGCCGAGCGCGTCGTCGTACGCCAGGGTGCGCAGCTGTGGCGCCGGGCGGTGGACAGGGCGCAGGGCCGCGGCCCCGCGGGCGGTGACCTGAGCCGCGACGACGACCGTCCGCTGTACTGGGCGCGGCTCGGGATGACGCGGGAAGTACGCGCGTGGGAGCCGCGGTTCGGCCTCACGGACGGGCAGCGGAAGGCCCTGCTGACCGCACTGGAGGCGAACTCCCGCGGGCAGAACGCCATCGATTATCCGCACGACAAGAGCGTGAAGCGGATCCTGGTCACCGGCTTCGATCCCTTCACGCTGGACCGCGACGTGCGCATATCGAACCCGTCGGGGGCCACCGCGCTCGCCCTCGACGGCACGACGATCCGGACCGCGGACGGTCCCGCCCGCATCGAGACCGCGGTCTTCCCGGTCCGCTGGCAGGACTTCGCCGAGGGCACGGTGGAGCGGACGCTGCGTCCGCAGCTGGGGCGCGTGGACCTGTTCACGACGGTCAGCCAGGGCCGGGTCGGCCGGTTCGACGTGGAGCGGACCAACGGAGCCTGGCGGGGCGGCTTCCCCGACAACGAGAACCTGTCACGCACGGAGACCGTCCCGGTCGCCGATCCGGCCTCGCAGCCGCAGTGGACGTCGACAACCCTCCCGTACCAGGCGATCGTCGCCGCGCAGACGGGCCGCTTCCCGGTGTACGACCACACCTCCGTGACCGAGATCCCGGCGGGCGGCACGACCGCGGTGGTCCGCCCCGACGGCCCGACACCCGGGTCGACCGCGCGGGCCGGAGGCGGCGGGGACTACCTCTCCAACGAGATCGCCTACCGGGCCACGCTGCTGCGCGACCGGCTCGGTCTGCAGTCCTCGCTGCCGGGCGGGCATGTCCACACGCCGGTGCTGGAGTTCGGCACCGGCAACACGGATCCGGCGACCGGAGCGGTCACCGACCCGCAGTTCGTGCGGAACCGGCTGGACATCATCGCCCAGGTCCGGTCGATCCTGACGGTGGCGGTGAACGCCGCACTCGGGTCCGGTCGATCCTGACGGTGGCGGTGAACGCCGGTCAGTCGGCGGGCACTTCCTCCTGATCGTCCGCGCCGGCCCGCTCCCCGTCGGGTTCCCCCGTCTCCTCGCCGAGCAGGTCGCGGGCCATCAGCGTGGCGCCCGCGACCGCGCCGGGCATCAGGAAGACGGCGACGAACGGCACCAGGAAGGCGACGGCCAGCGGGGTGCCGAAACCCCAGACGAGGGTCTTGCGGGAGCGCAACAGGGTGAGGCGGTCGCGGAGTTCGACGCGGCGGCGTTGCAGCGCCACCGCCGTCAGCTCCTCCGTGAGGAAGAAGCCGGTGACGAAGAAGCCGATCACCGGTACGGCGGTCTGGCCGGCCACCGGGACGAAGCCGAGGGCGAAGAGCAGGACGCCCCACAGGGCGGCCCGGACGAGGACGCGGAGGCTGTCCCGCGCCGAGATCCACAGCTCCCGCCAGAGGGGGAGGCCCGATTCGGGGGCCGTGCCGTCCGGGGAGACGTCCCGGTCGACCTTCTCCGAGAGGGACTCGTAGAAGGGCTGGCCGACGAGGAGGGTGACCGCGGTGAAGGTGACCACGGAGAGGAGGAGGGCGAGGGCGAAGAGGACGACGGTCAGCAGGCCGCGGAAGAGGCCCTGCCAGGGGCTGGTCCAGTGGTCGGCGAAGGGGGTCGCCCAGGCTGTGAAGTCCTGGCCGTAGAGGGCCAGGGCGACGAGTGCCGCCGCGTACAGGACCAGGGTGATCAGGCCCGGGAGCAGGCCGAAGCCGTACTGCTTTCCGTGGCGGACCACCCATCGCTGGCCCTGCATCAAGTAGCCGAAGCCCGCCCCAAGATCGCGCATGGGCTGCACTTTACCGGGGTGTCCGGGGGCGGGGTCCTACGGGGTTTTCGCCCCCGCCGCCCCTGCCCTTCCCGTACCTGGGGGCTTCGCCCCCCAGACCCCTTTTCGCGCTTCGCCCTCGTCCTCAAACGCCGGACCGGCTGAAACTGCCCCGCAGGGGCTGGGACGCCCCCTTGTTGCGGGAGTGGTGAACCGGTACACCTCGCGTACCGCTCCAGGAATCTCAGAGGAGGTACGGGTGCGTTTGTCGAGACCTGTCCTGGTCGCCACCGTCACTGCCGCCGTGGCGGGTTCGCTTCTGCTCGCCCCGCACAGCGCCACCGCCGACCGCAAGCCACCGGTCCGTGAAGGTTCGGCGACCCCGGACCGGGCCGCGAAGACCCCCGCGAGCGCCGCCGCGCGGGCCCTGGCGGCTCCTGTCACGGATCTCGCCGACGACACCCGCGGCTATCCCCGCGAACAGGTCCTCGAACCGGATCCGGTGAACGCCGCCGACAAGTCCATCAAGCTGGGCCTGACCCCGTACCACGGCATCGCGCCGAAGCTGAACTCCCTGCAGAAGCTGGGGAATCGCGTCAGTGTGGAGATCGCGGGGCGCTCGGCCGGCGGTCACCGGCTCTATCTGGTCACCGTCACCGCACCCGAGTCGGCCCGGCAGGCGCGCGCCCAGGAGCGGATGCGCGAGCTGATCGAGAACGCGCCCCGGTCGGCGGCCAAGGACCCGGCGATCAGGAAGACGTACAAGGTCCCCGTCTTCTTCAACAACAACATCCACGGCAACGAGTGGGAGGGAACGGACGCCTCCCTCGAGCTCATCGAGCACCTCGCCACCGCCGGGGACGCGAAGACCGCCGATCTGCTCGCCCACCACCGCGTCTACTTCAACATCACGGCGAACCCGGACGGCCGGATCGCCGGCACCCGCGCCAACGCCAACGGCTTCGACCTCAACCGGGACATCGTCACCGCCTCGCAGCCCGAGACCCGCGCCATCCGCCAGATCGCCATCGACAAACAGCCCGCGGTCATGCTCGACCTGCACGGCTACGTCAACGGCACCCTGATCGAGCCCACCACTCCCCCGCACGGCGAGAACTACGAGTACGACCTCTTCCTCAAGCACACCTACGCCAACGCCCTCGGCATGGAGGCCGCCGTCAACGGCCTCGGCTACACGCCGGAGAAGGACCAGGTCGACCCGGCGGTCATCCCGTTCCGGGACCAGGAGGAGGGCTGGGACGACTGGCCGCCGATCTTCGCGCCCCAGTACCTGCCCTTCCACGGCACGGTCGCCGCGCACACGATCGAGATCCCGCTGCGGGTGAACAACGACGCCTACGAGGAGTTCCCGCAGAGCGAGCTCAGGCGCCGCTCCGCCATCAACGTCGACGTCGCGGGCGCGGCGATGAGCGCGACGCTCGACTACGCGCGGGAGCACCGGGCGTCGCTGGTCGCCGACCAGATCGAGGTCTTCCGGCGGGGCGCGGCGGGCGCCGCCCAGGTTCCCGTCTCCGCCGAGACCGTGCCGGGTGTGCCGGGCATCGGTCCCGAGGACGTCTACACGACCGACTTCCCGCGTGCGTACGTCATTCCGGCGGGCGGCGCGCAGCGCTCCGCCACGGCCGCCGCGCGCCTGGTCGACCATCTGCTCGCCAATGACGTACGGGTGACCCGCGCGACCCACGGCTTCCGGCTCGGGGGCCGGTCGTACGAGAAGGGCTCTTACGTCGTCGACATGCACCAGTCCAAGCGCGGTCTCGCCAACGTGCTGCTGGCGGACGGCAGGGACATCAGCGGCAAGGTGTCGACGATGTACGACATCTCCGGCTGGAGTCTCGGGCGGCTGTGGGGTGCGAGTGTCTCGCCGGTGCGCGACGGCCGGCTGTCCGGTGTGCAGGTGCGTACGGTGCACGCGGCCACGCGGGTCGGGTACGTCGCCCCGCGCGGTGATCTGCGGCTGCGCCTGGACGACCCGCGGGAGCTCGCGGCCCTCAACTCCCTGCTGACGGACGGGGTGGCGGTGCGCCGGGCGGACGACGGCGGCGCGATCGTGCCGTCGTCGGCGCGGAAGCGGGCGGCGGCGCTCGCCGAGGAGTACGACGTGGCCTTCGACGCCACCAGGGCCACCGGCGGTGCGGTGCTGCACCGGGTGCGGGTCGCGGCGGCCGTGACGCCCGGGGAGCTGTTCGCCCTGCGGGAGATGAACTTCGACGTGGTCCCGGTGTCCACGGACATCCTCAACGCGGGCTTCGACTGGTCCGGGGCGGACGTCCTGTTCGTGTCGGCCGGTCTCGACCGCCAGGACCTGACGGGGGCCGCCTGGGCGGCCCTCGACCGGTTCCTGGGCACCCACGGTCTCGTCGGCCGCGGTATCGCGGGAGCCACGCTCAACGCGGCGGCGGGGCAGCTCGCCGTGAAGCCCGTCGAGGGCAACTGGGACGCCAACGGTGTGGTGCGGGTGGTGAACGCGGGCGGCCCGGTCACCGGCGGCGCCCCCGACCACGGCTTCGTGTACGCCCCCGTCTGGTTCACCGATCTCGGCCCCGGGGTCCGCGTCGAGCAGTCGTACGCGGCCGGCAATCCGCTGGTCTCCGGGCACTGGCGGCCGTTCGAGGACGGTTCCGGCGGGCCGACGGCGGCCGGCGGCCAGGCCTCCGTGGTGAGCGGACCGCGCACGGTCCTGTTCGGCACCGAGCCCCTCTTCCGCGATCACCCGAAGGGTGAATTCCCGCAGCTGGGAAGGGCGTTGCTGCAGGTGTCCTGAGCCGCGTACGGGAGCGGGAGCCGCACGAGAGGACACGTAGACGGAAGGAGGCCGCACCCCACGTCCAAGGGTGCGGCCTCCGCCGTACGCAACGAGCGTCGTCAGACGAGCGTCACGGTGATGTTGCCCCGGGTCGCCTTCGAGTAGGGGCACACCTGGTGGGCCTGTTCGAGGAGGGCCTTCGCCGTGACCGCGTCGACGTTCGGGATGTCGGCGGAGATCTCGACGATGATGCCGAACCCGTCCTCGTTCTTGCCTATGCCGACCTTCGCGGTGACGGTCGAGCCGGTGATGTCGGCCTTCTGCTGACGGGCCACGACACCGAGAGCACCCTGGAAGCAGGCGCTGTAGCCGGCGGCGAAGAGCTGCTCCGGGTTGGTGCCGGCGCCGCTGCCGCCCATCTCCTTGGGCGGATTCACCACGACGTCGAGCTGGCCGTCATCGGTGGCGACCCGGCCGTCGCGCCCGCCCTCGGCGGTGGCGGCGGCGGTGTACAGGACCTCGGACTGCTGGATGGACATACGGTGCGTTCCTCCTTGGTCCGTCGCGACTCGCGCCCACGATCGCGACGACTTCGGAAAGAAGTTACCGCATGCCGGAAGTCCAGCGACAGCCTCCCCGTAGGGTCAGAGCTTGACGATCATCTTTCCGGTGTTGTCGCCGCGCAGCACACCGAGGAAGGCCTCCAGGTTGTTCTCGATGCCCTCGACGACCGTCTCGCGGTACTTGAGCTCACCGGAGCGGACCCAGGCGCCGACCTCTTCCACGAACTGCGACTGCATGTCGTAGTGGTCGGCGACGAGGAAGCCCTCGATCCGGCCACGGGTCTGGATGAGCCGGGCGAGGTTGCGCGGGCCCGGCGTCGGCTCGGTGTCGTTGTAGACGGAGATCATGCCGCAGACCGCGATCCGGCCGCCCTGGTTGAGGGACCCGATCGCGGCCTCGAGGTGGTCCCCGCCGACGTTGTCGAAGTAGACGTCGACGCCGTCCGGAGCGGCCTCACGCAGCTGGCGGCTCACCGGGCCGTTCTTGTAGTTGAAGGCGGCGTCGAAGCCGTACTCCTCCACGAGCAGCTTGACCTTCTCGTCGGAGCCGGCCGAGCCGATGACGCGCGAGGCGCCCTTGAGCCTGGCGATCTGGCCGACCTGGCTGCCGACGGCACCCGCGGCGCCCGAGACGAAGACGGAGTCGCCCTCCTTGAAGGACGCGGTCCGCAGGAGTCCGGCGTAGGCGGTCAGGCCGGTCATGCCGAGCACACCGAGGTACGTGCTCAGCGGCGCCGCGTCCGGGTCCACCTTGACGGCCTGCTTGGCGTCGACGACGGCGAACTCGCGCCAGCCGAAGAAGTGCAGCACGTGGTCACCGACGGCGATGCCCTCGGCGTTCGAGGCGACGACCTCGCCGACCGCACCGCCCTGCATGACCTTGCCCAGCTCGAAGGGGGCGGCGTACGACTTGGCGTCGCTCATGCGGCCGCGCATGTACGGGTCCACGGAGACGAACTTGTTCCGCACGAGGACCTGCCCGTCCGCCGGCTGCCGGATCTCGGCCTCGACCAGGGCGAAGTCCTCGGGCTTGGGCCATCCCACCGGGCGGCTGGCCAGGTGCCATTCGCGGCTGACGGCGGGGAGCTGGGGCGTGACGGACATGGGGGTCGCCTCTCTGGGGACGGGAGCTCGGGCACCGGCTCGACGACCGGCTCAATACTTCACTAACTGAAACAACAATGCTCCTGAATATTTCATCATGTCAAGTAACCGGGTAACCTGGAGCGCATGTCCCCGCAGAAGCCCCGCCCCGACTCCCTGACCCTCGAGGTCGTCGAACTCATCGGCAGCGTGGTGGCCCGCTATCACGAGGAGTACGAGGAGGCGGCCGCCGAACACGCGCTCACGGGCGCGCAGGCGCGCCTGCTCAGCCTTCTCTCCCTGGAGCCGCTTCCCATGCGGCGGCTCGCCCAGCAGCTGAAGTGCGAGCCGTCGAACGTGACGGGGATCGTGGACCGGCTGGAGGCCCGGGGCCTGGTCGAGCGGCGCCCCGACCCCGCCGACCGCCGGGTCAAGCTCGCCGCCCCCACCCAGGAGGGCCGCCGCATCGCCCACGGGCTGCGCGACTCGCTGAACTTCGCCCGCGAGCCGCTGGCCGGCCTCTCCCGGGAGGAGCGGCTGTCCTTGCGGGACCTCTTGCAGCGGATGCTCGACGCGTAGCGGGGCACGGCTGGGGACGGCGCCGGAGCCCTCCGTCGGCGGCGAGGGTGCGCACGGGACGCCCGGGCCGCGAGGGAACGCGATCCAGGGCTCAGGCGTCACAGGTGTGTGAACGACTCCACAGGAATCCGTCCGGTCCGCGCGGCCGCCGTCCTGGCCGCCCTCGCCCTGGCCGCGACAGCCTGCGGCACCTCGACGAGCGGACCGTCGGCCGGTACGTCCGCCACGCCCACTCCGTCCGCGTCGAAGGACGCCGAGCCGGTGCTCCAGATCCGCGACGGAGGCGGTCTCCTCCCCGCGTCCCCGGCGAGGACCCCGCGCCTCTCGCTCTACGAGGACGGCACCTTGATCACCTCGGAGGGGCAGTCCCAGCTGCCCGCACCCCGGGTCGCCCACCTCTCCCGCGCCGAGGTGCGCAGCGTCGTACAGGCGGCCCGTGACGCGGAGCTCACGCGCGGCGGCACCCTGGGCCCGAACCCGCCGCCGGACGGGCCGACCACGTCGTACGTGTTCGACGGGACGCTCACGACGACGCGGGCGCCGGAACTGCGCGACTGTTCGTCACTGCGGAAGCTGTGCGCTCTGGACACGCGTCTCGACGCGCTCGCCGAGCCCTCCGAGCCGTACGCGTACACGGTCCTCGCGGCCGTCTTCCGCGAGAGCGCCCCGGGCCGGTCCTCCGACGCCGCCGACTGGCCGCTGGGGAAGCTCTCCGGCGCGGGTGACTCGACCCGGGCCGGCCGGTGCCTGCTGACGCGCGGCAAGGACAGGGAACGGGTCGAGGAGGCGGCCCGTACGGCGAAGTCGGGCGCCTGGACCGACGGCACGGCGACCTACCAGGTGACGCTGCGCCCGCTGCTGCCCGGCGAGCGGGACTGCGCGGACGTCGTGACGTCGTAGCCGGCGGCGCCCCGCGCCCGGTGCGCAACCGCCCTCAGGTGCACCGCCACAGAAGTGGGCGCACGACCTCAGGAGCACCACCACAGAAAGCGGTCGCAGGACCTGGTGGACGACGGGGTGGGGGTGGGGTCCGCCGAGGTCGGTTCCGCGGTCGGGGGCTGGGACGTCTGGGGCGGCGGCGCAGTGGCGACGGGCGCCGAGGTCGCGGCGCCGGGAGTCGTGCCCGGGGACGCCGACTGCTCGTCGGTGTCCTTCTTCTTGCCGTCCTTCTTCTTGCCCTTGCCGGACTTGGAGGCCGAGGGGGACGCGGAGGCGTCCGGCGACGCGGAGGCCGAGGACCCGTCGGCGCCCGCCGTACCACCACCCGGCGAGGACGTCCTGTCCGCGGAGTCCGCGCCGCCGTCGGCCGACTCGTTGTCGGCCGTGGCCGCGTTGGGCGTGAAGCCGGGCGCGTCGATACCCAGCTCGGCGAGGCTCAGCCCGCCGGCCGCGAGCAGCAGCCCGGCACCGACCAGCAGGACCCGGCGACGGCGGCGCCGGTGCGCGGCCGCCTTGCGGTCGCGCCGGCTCGACCTCCCGCCGCGTCCGCCCCGGCCGTTCCTGCGGGCCGCGGCGCGTCCCGGGCGCTCGTCCTCGTCCTCGTACGGCTCCTCGGCCGCGTCCGGCGGCGGACGCGTCGCGGGGTCGTCGGAGTGCGCTCGGCTCTCGTCGGCCGGCGCACCGCACCCTGGGCAGGCGAGGGCGCCATTGAGGTGCCTGCGGCACGGGTGGCAGTAGTCCATGACGCGGGAAGACTAGGTTCAGCACAGGTCACGTTCCTAGTCACAGCTGTGAAAGTTGTGTGGGGAAGCACGCGTTCCGGCCCGCTCCCCCGCGCTGTCACTCGCCTGTGAGCATGACGAGCACGGCATACCGCCGAAATCCGTCGCCCGTCATCGTGTGCGGCCCATTGACACCCCCGGGGCCACCTCCTTACTGTCACGCCAAGATTTCGAACGAGTGACGAAATTTCGAACAGAACCGAAGAGCACAGGGGGCAACTGCCGTGCGCATCACGGGAATCAGCACGTATGTGGTCGGAACGCCGTGGCGGAATCTGACGTACGTCCAGGTGCACACCGACGAAGGGGTCACGGGAGTCGGCGAGACCCGGATGCTGGGGCACACCGACGCACTGCTCGGCTACCTGCGCGAGGCCGAGGCCAACCACATCCTCGGCTCCGACCCCTTCGCCGTCGAGGACCTCGTGCGGCGCATGAAGTACGGCGACTACGGGCGGGCCGGCGAGATCGTGATGTCCGGGATCGCCGTGATCGAAATGGCGTGCTGGGACATCAAGGGCAAGGCGCTGGGCGTGCCGGTGTGGCAACTGCTGGGCGGCAAGGTCACCGACCGGGTCAAGGCGTATGCCAACGGCTGGTACACCACCGAGCGCACCCCGGAGGCGTACCACAAGGCCGCTCAGGAGGTCGTCGCCCGCGGTTACCGGGCACTGAAGATCGACCCCTTCGGGACCGGCCACTTCGAACTCGACCACGAGCAGAGCCGGTACGCGGTCTCGCTCATCGAGGCCGTGCGCGACGCCATCGGCCCCGGGACCGAGCTGATGCTGGAGATGCACGGCCGCTTCTCGCCCGCCACCGCCGTCCGCCTCGCCCGTGAGCTGGCGCCCTTCGAGCCGGCCTGGCTGGAGGAGCCGGTCCCGCCGGAGAACCTGAAGGCGCTGGAGAAGGTGGCCGCCAAGGTCGACATCCCGCTCGCGACCGGTGAACGCATCCACGACCGCATCGAGTTCCGCGAGCTGTTCGAGAACCAGGCCGTCGACATCATCCAGCCCGACGTGGGCCACATCGGCGGCATCTGGGAGACCCGGAAGCTGGCGGCGACCGCCGAGACCCACTACATGCTGGTCGCCCCGCACAACGTGGGCGGCCCGGTGCTGACCGCCGCCTCCCTCCAAGTGGGCTTCACCGCACCGAACTTCAAGATCCTGGAGCACTTCAACGACTTCGCGGACGCGGAGATCAAGAAGGTCGTGAAGGGTGCGCCCGAGGTCGTCGACGGCTACTTCCACTTGTCGGACGCACCCGGTCTCGGCGTCGAGCTGGACGTCGACGCGGCGGCCGAATTCCCGCAGCAGCAGGCCCGGTTCGACCTGTGGGCGGACGGCTGGGAGCGGCGCAGGCCCAAGGGGGCGCGGTGAGCACGGCGGTCGTCGTCGAGGCGCCCGGCGAGCATCGGATCGTCCCGCACACGCCGGTCCCGCCGGCCGCCGGTGAGGCACTGGTCCGGGTCCACGCGGCCGGCATCTGCGGCAGCGACCGCGAGGTCTACCAGGGCAACCGGCCCGAGGGGTACGTCCGTTACCCCCTCATCCCCGGCCACGAGTGGTCCGGGACCGTCGAGGCCCTCGGCACGGGCGTCCCCGCCCAGCTCCTCGGCCGCAAGGTCGTCGGCGAGGGCTTCCGCAACTGCCAGGTCTGCGACCGCTGCCACGCGGGCGAGACCACGCTGTGCACCGCGGGGTACGAGGAGACGGGGTTCACCCGGCCGGGCGCGATGGCCGCGACCCTGACGCTGCCGGCCCGGCTGCTCCATGTCCTGCCGGACGACGCCGACCTGACGGCCGCGGCCCTGCTCGAACCCGCCGCGTGCGTCGCGGCCGCCGCGCTCAAGGCGAACGCCCGCCCCGGTGAGCGGGTGGCCGTGGTGGGCACGGGGACGCTCGGGATGTTCGCGGTGCAGTTCTTCGCGGCGGGCTCCCCGGCCGAGCTGCTCGTGGTCGGCACCCGACCTGAACGCGCCGCTCTGGCAAGGGAGTTCGGCGCCACCGGCTTCCACACCCTCTCCTCCCCCGGCCTCCCCGCCGACTTCGACGTGGTCGTCGAGGCCGCCGGCTCCGTGTCCGCCGCGCGCACCGGCGCCGCCCTGCTCCGGCGCGGCGGGCGGCTGGTCCTCACGGGCATCCCGGCGCCGGGCGCCGAGGGTCTCGACCCCACTGGTCTCGTCGTACGGCAGCTGGAGGTGCACACCGTGTTCGGGGCGCCGCCGGACGCCTGGGCGCACACGGTGCGGATGTTCGGCGCCGGGCTGCTCGATCCGCTGCCGCTGGTCACGCACGAGCTGCCGCTCGACGGGTTCGCGGCGGCCATCGAGCTGGTCGGATCCGGTGACCCGAAGGTCGGGAAGGTTCTGCTGCGCCCCTAGCGGTACGCCGGTACGCGGCGCCCGACGCCTCGGTCCCCGGCGGTACGCCGGTACGCGGCGCCTGATGCCTCGGCCCCTGGCGGTACGCCGGTACGCGGCTCCTGACCCCTCGTACCGGCGTACACCCAAACACCCGAACTCGGTTCGAGATACCGAACCCACCGAACCCATCGAACCCGCCGAACTCACCGAGCCAACCGAGCCCGCCGAACTCACCGAGCCAACCGAGCCAACCGAGCTACTCGAACCTCGTTCGGTATATCGAACGAACCTCACCGCTCGTACCCCTCGAACCGATCCGACCGCACCACCGACGAACGCGAAGGACAGCTCGTGACCGACGCCTCCCCTACGGCGCCCCGTCGACCCGGTGAGCAGGCGCTCGCCGCGCTCGGCCTGGGCGCGCCCGCTCTCTCCCCCGCCGACGCCTCGCCGCACACCTTCCCGGGAGGCGGCCGCTGGCGCACCGAGGTGCCGTCCGTCGAAGGCCCCGAAGCCCTTGCCGTGGTCCTCAAGGAGTCCGCACGGCTCGATGTACCGATCCACCGGATCAGCCAGGGCAGCGGCGTCTGGATGCTGACCGACGCCGAGATCACCGAGATGGTCGAGGCCACCGGTGAACGCGGCATCGAGCTGTGCCTGTTCACCGGTCCGCGCGGCACCTGGGACATCGGCGCCTCCGTGCGCACCGACTCGCGCGGCGGCGGACTGCGCGCCCGGGGCCACGACGCGGTCGCCGGCTGTGTCGAAGACGCCGTGCGCGCCACGGAGTTGGGCGTCCAGTGCCTGCTGGTCGCCGACGAGGGCGTGCTGTGGACGCTGCACCGGGCCCGCGCCGCCGGGATCATCCCGGCCGGCACGACCCTCAAGGTCTCGGCGCTGATCGGGCCGGTCAACCCGGCCGCGTACGCCGTGTACGAGTGCCTGGGCGCCGACTCCCTCAACGTGCCGAGCGATCTGACGCTCGATCACCTCACCGAGATCCGGCGGGTGTCGGCCGCCCCCATGGACATGTACATCGAGGCCCCCGACGATCTCGGCGGCTATGTGCGGATGTACGAGGTCGCCGAGCTGATCAGGCGTGGCGCACCGCTCTATCTCAAGTTCGGCCTGTCCAGGGCCCCCGGGATCTATCCGTACGGCAGCCATCTGCGGGACCTGGCCCTGGACACCGCCCGGGAGCGGGTGCGGCGCGGCCGGCTCGCCCTGGACCTGCTCGCCCGGCACGGCGCGGACGACGGCATGGCGCCGCTCGGCTCCCGGCTGCCCGGACCGCTGCGCCGCTTCTCCGCCGAGGCCGTGCCTCTTGCCCCGATCACCTCTCAAGCCCCGCTCGCCTCTCCCAACGACGAGAAGAACAAGGACTGATGACCATGCGCAACCGCAGAGCCGCCCTCGCCGCCACCGCCGCGGCCGCCTCCCTCGCCCTCACCCTGTCCGCCTGCGGGCAGAACAGCGAGGGCGGCAGCAAGAACGACAAGAAGGACCCCAAGGGCGCCACGGTCGGCATCGCCATGCCCACCAAGTCCTCCGAGCGCTGGATCGCCGACGGTGCCAACGTCGTGAAGGACCTCGGGGCGGCCGGCTACAAGACGAAGCTCGTCTACGGCGAGGACGACCCCGACACCCAGGTCTCGCAGATCGAGAACATGATCACCCAGGGGGTCGACGCCCTGGTCGTCGCCGCCATCGACAACAAGTCCCTGGACAACGTGCTCCAGCAGGCCGCCGACGCCGACATCCCGGTGATCTCCTACGACCGGCTCATCCTCGGCACGAAGAACGTCGACTACTACGCCTCCTTCGACAACGAGAAGGTCGGCGAGCTCCAGGGCACCTACATCCTGGACAAGCTCGGCCTCAAGGACGGCAGCGAGAAGGGCCCGTTCAACATCGAGCTGTTCGCCGGCTCCAACGACGACAACAACACGAAGTACTTCTTCGGCGGCGCGATGAAGGTCCTCCAGCCCTACATCGACGACAAGAAGCTCGTCGTCAAGTCCGGCCAGACCAAGATGAACCAGGTCACCACGCTGCGCTGGGACGGCGGCACCGCGCAGAAGCGCATGGACGACCTGCTGACCTCGACGTACTCCAAGGAGCGGGTCGACGCGGTGCTCTCGCCGTACGACGGCATCTCCATCGGCATCCTCTCGGCGCTGAAGTCGGACGACTACGGCGCCAAGAGCAAGCCGCTGCCGATCGTCACCGGGCAGGACGCCGAGGTCGCCTCGGTGAAGTCGATCATCGCGGGCGAGCAGACCCAGACCGTCTACAAGGACATCCGCAAGCTCGCCGAGGTCGCCACCGACATGGTCGACGCCTCACTCAAGGGCAAGAAGCCGCAGATCAACGACACCAGGACGTACGACAACGGCGAGAAGGTCGTCCCCGCCTATCTGCTCCAGCCGGTGAGCGTCGACAAGAGCAACTACCAGAAGGAACTCGTCGACTCCGGATACCTCAAGGCGAGCGACCTCAACTGACCGCCGGTTAACGGAGATTGGAAGGCACGACCATGGCGGGACCCGTCCTGGAAATGCGCTCGATCGTCAAGACCTTTCCCGGCGTCAAGGCGCTGTCGGACGTCTCCCTGAGCGTCCGCCCGGGCGAGGTCCACGCCGTCTGCGGGGAGAACGGCGCCGGGAAGTCGACCCTCATGAAGGTCCTCTCCGGCGTCCACCCGCACGGCAGTTACGAGGGGGAGGTCCTCTTCGAGGGGGAGACCTGCCGCTTCAAGGACATCAGGGCGAGCGAGCAGCACGGCATCGTGATCATTCACCAGGAGCTGGCGCTGGTGCCGTATCTGTCCATCGCGGAGAACATCTTCCTCGGCAACGAGCACGCCACGCGCGGGCTCATCAACTGGCACGACACACTGCGGCACGCCGCCGAACTGCTGCGCCGCGTCGGCCTCGACGAGCATCCGGGGACCCGGGTCGCCGACATCGGCGTGGGCAAGCAGCAGCTCGTCGAGATCGCCAAGGCCCTGTCGAAGTCGGTGAAGCTGCTGATCCTCGACGAGCCGACGGCCGCGCTGAACGACGAGGACAGCGGCAAACTCCTCGATCTCATCCTGGAGTTGAAGGGCCAGGGCATCACCTCGATCATCATCTCCCACAAGCTGAACGAGATCGAGCGGGTCGCGGACTCGGTGACGATCCTGCGCGACGGGCGCTCCATCGAGACGCTCGACGTGCGCGCCCCGGGGACCACCGAGGAGCGGATCATCAACGGCATGGTCGGGCGTGACCTCGACCACCGCTTCCCCGAACGCACCCCGCACCGGCCCGAGGAGGGCGCGGCGCCCGCCCTGGAGATCCGCGGCTGGACGGTGCACCACCCGATCGACCAGCAGCGCAAGGTGGTCGACGACGTGTCGCTCCAGGTGCGGCGCGGGGAGATCGTCGGCATCGCCGGGCTGATGGGCGCCGGCCGCACCGAGCTCGCGATGAGCGTCTTCGGGCGCTCCTACGGCCGGTACGCGGGCGGCACGGTCCTCAAGGGCGGCCGGGAGATCCGTACGAAGACCGTGCCGGAGGCGGTCGCGCACGGGATCGCGTACGTCACCGAGGACCGCAAGCACTACGGCCTCAACCTCATCGACACCATCGGCCGCAATATCTCCCTCAGCGCGCTGGGGAAGGTCGCCCGGCGCGGCATCGTCGACGAGCACGAGGAGCGCAGGGTCGCCGAGCGCTTCCGCAGGTCGATGAACATCAAGGCGCCGACCGTCTTCGAAGCGGTGGGCCGGCTGTCGGGCGGCAACCAGCAGAAGGTCGTCCTCAGCAAGTGGATCTTCGCGGGCCCCGATGTGCTGATCCTCGACGAGCCGACCCGCGGGATCGACGTGGGCGCCAAGTTCGAGATCTACACCGTCATCGGCCAACTGGCCGCCGAGGGCAAGGCGGTCGTCTTCATCTCCTCCGAGCTGCCGGAGCTGCTCGGTATGTGCGACCGCATCTACACGATGGCCGCCGGCCGGCTCACCGGTGAGGTCCCGCGCTCCGAGGCGACGCAGGAAGTGCTGATGCGGCACATGACCAAGGACAAGAGGTAGGACCCATGAGCGCCAACGTCACGGCCAAGACCCCGGCCGAAGCAACGCCCGGGGGCGGTCCCTCCGGATCCGGCCCCGGCCTGCTCGCCCTGCTGCTCGACGGCATGCGCCGCAACATGCGCCAGTACGGCATGCTGATCGCCCTCGGGGTGATCGTCGCCCTGTTCGCGGTGTGGACCGGCGGCGACCTGCTGCTGCCGCGCAACGTGTCCAACCTCGTGCTGCAGAACAGCTACATCCTGATTCTGGCGATCGGCATGATGATCGTCATCATCGCGGGCCACATCGACCTGTCGGTCGGCTCGATCACCGCGTTCGTGGGCGGGGTGGCCGCGGTGCTGATGGTCCAGCACCATGTGCCCTGGCCGCTCGCGGTGGTGCTGTGCCTGGCCATGGGCGCTGCCGCGGGTGCGGCCCAGGGCTTCATGGTCGCCTATCTGGGCATGCCGTCGTTCATCGTGACGCTGGCCGGCATGCTGATCTTCCGCGGGCTGACCGAGGTGTTCCTGAAGGGCCAGACCCTCGGCCCGTTCCCCAAGGGCCTGCAGAAGGCGGCCAACGGCTTCTTGCCCGAGGTCGGCCCGGCCACCAACTACCACAACCTCACCCTGCTGCTCGGCCTCGCCCTGATCGGGTTCGTGATCCGGCGGGAGGTGCGGGACCGCGGGCGGCAGTCGGAGTACGCCCTCGAGGTGCTGCCCGCCAACCTGTTCGCGGTGAAGCTGGCCCTGCTGTGCGCGGCGATCATCGCCCTCACCATGGAGCTCGGCAGCTACAAGGGTGCCCCCGTCGTCCTGCTGATCCTGGCCGTGCTGCTCGTCGGGTTCGGCTACGTCATGCGCAACGTGGTCGTCGGGCGCCATGTGTACGCGATCGGCGGCAACCTGCCCGCCGCCCGGCTGTCGGGCATCCGGGACAGGAAGGTCACGTTCCTGGTCTTCCTCAACATGGGGATGATGGCCGCCCTCGCGGGCCTGGTCTTCGCGGCCCGGTTCAACGGGGCCTCGCCGAAGGCGGGCGTCAACTTCGAACTCGAGGCCATCGCCGCGTCGTTCATCGGCGGCGCCTCGATGAGCGGCGGCGTCGGCACGATCCTCGGCGCCATCATCGGCGGCCTGGTCCTCGGCGTGCTCAACAACGGTATGAACCTCGTCGGCGTCGGCACCGACTGGCAAGGGGTCATCAAGGGCCTCGTGCTGCTGGCGGCGGTCGGCTTCGACGTGTGGAACAAGCGCAAGGTCGGTTCGTAAGTCCTCCGTGCGGGGGCCGTCCGGGCCTCCGCACCCGTCCCAGGAGCCGCACATGGAAACGAGCAGACGCAGTGTGATCACGGCGGCCGCCGCAGCGGGGCTCAGCGCCGCCACGGCCGGCACCGCCCGCGCCACGGACCGGCGGGCGCCCGTCAGGGAACTCTTCGGCCGGCTCGCCGACGGCACGAAGGTCCATCGCTGGTCGCTGGAGAACGGCGGCACCCGCCTGAAGGTCCTGTCGTACGGCGGTATCGTCCAGTCCCTGGAGATCCCCGACCGGCACGGCCGCCACCGGAACGTCTCCCTCGGCTTCGCCACCCTCGAGGAGTACGTCGCCGCCAGCCCGTACTTCGGCGCGCTCATCGGCCGGTACGGCAACCGCATAGGAAAGGGCAGGTTCACGCTCGACGGGAAGGCGTACCAGCTCTCCGTGAACGACGGGGAGAACAGCCTGCACGGCGGCGCCCGGGGGTTCGACAAGCGCGTCTGGGACGTCGAGGGCTTCACCGCGGGGCCCGACGTGGGTCTCGTCCTGCACTACACCGCCGCCGACGGCGAGATGGGCTACCCCGGCACGCTCAGGATGAAGGTCACCTACACCCTCACCCGGCGCGGGGACTGGCGCGTCGACTACGCGGCCACCACCGACAGGGCGACCGTCGTCAACCTCACCAGCCACGTCTACTGGAACCTGGCGGGCGAGGGCAGCGGCTCGGTGTACGACCACGAGCTGCGGATCGCCGCGTCCCGCTACACGCCGGTCGACGCGGGCCTGATCCCCACGGGTGAACTGGCCGCGGTCGCGGGCACACCCTTCGACTTCCGGCGCGCGAAGACCGTCGGCGCCGACATCCGGGAGGCGAACCAGCAACTCCTGTACGGCAAGGGCATCGACCACAACTGGGCCCTGGACAAGGGCATCACGGCGCGGCCCGAACCCGTCGCGGCCCTGCGCGACCCGTCCTCCGGCCGCACCCTGAGGATCGCGACGACCGAGCCGGGACTGCAGTTCTACTCCGGTAACTTCCTGGACGGCACGCTCGTGGGCACAGGCGGTCACATCTACCGGCAGGGCGACGCGCTCTGCCTGGAGACCCAGCACTTCCCGGACTCGCCGAACCAGCCGTCGTTCCCGTCGACGGTGCTGCGGCCCGGTGCGACATACCGGACGACGACGGTGCATTCGTTCGGCGCCTGACGCCTCCGGAGCCGCACGGGTTGCCTCGGGTGCCGAACTCTCACCTCCTTCACACGAGTTGAACAGCGCCACCTCCGTAGCCGTATGTAAGGGCGGCCCGTGCTCCCCCGCACGGGCCACCCACAGCCGGCGGACCCGCCCCTGCCAGGCGGGCCCACGCATACGGAGGTTCCATGGCCGACAACGTCACCTCGCTGTTTCGCGGTACGGCGGCGCACAGCCCCTCGATGGCTGCGCTGACGCGTGAGAGCGACGGGGCCGGCCCGGTCGACTTCTGTATTCCGTGCAACCCGTACTTCCCCACGCCGGCCATGTTCGACGATCTGGCCGGCCGGCTGCGCGAGATCATCACGTACTACCCGAGCAGCGCCGACACCATCACGGCCGAGTTGTGCAGCCTGCTCCAACTCCCCCCGCAGTGCGTGGCGATGGGCAACGGCTCGACCGAGCTCATCACCTGGATCGACCACCTGCTGGTCCGGGAGTCGCTCGCCATTCCCGTGCCCACGTTCGGCCGCTGGACCGACCAGCCGATGGAGACCGGCAAGCGGGTCGACATGTTCCCGCTCCAGGAGTCCAGCGGTTTCGCCCTGGACCCGGCGCAGTACATCCAGTTCATCCGTGCCCGCGGCACCCGAGTCGCCGTCATCTGCAACCCGAACAACCCGGACGGCGGCTTCCTCAGCCGGCGGACCCTCGTCTCCTTCATGGACTCGCTCCAGGACGTGGACCTGATCGTCATCGACGAGTCGTTCCTGGAGTTCGCCGACGCGGAGAGCGAGCCGAGCGTCGTCGAGGAGGCGATCCTGCGTCCGAACGTCATCGTGCTGCGCAGTCTCGGCAAGAACTTCGGGCTGCACGGGATCCGCTTCGGGTACCTCGTCGCCAACCCGAGCCTGGCGGGCAAAATACGGGCCGCGCTGCCCAAGTGGAACCTCAACTCCTTCGCGGAGACCGTGGTGTTCATGCTCAAGGAGCACGGCGCGGAGTACCTGCAGAGCCTGCAGCAGGTCCGCCGCGACCGGCTCGACATGGCCGGCCAGCTCGCCCAGCTGCCCGGCCTTACGGTCTACCCGTCGCAGGGGAACTTCCTCTTCGTGCGCCTCCCCGTGGGCGCCGAGGGCACCGTGGTCCGGGACCGGCTCCTCACCGAGCACCGGATCCTGGTCCGCGAGTGCGGCAACAAGATCGGTTCGTCCAGCCGCTTCCTGCGGCTCGTGGTGCGCCCCCAGGTCGACGTGCGTCGCCTGGTGTCCGGCCTGGAACAGGTGCTCTACGGGACCAGGAGGGGAGCCGCCGTGCCCGAGCTGGGCACCGGGACCAGCTACAGCTCGGGTACGGCGGCGGTGGACCGGCTGGTCAGCGCCACGAACGGCGCGGGGATCGCGGGACTGGCGGCGCAGGCGGGTGCGTGGCCCGGTCCGGCCCCCGTCCCGGCCCCGGCTCCCGTCCCGGCCCAGATTCCGGCCCCGGCCGCGGCCCAGGCGTTCCCGCCGCAGGCGCCCCCGGCCTACCCGGCCCAGACCCCGGCGACATACCCGGCCCCCGCGGCGGCGTTCCCGGCTCCGGCCGCGGCGGCCTTCCCGACCACGGCCGCGGCGCGAGCCGCCAACGGGGCCATGAACGGGCTGACCGCGGCCCAGGCGAGAGGGCTCGTACCGGCCCCCTCGCCCGTCCAGGCGGCCGAGTCCCAGCCGATGCCCCAGCCGCAGCCCCAGGTCGTGGGCTGGCCGGCCGCGGGGGCGGGGCGCTACAACCAGGTCGGCTAGGTCCCGCCGGCCCGGGCAGCCCCCGACGGGGGCTGCCCCGAACGGCAGGCCGGACAGTGGCGTGCGGCAAGCGGTGGCCGGGCAGTGGCGTGCAGTGGGCCGGCCAGGCAGTGGCGTGCGGGGAGCGGTGGCCCGGCCGGGCAGGCCGGACGCGCACCCGCACCCGCACTCGTGCCCGCACCCGCACCCGCACCCGCACCCGCACCCCAGGACCGGTCGCCGGAACCGATGAGTTCTCGGCGCCCGGGCGGTCGTAGTGGTGTCAGCGCATCGGACGACCGGACGGACACCACACCATGAACCACACGGGCGCCACTTCACCGGGTGAGACCGGTTACGCGAAGGTCAACGGCCTCGAGATGTACTACGAGGTGCACGCGGGCCCGGAGGCCGGAGCCGAGCGCCCGCTGGTGCTGCTGCACGGCGGGGTGCTCACCATCGACCTGTCCTTCTCCGCCGTCCTGCCCGCCCTGGCCCGCTCCCGGCGCGTCGTGGCCGTCGAGTTCCAGGCGCACGGTCGCACCGCCGACATCGACCGCGACATCTCCGTGGAGGGTCTGGCCTCGGACGTGGTGGCGCTGCTCGACGAACTCGGCATCCAGCAGGCCGACCTCTTCGGTTTCAGCCTGGGCGGTCTCACCGCGCTGGAGGTGGCGGTGCGCCACCCCGAGCGCGTCGGACGGCTGGTCCTGGGCTCCACCCCGTTCACCCAGGACGGCTACCACGACGAGATCCGCACGCCCGACTTCACCTCGCCACGCATGCCCGGCCAGGCGGACTTCGAGCAGATGTCCGAGGCGTACGCCCGTACCGCCCCGCACCCGGAGCGCTTCCAGGAGCTCCTCGCCAAGTCCACGGCAGCGGCCACGGCCGCCCTGCCGTGGACCCCGGACGATCTGCGCGGTCTGACGGCCCCCACGCTCCTCGTCATCGGCGACACCGACTTCGTCCGCATCGAGCACGCCGCCGAGATGCACCGGCTCATCCCCGGGTCGGAGCTGGCCGTGCTGCCCGCCACCACTCATATGCAGCTGACGCGGCGCACCTCCCTCCTCCTGCCGCTGCTGGACGAGTTCCTCGACGCCGGCTGAACGCGCCGGGGAGCGGCGGCCGTGCTGCCGTGAGCGAGCCCGGAGCGCCCGTACCGCGTAATCCGTCCGTGGCGGGGTCCGCATCGGGCGTGGTCGGGGGTTCCGCTGTGGACAATGGCCGCACCCGCGCCCCCCGAGGAGATTCCGTTGGTGTTGAGCAGACGTACCTTCAGCGCGATCGCCGGAACCAGCGCGCTCGGCCTCTCGCTCGGCGGCAGCGGAGGCGGAGGCGGCGCGGTGTACGCGGCCGGCACCGCGCCCACCGGACCCGCGCCCGGCCCGCCGGCGGCGGACGGGCGGACCCACACCATCGGCTTCGACCAGTACTCCCTGCTCGTCGACGGCAGACGCCTGGTGCTGTGGTCCGGCGAGGTGCATCCCTTCCGGTTGCCGAGCCCCTCGCTGTGGCGGGACGTCCTGCAGAAGCTGCGCGCCCACGGCTACAACGCCATCAGCATCTACGTGTCCTGGAACTTCCACTCCCCCGCGCCCGGCGCCTACGACTTCACGGGCGTGCGCGACCTGGACCTGTTCCTGCGCACGGCCGCCGAGACCGGGCTGTACGTCATCCTGCGGCCGGGCCCGTACATCAACGCGGAGATCGACGCGGGCGGCTTCCCGGGCTGGCTGACCGTCACCAAGGGCACCGCCCGGACCGCCGACCCCACCTATCTGAAGTACGCCGACGAGTGGCTGACGGAGGTCGACCGGATCGCCACCCGTCACCTCTACACCCACGGCGACGGCACGATCGTCCTCTACCAACTGGAGAACGAGTACGCGGACCACGTCACCTCGCCCGCCGGACGCGACTACATGGCGCATCTGTACGCGAAGGTCCGCGCCGACGGCATCGACGTCCCGCTCTTCCACAACGACAAGGGCCGGAACGGCTACTGGGCCCCCGGGACCTTCGACACGGGCCGGGAGAAGGGGGGTTACCTGTACGGCTTCGACGGCTACCCGTCACCGTCCGCGCCCCCGCCCGACTGGGGCTACTTCGGCGTCGGCGGCACGAAGGGCGGCTCGACCGCCAGCCCCGGAACGCCGGGGCTGCTGGCCGAGTTCGGGGGCGGCTGGTTCGATCCGTGGGGCGGGGCGGAGTTCGGCGGCAAGGGGTACACGGAGTCGGCCAGGACCCGCGACGCGGCGTACGAGCGGCGCTTCTACCTCACCAACCTCGCCAATGGCATCAAGATCCACAACGTCTACATGACCTTCGGCGGCACCTCCTGGGGCTGGCTGCCCGCGCCGGTCGTCTACACGTCGTACGACTACGGAGCCGCCCTCGACGAGGCACGGCAGCCGACCCCGAAACTGGTCCCGATGCACCAGCTCGGGCAGCTCCTGCACTGCCTGCCCGACCTGGCGAAACTGGACCGGGCCGAGGACATCACGGTCGGCGGAGTGGACAGCGAGGCGGGCGAAGAGGCGGGCGGCGGCGCCGGGATCAAGGCGTACCACCTGGTCAACCCGGACACCAAGGCGCACTTCTACGTGCTGCGCAACGACACGCCCGACGAGATCACGGCCTCGGTCCCGCTGGCGGGGGCGGGCGAGCCGGTCCCCGTCTCCGTCCCCGGCCTCGACGCGCGGCTGCTCGCCGCCGGCTTCACCTTCGGGCGGCGCACGGTGCGGTACTCCACCGCGCAGCCCATGCTGTGGCTCACCGCCGGGCGCCGGGACATCGCGGTGTTCACGGGCCGGCCGGGAGACCCGACGGAGACGGTGCTGGAGTACGCGAGCGAGCCGGTGGTCACGGTCCTGGACGGGGACGTGGAATACGACTACGACGATGGCGTCCTGCGCGTGGCGGCCGAACTCGACGGTCTCGTACGGGTGTTGGTGGAGGGCGGCGGTACGTCCACGCCGCTGCTGCTGCTCCTCGCCGACGACGAGGAGTCCGCCCGGCTGTGGCGTGACGACACCCCGTCCGGTCCTGTCCTGGTGCACGGGCCCGCGCTGCTGCGCACCGCCGCCCTGCGGGGCTCGGCCGTCCATCTCACCGGGGACACCGTCGAGGACACGGACCTGGAGGTCTGGGCACCGCGCGGGGTGCGCGACGTCGTGTGGAACCACGGCACGTCGAGATGCCGGTCCACCACCTCCGGAAGCCTGCGCACCGAGCAGCGGCTGCCCGGCGTCGGACCGGTGGCGCTGCCCGCCCTCACCCACTGGCGCCACCGGCTCGAGAACCCGGAGTCGGAGCCCGGCTTCGACGACTCGTCCTGGCCGGCCGCGGAGAAGACGGCGTCCCACAGCACGACCCCGGTGCCGGCCGGACAGCCGGTGCTCTTCAGCGACGACTACGGCTTCCACTACGGGGACGTCTGGTACCGGGGCCGCTTCGAGGAGGCGGCCGGTGCGACAGCGGTGTCCCTCGCGTATGTCGCCGGTACGCAGGGGCTGTTGATGGCGTGGCTGGACGGCCGGCCGCTCGGCACGCACCGGATGCCGGTGCCGGACACCAAGACCGTCCGGCAGGGCACCTGGACGGCGACGGCGACCTTCCCCGTGGAGGTGCGCGCGCCGGGACCGCATGTGCTCTCCGTGCTCGTCCGCCGGATGCAGCACGACCAGGACGGCAAGGCGAACGACACCCACAAGGCGGCCCGGGGCCTGACCGCCGTCACCTTCAACGGGGCCTCACCCGACCTGAGTTGGCGCCTCCAGGGCGAGACGGGCGCCGACCCGGTGCGCGGCCCCCTCAACAACGGGGGCCTGTACGGGGAGCGCAACGGCTGGCATCTGCCGGGCTTCACGGACCGCGACTGGGATCTGGTCGACTTCCCGCGCGCGGACCGGCGGCAGGGTGTCTCCTGGTACCGGACGGGCTTCCGGCTGGATGTCGACCCGGGAGTGGACGCCTCGATCGGGCTCGCCTTCGCGGACGACCCGGCCCGCGCGTACCGCGTCCAGATCTTCCTCAACGGCTGGAACATGGGGCAGTACATCAACGACGTCGGCCCCCAGCACACCTTCGTCCTGCCGAACGGGGTGCTGCGCACCCGGGGTGCCAACACCCTCGCCCTGGCCGTCCTGTCCGACGGCACCACACCGTCGGGGCCGGGCGAGGTGACGCTGACCCTGCTGGGCAGCGCGGCCGGAGGTGTTGCGGTGACCCCGGTGGACTCCCCGGGGCGGGCGTCCAAACGCGGGGGTGCGTCCTGAGCCTCGCCATGGCCGTGCGCGAGCCTCGTCGTGGCCGTCGCGCACCGGGGTAAGCCCGGTGCGGTCGGCCGCTATCCGGCGAAGGGAGGCTGAGGCAGTCCCTTTCCGGCGCCGGGCACCACGAGCAGCGAGCCCGACAGCGGGTGCGGCGCGTCAAGTCCCGTACGGGCCGTGGTGATGTACAGGTCGGTGAGGTCGGCGCCGCCGAACGCGCAGGCCGTGGGGCGGCGCACCGGGAGCTCGATCACGCGGTCGAGGTCGCCGTCCGGGGTGTAGCGGCGGACCGCTCCCCCGTCCCACAGCGCCACCCAGACACAGCCGTCGGCGTCGACGGTGAGCCCGTCGGGGAAGCCGGCGTCGACGACCGCCAACGGCCTTCGCCCGGAGGGCTGTTGGCCGTCGAAGTCGAACACGTCGATTCGCCGGGTCGGCGAGTCGACGTAGTACAGGAGCCGTCCGTCCGGGCTCCAGCCCGTGCCGTTGCTGACGGCGACGCCGTCGAGGACCGTGCGGATCCCGCCGTCCGGTGCGATCCGGGACAGCGTGCCGCCGCCCGGCGCCTCGTCGTAGCGCATGGTGCCGGCCCACAGCGTGCCGTCGGGTGCGACGGCCGCGTCGTTGCCCCGGCGGCCGGGGACGGGCTCGCGGTGCAGCCACCGGAAGCCCTCGGCCGCGCCCGGTGGACCGTAAAGCCCCACGCCGTCACGGAGGTTGACGACCAGGCCGCCGCCCGCCCGGGGTTTCGCCGCGCCCACGTGCTGCTCGGTGACCATGACCGTGCGGCGCCCGGAGACCGGGGCGTAGGTGTGGACCCGGGAGCCGAGGATGTCCACCCAGATCAGCCGCCGCCCGGCCGCGTCCCAGGTGGGCCCCTCCCCGAGCGACGCGCGGGCGTGGACCGCGACCTCGAAGCCCGTCATCCCACGCTCCGGTGCCCGAGCCGCTCGGACAGCTCGGCCGCGCCCTTGACGGCGAGCTGCTCCAGCTCGGCCCGGCGCTCGTCGCTCCAGCGGATCATCGGTACGGAGATGGAGAGGGCGGCGACGACCTGTCCCGTGCGGTCGCGGACCGGGGCCGCGACACAGCTGACGTCCGGGTTGGACTCACGGCTCTCCACGGCGAGGCCGCGTTGGCGGATCTCGGTGAGGGCCTCGCGCAGGGCGGCCGGCTCGGTGATGCTGTTGGGCGTCATCGCGGCCAGCCGGGCGTTGTCGGGGATGCGGGAGGCCAGCTCCGGCTCGGGGAGCGAGGCGAGCAGCATCTTGCCGACGGAGGTGCAGTGCGCGGGCAGCCGGCGCCCGGCGGCGGACACCATCCGCACGGCGTGCGTGGAGTCCACCTTGGCGATGTAGATGACGTCGGTGCCTTCGAGGATGGCCACGTGCACGGTCTCGTCGCACGTCTCGGCGACCGAGCGGGCGACCTGCTGGCCCTCGGCGGCGAGGTCCAGCTGCTCGGCGTACCGGCTGCCGAGCTGGTAGGGCCGCACCCCGAGCCGGTAGCGTCCGGGCTGGCCCGGCACCTGCACGATGTACGACCGCGCGGCGAGTGTGGTGACCAGCTCGTGCACGGTGGTGCGCGGGAGCTGGAGCCGGCGCACGATGTCGGGAGCGGAGAGCGTGCCGTCCCCGTCGAGGAAGAGTTCCAGTATGTCGAGAGCGCGGGTCACGGCAGGTACGAGGCGTCCCACGAGCGGCCCCTCCCTTTGTTCGAAATTTCAACAGACGATCGGGATGACGAACACAGGCTAGTCATAGTGGGCTTGGCCGGGCAATGGGCGGACGCTCGCCGGCCCGCCCGCCGAGCCGAGTGGGCGGCTGGAAACCGACGGGTGGGCAGGGTCGGATGCCTGGTGGCCAAGATGCCTGATGGGCGGGAAACCGACGGTGGGCAGGGACCTGCACACAAGGCCCCGGCCGGACGTCAGCGGCGGGGGCGCGGGTCGCCGAGCTCACCGCGGAGGCGCTGCGCCCGCAGTACCAGCTCCAGCTCGAAGCGCCGGTCCGGATCGTCGACCTCGTCGCCCCACAGCTCCCGGATCTGCCGGAGGCGGTAGCGGACGGTCTGCGGGTGGACCCCGAGCCGGGCGGCGACCTCGGGCGCGCCCCCGCGCGTTTCCAGCCACGCGAGCAGGGTCTCCGCGAGGCGGCGCCCGTGGGTGGGCCCGCAGTGGGCGAGGGGCTCGAGGCAGCGCAGCGCGAGGTCGTCGATCAGTTCCTCGGGCTGGAGCAGGACCAGCGCCTCCGTGTGTTCCGTGCAGTGCAGCACCTCGCCGCCCGGCAGCAGCCGGCGCTCCATGAGCCGTAGCGCCGCCTCCGCCCAGCGCAGCGACTTCGCCGCGTCGGCCAGCGGCACCGGCGGTCCGATCGCCCCGGCCCAGCCGGTGAGCGCGCGGTGCAGCAGCTCGGGACGGCCGGCCGCGTCCGGGTCGGGCACGACCATGCGGGGCTGCTCGTACTCCATGTCGAGCAGCACGCTCTGGCCGACGGCGGGGGCGACGGCCTCGCGGGCCGGGCGCAGCAGCACCCCGACGGCGACCTTGTCGGGCAGCGGCCAGCCGACCCGGGCGGCGCGTTCGGCCAGCGCTTCGGTGGCGTCCCCCCGGGTGCGCTCGGACAGGAGCAACTCCATCAGGCGCCGTTGGAGGCGCAGGCGCTCCCCTGCCTGCCGGGCGGCGGCCTCGGCATAGCCGCGCACGGACTGGTCGACCAGCCAGTCGAGATACTCGTAGCCCACGTCGACCAGCTCGTACATCGCCGGTGGCGGGATGTCGACGCGCTGTCCGATCTCGGCGAAGCGGCGCCAGGCGAGCCGGACCCCCAGCCGGTAGATCGCCTGGAGCGAGTTCAGACTGCGGCCGTTGAGGCCCTCGCCCCGGCCGAACTCCTGGAAGACCTCGGGGTGGACGCGCGGGCCGTCGGCGGTCTCCAGATGCTGGATGAAGACCTCGATCGCCCGGCGGATCCCGACCAGCGCCATCGGCTCGCCGGAGTCGTCCAGCACGACGGGCAGCTGCGGGTACTCCCGGCGGATCTCGTGCAGGATCTCCTCGGCCAGCACCGGCGCCTCGGTCATCGCGAGCGCCGCGAACTGCCGTAACTGGAGCGGCGGGACGTCACGCCATGCCGAGCGCACGGAGACCATTCCCGGGCGGGAGGCCACGGTCAGCGCCCCTGAGCGGCATGCTCGTAGGTGATCAGCGGTGTGTTCGGCTGGTCCGGGGTCGCGTCGAGCAGCGCGACGATGCCGAGTGCGGCACCGACCGCGAGTACGGCGGCGGCCGTGACCGTCAGTGCGGCAGCGAGCAGTCTGGACATGCGCAGGGTCAGCCTCTCTGTCGGAGGTCGTCCCCACCCCGGTCGCCCGCACCGGCGAACCCGTGCGGTCTGTCCCACGCCGGCCCCGCCCGGCAAGTCCCCAGTCTCGACAATGCATTGACACCCCGTCAAGGGTGCGCCTACGGTTCCCGGCCCATACCGCACGTGCACTTTCCCTCCTGGTGTCGAGGCACGCGTATCACCACGTATCACCCGGTATCACGCGTCCGCCGAGCCGCCTCAAGCCTCTGGAGTGCCCGGATGCGCCGGAAAGCATCACCCGTCTCCCTGGTCCTGCTGGGCCTGGGCACCTTCCTGCTGGTACTGGCCCCGTTGCTCGCCTGGTACGTGCAGCCACGTGCCGCCGTGAACCCCGTCGACATCGACACCACCGCCGTCTACACCGGTTCGGGCAGCGTCTTCGACGTGGACAAGGTCAAGACCGTGCCCGACCAGAAGATCACCGTGACCCAGCAGGTGCGCGGCGATGTCGCCGACAGCGAACGCAGCGGGAAGGCGGTCTGGGACGTGACGACGACGGTCGACACGGACAAGTCGCTGCCCGCGGCCGATCCCCACGACGCGCTGGAGTTCACACCCCACCGGTGGGTCACCGACCGGAGGACCAACGCACCGGTGCACTGCTGCCAGGAGAAGCCGTACATCGAGGGCGAGGCCTACCTCAAGTTCCCCTTCGACGTGCAGAAACGCGCCTACCGCTGGTGGGACAACTCCCTTGGCGCGACGGTGACGTTGAACTACCGCGGCACCAAGAAGATCCGCGGGTACGAGGGCTACCGCTTCACCGGCACCGTGCCCGCGACCAGGACCGGGACCCGTCTGGTGCCGGGCGCCATCGTCGGACAGCCCGAGCGCAGCCAGGTGCTCGCCGAGGAGTGGTACGCCAACCACCTCATCGAGCTCGTCGTGGACCAGCGCACCGGCCGGGTGATCTACGCCCAGGTCGGCCCGCGCAAGACCCTGCGCGCCCCGGACGGTAAGAAGGACGCGGCGGTGCTCCTGGACAGCCGGAAGCTCTCGTTCACCGCGGACACCCAGAAGTTCGCGGTGGACCAGGCGAAGAAGGAGAGCGGTCAACTGCGCATGGTGGGGCAGACGTTGCCCGTGGGGGCCGCTGTGCTCGGGTTCCTGCTCGCCGTCGCGGGTGTCGTTTTGGTGGTACGCGGGCGGCCACATCCCGAAACGTCCGAGTCCTCCCAGCCTCCGCTCACGATGTGATGTGGTGTCAGCTCCACAAACCCCGGAAATTGTCACTTCGGTGAGTAGCAGCATCGAACCACTGGGCGAAAACTGTCCACCCCCACCCAGCACAGCCCCCGCACAACCCCGCCACAGCCGGCACCCGCGTCCCCCACAGACCGGCAGATCCGAGAACCCACCCGAAGACCGAGGATCCGCGCGCGCTCCACTTCCGGCCCCCCACACTGAGTTCCGCACCCTGAGACGAGTTGGAGCACCAATGCCCCAGCACGTACCTTCCTCGCTGCGTGAGGCGTTCCCGCGCTCCGCGCAGTACCCTCCGGCGCTCCCCCCACACCCGCGCCGAATCGTTTTCCTCGCCCGCCGGGACCTCGACAACCCCGCGGCGGGCGGCTCAGAACTCCTGGTCGACCGGCTCGCCGACGGCCTGACCCAGCTCGGCCACCAGGTCACGCTGCTCTGCGGAGGTCCCACGGCCTACCGCGACTACCGGGTCGTCTCGGCAGGCGGAGACCTGGGGCACTATCTGCGCGCCCGCCCCGCCTTCCACCGGGAGGTCGGGGACTGCGACCTGCTGGTCGAGGTGTGCAACGGGATGCCGTATCTGGCCCCGCTGTGGCACCGCGGCCCCACGCTCTGCCTGGTCAACCACGTCCACACCGATCTGTGGCGGATGCGCTTCGGCGGCGCGCTGGCGCCCGCCGCACGGCTCGGCCGAAGACTCGAGCATTGGGCGCTGACCGGCGCCCGGCGCCGCAACCTGGTGGTCGCCGTCTCCCCGTCGACGGCCCACGCCCTGCGCGCGATCGGGGTCGAGCGGGACCGGATCCGGGTCGTGCACAACGGGGTCGAGGAGCCGGGGCCGCGTGCCGCGCGCTCGCCGGAGCCGCTGTTCCTGGCGATGGGGCGGCTCGTCGAGTACAAGCGGATCGATCTGCTGCTGCGGCTGTGGGAGCGGGTGCGCCCGGTCACCGGAGGCCGGCTGGTGATCATCGGCGACGGTCCGGAACGCGAACGGCTGGCACAACTCGCGGGCCCCGGTGTGGAGTTCGCGGGTCATGTCTCCGAGGCCGAGAAGCACCGGCTGCTGTGCGCCGCCTGGCTGCTGCTGCATCCTTCCGCGGTCGAGGGCTGGGGCCTGGTGGTCACGGAGGCGGCGGCCCGGGAGACCCCGGCGATCGCCTTCGACGTACCCGGTCTGCGCGACTCCGTGGTGGACGGCGAGACGGGCGTGCTGGCCCGCGGCGAGTCCTCCTTCGCGGCGGCCTGGTGCACCCTCGCGCTCAGCGGCCACCGCCGCACGCTGATGGGCAAGGCGGCCCGCGACCGCGCCGCCCAGTTCCGCTGGAACCACACGGTCCGCCAGTTCGGAGCCGTGGCCGCGGAGGCGGTGAGGGGCTGGACGCCATGAGGACCCCGAGCAGCGCGGGCCGGACCAATCGGCCGGGCGCGGGCACCGGGCGGGGCAGGGGTGCGGGCACCGGCCTCAAGGACCCCTCCATACGCCGGTCCCTCGCCCTCTTCCGCGCCTTTCTGCACGAGCAGGAGGATCCCGAGGCCTGCTACTCGCTGCTGGCCCGGGACGCCGCCGACCAGGTCGAGGCGTACGGCGCGCTCCAGGGCCGGACCGTCGTGGACATCGGCGGCGGGGGCGGCTACTTCACCTCCGAGTTCCGCCGGCGCGGGGCGCACGCGTATCTCTTCGAGCCGGACGTAGGGGAGTTGGGGCCGAAGCCGCCCGAAGGTGCCGTCGTCGCGGACGGGTATCTGCTGCCGCTCGCGGACGGGGTCGCCGACGTCTGCTTCTCCTCCAACGTCCTGGAACACGTCGCCGATCCGGGGACCTTCCTCAGCGAGATGGTGCGGGTGACCCGGCCCGACGGGCTGATCTACGTGTCGTTCACCAACTGGCTGTCCCCGTGGGGCGGTCACGAGTGGGCGCCCTGGCACTACCTCGGCGCCGAGCGGGCACGGGCCCGCTACCGGCGCCGTACCGGCAAGGACGCCAAGCACACCCTCGGCGAGAACCTCCACGCCGTGCACATCGGCACCACCCTCCGGCAGGTGCGCGCCCGCGACGACGTCACGGTCGTCTCGGCGCGCTCCCGCTACTGGCCGTTCCTCGCGTCGGCCGTGGCGAAGGTGCCGGGGCTGCGCGAGTTCGCCACTTGGAACCTCCTCCTCATCCTCCGGCGGTGTCCAGCATGACGAGCACGGTCCAGGCTCCTCCCCCGGCAGCCGTCCGCCCCACCGCGACCGCCTCCGGCCCCCCGGAGGGGCCGCGGTCGAAGCGCTGGCTGCTGGGGTTCTGGGCCGTGGTGTTCGTGCTGTTCCTGGTCGTGCACCCGGGACGCACGACCTTCGACACCAAGCTCGGCGTCGCGCTCGACCCCTGGCAGTTCCTCTCCGACCTGGGCCAGTTGTGGCACGACCGGGGCGGCTTCGGCGGGATCCAGGACCAGTACGTCGGCTACGCCTGGCCGATGCTGCCGTTCTACGGCCTGTGCAAGCTGGTGCATCTCCCGGTGTGGCTGGCGGAGCGGCTGTGGCTGTCGCTCGTGGTGTCCGTCGCGTTCTGGGGTGCGCTGCGGCTGGCGGAGCGGCTCCGCATAGGCAGCGGCGGCTCCCGGCTGCTCGCCGCGGTGGCGTACGCGCTGTGGCCGGTGTTCACCATCGTCGTCGGCTCGACCTCGGCCGCCGCGCTCCCGGGCGCCTTCCTCCCCTGGGTGCTGCTGCCGCTGACCAACGAGCGGTACACGGCCCGCGTCGCGGCGCTGCGCTCGGCCCTGTTCATCCCCTTCATGGGCGGGGTGAACGCCGCCGCGACCCTGGCGTCCCTGCTCCCCGTCGGCCTCTATCTCCTCTCGCGTCCGCGCGGGCCCCGGCAGCGCAAGCTGATCGCCTGGTGGGTGCCGGGGGTGATCCTGGCGACGGCCTGGTGGATCGTCCCGCTGCTGCTGCTCGGTATCTACGGCGAGAACTTCCTTCCGTACGTGGAGACTTCCCAGACCACGACCGCCACCATGTCCGCGACCGAGACCCTGCGCGGAGCCGGCAACTGGGTCGCGTATCTGCACTTCGGTGAGGCCTGGCTGCCGGCCGGCTGGACCGTCGTCTCCTCGGTGCTGGTGGTCCTCTGCTCGGCGCTCGCGGCCGGGCTCGGTCTCGCGGGTCTCGCCCGGCGGGACATGCCCGAGCGGCGATGGCTGGTCCTGACCGTGCTCACGGTCGCGCTCATCACCCTGGCCGGGTACGGCGGTTCGTTCGGCGCGCCCTTCCACGGCGTCGTGCAGGACTGGCTGAACGGCGGTCTCGTCCCCTTCCGGAACATCTACAAGTTCCAGACCGGGCTGGCACTCGCCCTCGTGTTCGGACTGGCCCATCTGGTGGGGGTCGCCTCCTCGGAGCGCGGGGCCCGCCGGGTCCGCGGCCGCCGGTTCGCCCCGCTGATCGCCGCCGTACTCATCGTGCCGGGGCTCGCCCTGCCGTATCTCAACGGGTCGATCCTGAACCCGGGTTCGTTCCAGGAGCTTCCCAAGTACTGGCAGACCACGGCCGACTGGCTGGAGAAGTACTCCCCGGACTCCCGCGCCCTCGTCGTCCCCGGCACCGCGCACGGCATCTACACCTGGGGTTCCCCCATCGACCAGCCCCTCGACGTCCTCGCCGACTCCCGCTGGGCGCAGCGCGACTACGTCCCCTTCGGCACCGCGGGCAACCGGCGGGCCATGGACGCGGTCGAGCAGGCGCTGGCGACCGGTGCCGAAGTCCCGGGTCTCGCGGACTACTTGAGCCGTGCGGGCCTCTACTACGTCGTCGTCCGCAACGATCTCGACCCCGATCAGCTCGGCTACGTCCCGACGCCGACCGTGAAGCGGACCCTGGAGCAGTCCGGGTACCGGCGGGTGACCGGGTTCGGGCCCGTGATGACCGGCGGGCGCATAGCGAATGGCACTCCCCTGCAGGTCGAGGGGCTGTATCCGCGGCAGCGCGCGGTCGAGGTCTACGAGCCGGTGAGCCAGGACGTGCCACGGCCCGGGCAGGCGGGGCTCACCGCGGTCGCCGACACCGCCGTCGTCTCGGGCGGTCCCGAGGCGCTGCTGCCGCTGTCCGCCGACCCGGCGCTGCGCGGCCGGGCCACCGTGCTGACCGGTGACAATCACCCCGGGCTCGGTACGCCCGAGATACAGATATCCGGCGACGGACTGCGGCGGGCCGACACCCGTTTCGGCCTGGTCAACGCCAACACCTCGTACACGTACACCCGCGACCAGCGCAATGACAGCGACGCCGTGCAGGATCCGGGTGAGGGACCGCACCAGATCCTGCCGGTGAAGGGCACCGGCCATCAGACGGTGGCCGAGCTGCGCGGCGCCCGTTCGGTGACCGCCTCCTCGACCGGTAACTGGCTGTTCTACCTGCCGCAGTACGACCCGGTGAACGCCTTCGACGGCAATCCGGACACCGCGTGGGCGGAGGGTGCGGCGGGCTCGGCGGACGGGCAGTGGCTGCGGATCGGGTTCAGCGGCTCGGTGGACGTGCCGTCGTCCTTCAAGGTGACCCCGCTGCCGCAGGACGGGGTGCGCTCGGCGCCGACCCGGGTACGGGTGGAGACGGAGAAGGGCTCCGTCACCAGCTATCTCCAGCCCAACGGCCAGAGCCAGCGCATCAAGGCCCGTGCGGGATCGTCCAGTTGGCTGAAGATCACGATCGTCGACTCCACCGAGCGGCACTCCGGCCTGACCGGTGCGGGCTTCTCCGAGATCGACCTGCCGGACGTGCAGGTGACCCGTCTGCTGCGGCTCCCGACGGACGTCGCGGACTCGGACGCCGCCGCCGGCATCGTCTCGCTGCACCGCACCGCCGACCCCACCGGACTCTCCCCGACGGGCACCGAGGCGGGCCTGCACCGCCGCTTCACGACCTCGGCGGCGGGGGCGTACGAGGTGCAGGCGAGCGCGGTCCCGGTGCCCGGTGAGGAACTCGACAAGCTGCTCTACGAGGTCGCGCCCGAGCAGCAGAGCCGGATCGTCGCGACGGCGGACTCCACGGCGAAGCTCGGCGCCGGCCTGTCGGCGCGCAATCTCACGGACGGCGACCTGACGACGGCCTGGATCGCCGGGGACCGGCCGACGATCCATCTGAGCTGGCCGGACAAACAGCCGGTCGGCTCGATCGTGCTGGCCCCGGCCGGCGGCCTCTCCACCCGGCCGACGAAGATCAGCGTCAGCTCCCCGGACGGCGCGGCGATCGTCGGGGTCGACGAGAACGGCTGGGCACGCTTCGACCCCATCACCACCGACCACCTCGACATCACCGTCACACAGACCGCGCCCCTGACGGTCCACAACCCGGTCGCGGACGACGATCTGCAGCTGCCGGTCGGGCTGACGGAGGCGTACATCCCGGCCCTCGACCAGTACCGCACCCCGCAGCCCTCGCCGTCGCGGACGTTCTCGCTCCCGTGCGGAAAGGGACCGGCCATCGCGGTCGACGGCAAGCTCTACGAGACCAGCGCGAAGGGGACCGTGGAGGATCTGGTGGACCGCCGGGCGATCGACCTGACGCTCTGCCAGAAGGGCGCCGACAACGCCTCCTTGGGCCTGGCGACCGGCTCGCACCGGGTGGAGGCCGGTGACGCGGGGCCGCTGACGGTGACGGACGTGACGCTGACGCACGGCACGGTCGCGGAGCCCGCCACCGCGGGACGCGACCTCAAGATCCAGGACTGGCTGGGCGACCGCCGGGAGGTGAGCGTCGGCTCGGGCGCGGCCTCCTACCTGACGACGTACGAGAACTTCAACGACGGCTGGCAGGCCACGCTGGACGGCAAGAAGCTCACGCCGGTCCGGCTCGACGGCTGGCAGCAGGGCTGGCGGATCCCGTCCGGCGCGGGCGGCACGGTCAAGCTGTCGTACGCACCCTCGACCACGTACGAGGCCGGGCTGATCGGCGGCGGGGTCGGGGTCGCGGCCCTGGTGGCACTCGTGGTGTGGCGGCGCCGTGCGCCCAGCACCGACGAGCCGCAGCCGGTGCCGCCGAACCCGGGCCTGTGGCTGGGCCTGGTGGCGCTCACCCTGGTGGGCGTCGTCATCGCCGGGTTCTTCGCGCTGCTGGTCCCGCTACTGGCGCTGCTGGCACGCAAGCGGCACACCCTGCTCGTGCCGATCGCCTTCCTCGCCCTCGCGGGGGCGGGCATCGCGGCGGCGACCGGGGCCGGGGCGCCGGCCGCCGAGGACTCGGGCGCGTTCGGACCGGTTGCCCAACTCCTCGCGCTGATCGGCCTGTTCGCGGCTCTGGTGAGCGTGCATGAGCCCACGCCCGGCGCTGCGGGGTCGACCCTGCGGTGGCGGACGGCGCCCGGTGCGTCGGCGCCCCCGGGAGCGGAGGCCCCGACGGCACCACTGCCGCGCCGGCGCAGGGGCGAGAGCGGCGGTCCCGGGGCAGGCCCGGCCACTGGACCGGAGGCGGCCGGAGCGGATTCGGGCAGCAGGGCGGAGGCGGCTTCTGCCTCCCCGGGCGCACCACCGCGACCGGAGAGCCCCGCGCCTCCACCCCCGGGTGTGCCGCCGCACGCGGGCTCGGACACCTCTCCACCCCCGGGTGCCTCGCCGCATCCGGACTCCGAGGCGTCCTCCGGGGTCCCGCCGCGAGTGGAGGCCGGGCCGACCGTCTCCGCCCGGGGGCCCGCATCGGCGCAGCCCGACCCCGACCCGCCCACCACACGGTTCGGACTGCGCAAGCCGAAGTTCCGGGCGACGGATCCCGAGGACACGGTCCGCCCGGACGACACGGGGAAGGACGGCGCCACATGACCGCGGTGGAGCACCCGGCGCGGGACGGCACGGACGGGCCCCCGCGGACTCCCGTACGCGTTCCGTTCCCGGTGGTCGACGAGGTCTCCCGGCACTGCCTCCAGGAGGAGGAGCCCGAGACCGTCCACATCGAGGTCCATCTGCCGGGCCGCCTCGCCCCGGACCGGCTGACCACGGCCTTCACCGAGGCGCTGCACCGCCACCCGCGCATCCTGATGCGCGAGGCGGCGGGCCCCTGGTACCGGCGCCGCTACGAGTGGGAGCTGACCCCGGACCCGGACGTGGAGGTGGTGGCGTTCCCGCCGCCGGACCGCGACGCGCTCAAGCACGCACGGGCGCGGGCGCTGGACGACGCCCCACCCCTGTCCGCGTCACCGCCGATCCGGCTCGAAGTGGTCGACGAGGACGACAAGTCCGAGGGCACCGTCCTCTTCCTCACCATCAACCACACGGCACTGGACGGGCCGGCCTGTCTCCGCATTCTGGCCACCGCGGCCGAGCTGTACGGCGGCCGGGACAACTCCCCCGCCGCCCCGCCGGTGCGCGCCCCCGACACCTCGCCCGCCGTCCAGGTGGAGACCCCCTCCACCTGGACCCCGCCCGCCCGGGTCGCCCAGGGTGCGCCCGAGCCCTCCCCCGGCAACGGCATGCTCGTCACCGAGCTCGCCGTCCCGCACCGCCCCAAGGGCTCGCCCTACACGGTGAACGACCAGCTGATGGCGGCCACCGCCCTGATGATCGCCCACTGGAACCGGGAGCACGGCGCCCGCCCCCGCCCCCTGCGCATCACCATGCCGGTCGACGACCGCCCCCGGGGCACGGACATGCCCATCGGAAACGGCACCCGGCTCGTCGAAGTCCCCTTCGCGCCCGAGGAGTTGGACGCGCACCGGATGGGCGAGCTGCTGCGCCGCACGGCGGACCGCACCCGGGCGCTGAAGTCCCTGCCGCGCCCCCAACTGGGCCACGGAGCGGCGCTGTTGACGGCCCCCGTGGTCCCGGTGGCCTGGCGGGCGGCCGCCACCCGGGGCCTGCGCCGGGCGGCCGCGCCCTGGACGTCGACCACGCTGCTGAGCAACATCGGCCGCATCCCGTACTCCCTGGACTTCGGGGAGGAGGCCGGCCGCGCCCACGCCGTCTGGTTCTCCGCCCCGGCCCGGATGCCCCGCGGTCTGACCGTCACGACCGCGTCCACCGCGGGCCGCCTCCACTGCGCCCTGCGCTGGTCGCGCAGTCTGCTCAGCCACGGCGACGGCGCCCACCTCCGCGACCTGTTCGAGCACTATCTGCACGCGACGGAGGAGGGCACATGACGACGTCCGCCCCGGTGAGACGACCCGGCCTGCGCGACTTCTACGAGGACCCGGCCGTCCCCGTCGCCTCCGGTACCCCCCGCAGTCTGCGCCAGGCGCGGATGCTGGCCGCAGCCCTCGGCCCGGCCACCGAGGGCGCGAAGACCGTCCTGGACATCGGCTGCGGCGACGGCACCGCCGCGGCCACCGCGGCACCCCTCCTCGCCGGCCACCGGCTCGTCGGCGTCGACTGGTCGCAGGACGCCCTCAGACGCGCCCACGCCCGGCTGCCGTACGCCGTCCGCGGTGAACTCTCCGACGGCGGGCTGCCGTTCGCGGCCGAGTCGGCCGACGCCGTCCTGTTCAGCGAGGTGATCGAGCATCTCGTGGACCCGGACAGCGCCCTGGACGAGATCCGCCGGGTGCTGCGCCCCGGCGGCCACCTGATGCTCTCCACCCCGAACCTCGCCGCCTGGTACAACCGCGCCCTGCTGCTGGCCGGCGTCCAGCCGGTCTTCTCCGAGGTGAGCCTGCGCGCGATCCACGGCCGGCCGGGCAAGGAGGTCGTGGGTCATCTGCGGCTCTACACGGCCCGCGCGCTGCGGGAGTTCGTGGCCGCCTCCGGCTTCGAGGTCGTACAGCTGCGGGGTGCGCCCTTCCACGGCGTCCCGCGTCCGCTGCGGCCGCTGGACCGGCTGGCCTGCGCGGTCCCCTCGGCCTCCTCGATCCTCCTGCTGCACGCGCGAAGGACGTAACCCATGTGGTGGGGAGTGGCCGCGGCCCTGCTGGCGAACGTCCTCTACAGCACCGGATTCGTCCTGGAGAAACGCGCGTTGGCGGCCCTGCCCGAGGTGGACATCCGCCGCCCCGCCCGGCTGTTGCGGCTGGTTCTCGGCAGCCCGCTGTGGATCGGCGGCTCGCTGTCCCTCGCCGCCGGGTTCGGGGCACAGCTCGCCGTCTACCGCACCCTGCCGATCGCCGCCGCGCAGGGCATCTTCGTGTCCGGCCTCGTCCTGCTGGTGCTGCTCTCGTCCCGCCTGCTCGGCGAGGAGACCAGCGGCCGGGAGCGGTACGCGCTCGGTGCGATCCTGGCCGCGCTGCTGATGGTCGTGCTGTCCCTGCGCGAGGGCACGGACACGGTCAGCCGCAGCGCGCCCGCCCCGCTGATCCTGCTGGTCTGTGTGCCCTCGCTGGCGGCGGGCGTGGGGCTGTACGGCGCCGCGGAGCGCAGGTCCCGCCACCGGCACCGCATGCCCACCACCGGCGTCGAGTACGGCGTCGCCGTGGGCCTGTTGTACGGCGTGAGTTCGCTGGCCATCAAGGGCGTGTCGAGTTATCTGACGACCAGCGGTCTCGGCACGGCGGCGCTCGGGCTGCTGCGCTCCCCGTACCCGTATCTGCTGGTGTTCACCGGCGCGTTCGGGCTGGTCATGTCGCAGGCGGCGCTGCAGCGCTGCCGGGCCTCGCTCATCGTGCCGGTCTGCACGACGGTGACGAGCCTGTTCACCGCGGTGCTCGGCACCCTCGCGTTCGGCGAGGCGCTGCCGCACGAGCCGGTGCGGCTCGCGCTGCGGCTGGCCGGCACGGTGCTCGCGGTCTCGGTGCTGCTGGTCATGCCCAAGCACGACGCCGCACCCCAACCCACCCTCGGCACCAAGGAGTTGACACCCCCGTGAACCCCGACGACCCGCTGCTGAAGATCCTGGCCTGTCCGCTGGACAAGGGCCCGCTGCGGCTGCTCCGGCCGGACGAGTCGGCGGCCCCGGCGGCCGACGAGGCGCTCTACAACCCGCGCCTGCACCGCCGTTACCCGATCGTCGACGGCATCCCGCAGCTGCTGCCGTCCTCCGGGGAGCAGGTCACCGAGGACGAACACGAGGAACTCCTCAAGCGGATGGCCCCATGACCACCCTCGCCGCCCGGCTCGCCCCGCTCCTGCCCGTCCGGCTGGTCGCTGCCGCCGCCCGACTGGTCTATCCACGCTTCGAGCCCGAGCTGGGCCGGCTCGCCGACCTCTGCCCGCCGGGCTGCGGCACCGCCGTGGACGTCGGCGGCTGGTACGGCCCCTGGACGCGCCGGCTGTCCGGGCGGGCCCGCCGGGTGGTCACCGTGGAACCGGTCCCCCATCTGGCCCGGCTCCTGGCGTCGGCCACCCCCGGCAACGTCCGGGTGGTCAGGGCCGCCGCCTCCGACCGCCCCGGCACCGCCCGGCTGTGGCTGCCCACCGGCGACGCGGGCGACCGGGGGGTGTCCTCCCTGGTCCGCCGGGACATCCACGGCCGCGCCCTGGAGGTCCCCTGCGTCACCCTCGACGGCCTGGACCTGCACGACGTCGGCTTCATCAAGATCGACGTGGACGGCAACGAACTGGCCGTGCTGCGCGGCGCGGACGCCCTGCTGGCCCGCGACCGGCCCGCCCTCTTCGTCGAGCTGGAGTCCCGTATCCAGCCGGTCGCCCCGGTGGTCTCCCATCTCGCCGAGCGGGGGTACGCCGGCTGGGTGCTGCCCGGCGACACCTGGCTGCCCCTGGCGTCCTTCCCGCTGGAGGCCCACCAGGCCCGCACGTCACACGTCGTCTCCCAGGGCCTGCTGCGCCGCGTACTGCCGCTGCGCGGTCCCCGGTACGTCAACTCGGTGCTGTTCCTGCCGGACGGCCGCCGTCCGGGCGCGTACCGGATGGGCGACCATGGAACGCATGCCGGCCAAACGACCCGCCACCCCGTTCACCCCTCTCGACTTCCAGCTGGTCCTGCTGCGCCGCATGGCCGACCACAATCCTGATCTGGTCGAGGACGCCCGCCACGAGCTGGGCGTCTCCCTCGCGGACATGCGGGAGGCCAACCGCCGCTGGCAGGCGATGCTGCACGCCCCGCGCTCCCGCGCGGCGACCTCCCGCTACCGCTCGGTCCTCGGCACCCCGGAGTCGGTGGAGCCACGCCGGATCGGCGACCTCGACTGCGAGGCCCTGCGCTGGCCGGTCCCGCTCTGGCCCGACCTCCGCTTCGAGGTGCTCGTCGCCCCGAACGGCGTGGCCTGGAACGAGTGGCTGGTCCGGGCCCCGGGCGCGGCCGGACCCGACCTGCGCACGGTGGACGACCTGACCCCCTGGTCCTGCACGGTCGACGAGGCCGCCCGCGCGTTCGCCCCCGCCCGCCCGCTGGAGGGCACGGCGCCGACGCGCTGGGGCCTCGCCTTCTCGGCCCCGGACGCCTCGGGCGTGCGCCACGACTGCGCCGCCGAGTTCACCTGGGGGCTGCTCCAGCGGGTCGCCGTCAGCGGGCGGCCTTCAGGACCGCCTCCGTGACGACGGGCAGCGAGTCCGGGTGCAGCCAGAGGAAGAGGTTGGGCTCGACCAGTTCCAGCTCCATCACCTGCGGCTCGCCGTCGTCGCCGTCGACGAGGTCCACACGGGCGTAGAGCAGCTCGGGACGGCCGGGTACGGCGGCCAACGCGTCCTGCGCCACGGCGAGTTCGGCGGGCGTCGGCTCCCAGCGCCCGAGCCGCGGATGCGCCACCTTGGCCGCGTCGTACGGCGTGCCCGGCTCCAGGACGGCGCCCTTGCGGCTGGCGTGCAGGAAGCGCCCGCCGAAGAACATCAGCGCCCGCTCCCCCGCGGTGTCGATGCTCGACACATACGGCTGCACCATCGCCGTCAGACCCTCGGCGTGCATGCGCGCGAGCTGCCGTTCGGCCGTCTTCCGTTCCCCGGGCCCGTACCGGGCGGCGAGCCGCGCGCCCGCGCCGGCGGTCGGCTTCACGACGTACGCGTGGTCGTCCGGCAGGTCCACCGGGTCGCCGGGCGCGAGATACCGGGTCGGGACCACCGCGACTCCGGCGGCCGCCAGATCCCCTAGATACCGCTTGTCGGTGTTCCACCGCACGACACCGGCCGGATTGGCGAGCCGCGTGAGCCCCGCACAGCGCTCGGCCCACGCCACGAACTCCGGCACCCGCCAGCTGTAGTCCCACGTGGACCGGATCAACGCGAGGTCGAAAGCGGCCCAGTCGACTGCCGGATCGTCCCAGTGCGTCACGACGGCCTCCGCCCCCGCGTCGTCCAGGGCGCCCTTCAGCACCGGCAGATCACGGTCCACACTCCCCGTCCCGTCGGGCCGGTAGGTGACGAGCGCGACACGGGCGGTGGCGATACGGGCCACGACGACCCCTTCCTCGTACGACAGCTTCCGCCGCAGGCTAACAACCACCTCGCCCCCCGCAACCGGACAACCCCCCTTGACCTTCACCTTCGGTGAAGCCACAGCATCGGTGGCACACGAGGAACACGACGAGCCGACGGGGCGGGCGCATGGAAATGCAGACGATCGGGGCCTTCGCGAAGGCGTGCAGGCTCTCGCCGAAGGCACTGCGGCTGTACGACGAGCTCGCGCTGCTGCGCCCCGCCCGGGTCGATCCGGTGACCGGCTACCGGTATTACGCCATCGGCCAGTTGGAGCAGGCGCGGCTGGTGGCCTGGCTGCGCCGGCTGGGGTTGCCGCTGGCGCGTATCCGGCAGGTGTGCGCCATGACGCCCGAGTCCGCAGCGCGGGAGATCCGCGCCTACTGGGGACAGGTCGAGGCCGAGACGGCAGCGCGCCGCGATCTGGCGGAGTTCCTCGTGGACCACCTCGCAGCACAGTCGTCCAGAAAGGACACCCGCATGCTGGAACTCCGCTTCTCCGCTCTCTCCGACACCGGTCTGGTCCGCCCCGTCAACCAGGACGCGGCCCACGCCGGCGCCCGTGTCCTCGCCGTCGCCGACGGTTTCGGGCGGGGTGGGGCGCCCGCCAGTGCCGCCGCGGTTCAGGCCCTGCGGTTCCTGGACGGTGAGCCGCTGCCGGCCGGGAACGTGCTCAACCTCCTGGAGGACGCGGTCCAGGGCGCCACCCAGGCCGTACGGGACGCCGCGCCGGCCGCGGAGGCCGGCACCACCCTGACCGCCATGGTGTGGACGGGCTCCCAGCTCGCGCTGGTGCACATCGGCGACTCCCGCGCGTATCTCCTGCGCGACGGCGGGCTGTTCCTGATCACCCACGACCACACCGTGGTCCAGTCGCTGATCGACGAGGGCCGTCTCACCCCGGAGGAGGCCGTAGGCCACCCACAACGCGCCCTGCTCCTGCGGGCGTTGACCGCCGACGCGACGGCCTCCGTACCCGATCTGCGTCTGCACGACGCCCGTCCCAGCGACCGGTACCTGCTCTGCTCGGACGGTCTCTCCGCCGTCGTACCCTCCGAGGAGATCCGGCGCACGCTGGCCTCGGCTCCCGGTCCGGACGAGGCGGTCCGCGCCCTCGTGGGGGCCGCGAACGACTCCGGCGGTCCGGACAACGTCAGTTGTGTGGTGGCCGACGTGGTGGACGGTGCGGAGACCGGGAGCCGTTAGCCGGGGGAGGCCGTGGGCTCAAAGGGCCCTTGGCGGGCGGGGGTTCGGTCAGGGGGCCGGGACGCTCTCCGCCATGGCGGCGGCGCGTTCGCGGACGGCCTTGAGGTCGTCGGTCCTGCGCAGCGCCCGGGACACGGACTCGATCTCGTCCAGCAGGTCGGCGATGTCCGGTCGCCCGGGCGTGCCGCCGGCCTGGTCGCCGCCGCGGCGCCGCTTGGTCTCGACCGCGTCCTGGACCGTCACGACCTGGGCGAGTGCCCCGGCCTCGGCCGCCTCGAATCCCCGGCTGAGCGCGGCGTCGTACGCGCGCCTGCGGAGGTCTTCGTCGAGGTAGCGGGCCAGATGCAGCAGCGCGTCCCGGATGAACGTCTCCCGGCGCGTCAGGCGCAGTTCGGCATCGGCCCGCAGCCGGAAGGCGACGCTCGTGCCGGTGGCGGACCGCATCAGCAGATACAGGGGTCTCAGACGCCAGTGCCCGAGCCGGGTGCGGACGCGGCGCTGCAGGAACTGACCGACGTGCGGAAGCACGAAGCCCACGGTGATCAGGACGGCGCCGACACAGGCGGCCAGCGGCGCCACGTCCGTACTGAGCCGGTCCAGGTCGTGACCGGTCCAGCGGGCGAGTACGGCCACGAGCTTCGAGCCGTCGTAGAGCAGGTTCACGGCGTGGCCGACGGCGAGGAACCGCAGGCCGGCCCGGAGCCAGGCGTCGAGCCCGTCGGTGCGGATCCAGTTCTGGATCAGCTTGAAGGTGATCAGACAGGCCGCGGTGTGCGCGAGCAGATAGAGCAGGATCACTTCACGCATGAAGGGCGTGGTGGCGTAGTACGTGTCGAGGTCCCGCAGCCGTTCGACGGGGGCGTCGGCGAGGGCGAACAGCACCCACAGGGCGACGATCACGCTCGTGTAGGCGGTGACGACCCAGCGCGTGGCACGACGGGTCCGGCGGCTGCGGTCGGAGCGGCCGTCGCGCCAGGCGATGATCAGCAGCAGACAGGCTCCGCAGAACGCGGTGATCAGGCTGTAGACGATGGGCGCCGCGAGGTTCGGTACGCCGGTGACGCGGTTGGTCCAGGCGATCGTGGACGGCGACGCGAACACGTAGATACCGCAGCCGAGCAGCAGCAGCCCGCCGACGGCGCGCAGCAGCGGGTCCCGCCAGAGCTTGATGACGCTGGGCAGCTTGATCGCGAGGGCGACTGCCAGCACCGCCAGGGGGACCCAGAACGAGACGTACGTCCCGTCGAAGAAGTCGGGGCGGGCCGAAGTGCCGGAAGGGGCAGGGGGGTTCATTGCAGGTCGGTCCTGGGATCGCGATATCCCAGTGACGCCTGCACGGCCCTGCCGACCTGGTCGGCGGGGGGCTCGGCGCCGGAGCGGACCACCCACGAGCGGAACGCGCTGGCGAGGTGCAGCCCGAACTCCTCGGCCTCCGCCTCGGCGGCCTCGTGGGAGCCGTTGCGGGCGGCCACGGTGAGCGCGATCCGCTGCCAGTCGGGTCTCCGCGCCCCAGCGGGAACGCTCTGCCAGGCGGCCCCGGACCGGTCGGGTCCGGAGGGTCCGGAGGGTCCGGAGGGTCCGGAGGGTCCGGAGGGTCCGGAGGGTCCGGAGGGTCCGGAGGGTCCGGAGGGTCCGAAGGGTCCGACAGCCGTACGCGGCCGGTCGGGTCCGGAGGGTCCGACAGCCGTACGCGGCCGGTCGGGCCCCGGGGACCCGGCAGGCGTGCGCGGCCGGTCGGAGCCGAAAGAGCCGGCGGGGACATCCGGCCGCTCGGGTCCAGGAGTTCCCCCCGGCGTACGCAACCGATCGGGCGCCGAAGGCCTGCCGGGTGCGCTCGACCGGCCGGAGTCGGAAGACCCCGCGCGTGCGCTCGACCGGCCGGAGTCGGAAGACCCCGCGGGCGCGCTCGGCCGGCCGGAGTCGGAAGACCCCGCGGGCGCGCTCGGCCGGCCGGAGTCGGAGGACGCGGCCCCCGCGCCCTCCCAGCCCCGGTCGCCCGACAGGGCCTGCGCGGCGACGGCCGCACCCGCGCCCGCCCCCGCGCCATGGTGCTCGCGGTGCCCCTCCTTCATGTGCCACAACTCGTGCCCGAGGATCACCAGTTGCTGGAGGGTCTCGGCCCGTTCCTCGACGATGACGAGGTCGAAGTCCTGGAACTGGAGCCAGAGTCCGGTGACCTCGATCTCGTCGGGAAAGCGCTCGAAGCGCAGTTCGACGGGACGGCCGTCACGCCGCCGGCTCATCTCCGCACACAGCGCCCCGGCCAGCTCCCGCACGTCGACCGGCGGGTCGAGCCGCTTGCGCAGCGAACACGTGAGGTCCGCCGCCAGCGCCCGCATCTCGGAGTCGGCCCGCGACGGGAAGAGCCCGGCCGTGACGTCGCCGGCCAGCCGGCGCACCCGCGCGGCGAGGCCCCTTCCCTTGCGGGCGAGGTGCATCGTTGCGCCTCCTCGCTGCTCAGCGGCCCGTCGCGGGCGGCAACTTCCAGAGGGCGGAGACCCACTCACCCATGTGCTCCCGGCAGTTGATCCGTCAATTTGTCGCTGACGCCCGAGACTACGTGCCCGCGCGGGCCCGCGCCATGGTTACCGAGCGTTCGCCGCCGGGCGCGGAGCGAACGAGGCCGGCCCCTTCCCGGGGTTCCGCGGGACGGGTGGTCGTCCGGCCGCGGCGCGGGCGCTCACCACAGGTGCGGCTGCTTCGCGCGTGTACGCCGGTGCGCCCACGAGGCACGATCGCATCATGGCGATCTCAGGAACCGACGCGTACGACCGGGCCGCGGAGCCCCTTCCCCCACTCGTCCGGCGCGCGGTCGCCGCCGCCCGGCGCCACGGCTTCGCCCACTCCTGCCGTCCCGAACAGGGGCGGCTGCTCCAGCTGCTGGCGAGCGGCGCCCGGGGCCGCATCGGCGAGACGGGCACGGGGTGCGGTGTGGGGCTGGCCTGGCTCGCGTCGGGCGCGCGCGAAGGCGTACGGCTGTTCAGCGTGGAACGGAACGCCGAGCGGGCCCGGATCGCCGCCGAGGTCTTCGCCGACCGCCCCGAGGTCCGCGTCGTCCACGGCGAGTGGCAGCGGATCGGCGACCACGGCCCGTACGACCTGCTCGTCCTCGACGGCGGCGGCCACGGCAAGGCGCACGACGACGGCACGGCCGGGCTCTTCCCGCTGCTCGCTCCCGGCGGCACGGTCGTGATCGACGACTTCACCCCCGCCGCCAGCTGGCCGCCGCTGCACCACGGAGTCCCCGACCGGGCCCGGATGCACTGGCTGAACCACCCGTTGCTGCACGCGGCCGAGGTCCGGCTGGCCGACGATCTGAGCACGGTGGTCGGCACCCGCAGACCACCGTCCGCCGACCGGCTGCACGCGCTGGAGCGCGGCCAGATCTGCCGGGGCGTGGTCACCCACACCCCGCGCTTCGGCGTCTTCGTCGACCTCGACGGCATCGAGGGGTTCATCCGGGTCCCCGAGGTCACCTGGCGGCACATCGACTCGGTGGACGAGGTGGTCCGGGTCGGCCAGGAGATCACCGTCGAGGTGCTGGACATCGACGCGGAGCGGCAGCAGGCGCAGCTGTCGCTCAAGGCACTGGAACCCGACCCGATGGCGAAGTTCGCCCGGGACGGGCTCGGCCGGGTGGTGCGCGGGGCCGTCACACACGTCGCGCCCTTCGGGGTGTTCGTCGAGGTCGCCGACGGTCTGCAGGGACTCGTGCACAACGACGCACTCGCCCATCTGTCCGTCCGGCCGGCCACCGGCGACGAACTGACCGTGGAGATCGTCGGCATCAATCTCGTACTCCGGCGGATTTCCCTGGCCCTGGTGTAGGAACGGTCTCGGCGGTGTCCGTGACACAGGCCCGTACGGCACGTCCCTTCGGCACGTCCCTTCGACACGTCTCTACGACACGTCTCTACGACACGTCTCTACGACACGTCTCTACGACACGTCCCTTCGACCAAGGAGTACGCCGCGTGTCCTCCCTCTTTCCGGCCCTGACAGGTGGCTCGGCCGCACAGCGGCCCGCGCTGCGCTTCGGTGACCGTGCCCTGACGTACGGGGAACTCGCCGCCGCGGCGGGTGCGCTCGCCCCGCGCATCGGTGCCGCCGGCCGGGTCGCCGTGTGGGCGACGCCGGCCCTGGAGACCGCCGTGGCCGTCGTGGCCGCGCTGCTGGCCGGTGTGCCCGCGGTGCCGCTGAACCCCAAGTCGGGCGGGGGCGAGCTCGGGCACATCCTGTCCGACAGCGCGCCCTCCCTGGTGCTGGCCGCCGAGGGTGACCAACTCCCCGCCGCGCTGGACGGGTTGGAGCGCGTCGATGTCGACGCGCACGCCACCGGTCCGGCCGTGCCGCCCGCTGACCCGGACCCCGCCGCGCCCGCCCTCGTCGTCTACACCTCCGGCACCACAGGGCCGCCCAAGGGTGCCGTCATCCCGCGCCGGGCGATCGCCTCGACCCTGGACGCGCTCGCCGACGCCTGGCAGTGGACCGGCGACGACGTCCTGGTGCACGCGCTGCCGCTCTTCCATGTGCACGGGCTGATCCTGGGCATTCTCGGACCGCTGCGCCGCGGCGGCTGCGTACGGCATCTGGGCCGGTTCGGCACCGAGGGCGTGGCGCGCGAACTGGGCGCCGGCGCGACGATGCTGTTCGGGGTGCCGACGATGTACCACCGGATCGCGGAGACCGTGGGCGAGGATCCCGGCCTCGCCGAGGCGCTCGGCCGGGCGCGGCTGCTGGTCTCCGGTTCGGCCGCGCTGCCCGTGCACGACCACGAACGGATCGGCGCCGCCACCGGTCGCCGGGTCGTCGAGCGGTACGGCATGACGGAGACGCTGATGATCACGAGCGTGCGGGCGGACGGCGAGCCGCGCGCCGGCACCGTCGGCGTGCCGCTGCCGGGCGTCGAGGTGCGGCTCGTCGAGGAGGACGGCACCGTCATCGGCGGGTACGACGCCGACGGCACCCCGAACGGCGCGTACGGCGCGGAGCACGTGGGCGAGATCCAGGTGCGCGGGCCGAATCTGTTCACCGCGTATCTGAACCGGCCCGACGCGACCGCCGGCGCGTACACCGAGGACGGCTGGTTCCGCACCGGCGACATGGCCGTACGGGACGCCGACGGCTATGTCCGCATCGTCGGCCGCAAGGCCACCGACCTGATCAAGAGCGGCGGTTACAAGATCGGCGCGGGCGAGATCGAGAACGCGCTGCTGGAGCACCCGGAGGTGCGCGAGGCCGCCGTCACCGGTGAGCCGGACGCCGATCTGGGCGAGCGCATCGTGGCCTGGGTGGTGCCCGAGGGACCCGCCCGCCCCGGCCTCGGCCCGGAACTCGTGAACCATGTGGCCGGCCGTCTCGCCCCGCACAAACGGCCGCGTGCCGTGCACTTCCTGGACTCCCTGCCCCGCAACGACATGGGCAAGATCATGAAGCGGGCGCTGAAGCATGGCTGAGCGCCTCTCGGCCCGCGAGGCCGTCGCCCTGGTCACCGGCGGCTCCCCGTTCACCGAACTCACCGTCCCTGAAAGGGAGTTCAAGCCGGACGGCCCGCTGGAGTGGCAGGGTTACGACGCCTCGCGCGCCCGGGCCGCCGCACGCACCGGCGAGGCGGAGTCCGTCGTCTGCGGACACGCGACCGTCGGGGACACCCCCGCCGTGATCGTCTCCTTCGAGTTCGGCTTCCTGGGCGGCTCCCTCGGCGTCCGCACCGGTGACCGCCTGGAAGCCGCGTACACCCACGCCCGCGAGCACCGGCTCCCGGTCGTCTCGCTCGTCGCGACGGGCGGCAGCCGGATGCAGGAGGGCATGCTCGCACTGACCCAACTCCAGCGCGTGGCACGGCAGTCGGCGCTCACCCGGGAGGCAGGGCTGCCACAGCTCGCGGTGGTGCAGGACCCGACGACGGGTGGCGGCTGGGCGACGCTCGGCGCGGGCGCCGATGTGATCCTCGCACTGCCGGGCGCCCAGATCGGGTTCGCGGGCTCCCGGGTCCGCCCGGCCGACGCGGACCCGGCGGCCTACACCGCGGAGGCCCAGCTGGCGGCGGGCGCGGTCGACGCGGTCGTACGACCGGAGGACCTGGGCGACACGCTGGCACTGTGGCTGACCCTGCTCACGCGACCGGCGACGGCCCCGGCACCAGTACCGCCGGCCCTTCCCTCGGCCGACTCCGATGCCGGGTCCGGGCCTGCGTCCGCGTCCGCGCCCGAGCACGTCTCCGCGTCCGCGGCGGCCGAGTCCGGGTCCGGCTCCGGGCCTGCGCCCGCGTCCAAGCACGTCCCCGCGTCCGCGGCGGCCGAGTCCGGCTCCGGCTCCGGCTCCGCGTCCGGCTCCGGCTCCGCGTCCGCTGCGGCCGAGTCCGGGTCCGGGTCCGGGCCTGCGCCCGCGTCCAAGCACGTCCCCGCGTCCGCGGCGGCCGAGTCCGGGTCCGGGCCTGCGCCCGCGTCCGAGCACGTCTCCGCGTCCGCGGCGGCCGAGTCCAGGTCCGAGTCCCGCTCCGGGTCCGCGTCCGGCTCCGGCCCCGCCGCGCCCTCCCCGGCCACCCCCGACGGCCTCCCCGTAACCGGCTGGGACGCCGTCCTGCGTGCCCGTGCTCCCGAACGCCCGCGCGCGCAGGCCTACTTGGACGCGTACTTCACCCGGCGGGCCGCCCTCAGCGGGGACCGGTGCGGTGGCACCGACGAGGGGATGCTGTGCGGCTTCGGCGAGCACGAGGGGCGTACCGTCGCGTACGCCGCCCAGTGCGGGACCGCCACCCGCCCCGCCGGCTACCGCACCGCCGCCCGGCTGGTCCGCCTCGCGGGCCGGCTCGGCATCCCGGTGCTGACGCTGGTGGACACGCCCGGTGCCGCCAATGACGCGGACGCGGAGCGGCAGGGCGCGGGAGCCGCGATCGCCGACCTCTTCGGCGCGGTCGCCACCGCCCGTACCCCCGTGACCACGCTCCTCATCGGCGAGGGCGGTTCGGGCGGCGCCCTCGCGCTGGCCGCGCCCGGCAACACCTGGGCCACGCCGGACAGTTACTTCTCGGTCATCGCGCCGGAGCTCGCGGCCGCGATCCTCAAGCGCCCGGCCGACCAGGTGCGCGCCACGGCCGACCACCTCCACGTACGCCCCCAGGACCTCCTCGCCCTGGGGGTCGTCCGTGGAATCGCCGGTGGGCCGACGGGAGTTACCGCACCCCCACGGCCCGGATGATCTCCTGGCGCACGGCCCCGCCCCGGTCGTCGCGCGCCGACGCCCGCAGGGAGATGTACCGCGCGTCGCGGGGCACGGTCAGCGTGCCCCGCCAGGCGGCGTCGGCGCCGGTCAGCGGCACCGTCCGCCACGACTTCCCGTCGTCGTACGACACTTCGAGCCGGCCGCCCCCGATCGTCCCGGTGCCGGGCGCGCCGGTGACGTACTCGGCGAAGATCCCGACCGGCACCCGGCTCCCGCCGCGCACCCGGCCCGCGAGGTCGGTGTCGAGGTCGTAGCCGAGGTTGAGCAGCGGCAGGAAGGTCCAGCGGTCGTCGGGGGTGGCCGCCGAGCGGACGGTCCACTCGGAGTGGCCCTTCGTCGACAGCTGCCAGCGGTCGGGGTCCAGCGCGGTGTCCGTGACGACCTTGTACGTGTGCTCGTCGGCGGGCGCGTCCCACACGTACGCGCCCGAGCCGGTCCGCCGGTCGACGAGGGTGCCGTCCTGGTAGACCTCGGTGACCTGGGTCATGCCGTTGCCCTCGCTCCACACGTCGCCGAAGCCGGTGCGGTCGGGCCCGGAGTCGCCCCAGCCGGGCGTGTTGAACTGCAGGGTGCTGCCCGAGCGCTGCTGGCCCCAGCCGAGCCCGGTGCCGAGCCAGGGGTGCCAGACGGGCTTGAACCAGTCGAGGTCCGTGTGCGTCCCGCCCCGGTACGTGATCAGCCCGCTGCGCTCCTCCAGGGCGCCGTCGCCCACCGTCACGGACTCGTGCCACAGCTGGCCGGGGCCGGTGGAGACGTAGTCCGTCCGCTCGACCGGGTAGTCGATGCGCTCCTTGAAACCGATCCCGACCGGGAAGGCGCCGGTGAGCGAGTACCGGAACTCGCTCCCGTCGGCCGGCCGCACCGCGTGGAACTTGGTATCCAGGACGGCGAGTTGGCTCCGGCCCGGGCGGTAGGTCAGGTCGCGGTCCGGGATCCGGCCCCGGTGGCCCTCCGAAAGGTCGTACACATAAGGGGTGTTGAGGGTTCCGGTCATGTCCACCCGGCCGGCCGCCCGCAGCCGGGCCGCGTCCGCGGTGTTCACGGTGGCGATCTGCAGCGGCCGGTCCGCGTTGTCGTCGGTGCCGAACCAGGCGTTGAGGCGCCCGGCGCTGTCGTCGGTCACGAACAGCGCCGCGACGCCGGCGTCCTGGGCCGCCTGGGCGAGCGCGGCGGGCTCGACACCGTCGGTGAGCCGCGCGAGCACGGCCTTTCCTCGCACCGCCGGGGTGAAGGGCCCGTCCCCGACATCGACGAGCGGCAGTCTGCTGCGTCCCTCGATGAGCGTGCCGCCCGGCTGGGCGACCGCCTCGCCGAGCCCCTTCACCTCGATGAGCGGCTTCCCGAGCCGCCACACCGTGCGGTACTCGAAGCTGCCCTCGGTGACCTTCGGGGTGGGCGCCGCGAAGACGCTGTCGTACGTGACGGGCACCTGGACGGCGCCGAACTGGTCGGATCCGCCCGCCGCACGGTCGTACTCCATCAGCAGTTGCCGTGTCTCGGTCCGCCGGTCCACCTTCGCGGTGACCTCCCGCAGTGTCCGCCCGTCCAGGGTGACTTCGCGGTCGCGGTCGAGGCCGACCTCGGGCGCGGCGAGGAAGCCGAGGCCGAGCGAGTCGGCGCCGTGGCTGCCGCGCACGTCGAGGAAGGACGTGAGGCTGTACGTGCCCGGGGCCAGCCGCAGTTGAAGCGTCCCGGAGTCGCCGACCGACGCGGGGACGGGGTCGGTGCCCTCGGCGAGCCGCTGCACTACGAGGTCGGCGGCCGTCGCAGCTCCCGCCCGGTCCTTGACGTGGACGGTGAGCGTGTACCGCTCCTCCTCCTTGACCAGCCCGAACGCGGTGTGCGCGACCGGCGTGCCGGCCACGGACGCGACGATCCGCCCGCTGGTGCCGCCGACCGGCGCCTTCGAGCCGTCGCCGGTGACCGTGGTGGCCGCGGTGCCGTGCGCCGGCACGGTGAGCGCCGGGTCGGCGAGCTCGGCGACCCCGTCGGCGGCGCCCTGCACCGAGAGGCTCAACTCGACTGCTTTGTCCGAGGAGTTGGAGTAGGTGAGGGTCCGGGTGACGGGCTTGTTGGAGTCGTAGGGCCAGCGGTAGTAGCCGAGATCGGCGCTGCCCGTGGCGGTCACCGACGAGCCAACCGCGTCCGGCACGCTCACCCGTCCCGCGCCCAGCACATAGGCGGACGCGTCGAGTTGCTTCGAGGTGGACATCAGCGCGTCCTTGAGCCGGGCGCCGCTCCAGTCCGGGTGCCGCTCGGCGAGCAGCGCGGCCACGCCCGCGACATGCGGCGTCGCCATCGACGTACCGCTCATGCTCGTGTAGCCGCCGCTGCCGTCCACGAGCCGGGAGCGGGCGGCGAGGATGTCGACGCCCGGCGCGGAGAGGTCCGGCTTCAGGGCGTTGTCGCCGTAGCGCGGGCCCGCGCTGGTGAAGTACGCGGCCTCGTCGGCGGAGTCGACCGCGCCGATCGTCAGCGCCGAGTCGGCGGCGCCGGGCGAGCCGATGGAGGACGGGGCGCCGGTGTTCCCGGCGGCGACGACGAAGAGCGCGCCGGTCTCGCGGGACAGGCTGTCGACCGCCGCGGCCATCGGGTCGGTGCCGTCGCTCGGCTCGCTCGACCCGAGGCTCATGGACACCACCTTGGCGTGCACGTCCCGCGCGGCCCACTCCATCCCGGCGATGATCTGGGACTCGCTGCCCGAGCCCTGGTCGCTGAGCACCTTGCCGACGGCGAGCTCGGCCTCCGGTGCGACACCTCGCTCCTTGCCGTCGGAGGCGGCGCCGCTGCCGCCGACGGTCGAGGTGACATGCGTGCCGTGGCCGTTGCGGTCGGCGACGTCCTGTCCCTCGATGAAACTCCTGCTGACCGAGATCCGGCCGGCCAGATCGGGATGGCCGGCGTCGACGCCCGTGTCGAGGACCGCGACCGTGACGCCCTTGCCGGTGAGCCCGGCCTCCCAGGCGGCCGGGGTACCGATCTGCGCGTTGCTCTCGGCCAGGTCGGCCGTGACGCGGCCGTCCAGCCAGACCTTGCCGAGGCCGGCCTGCCGGGTCAGCGACCGCCAGAAGGTCCGCCCCTTGCCGGCGTCGACCGCCACCCCGTCGACGCTGTCCAGCGTGCGTGTCCGCGCGGCGCCGCGCGGTGTCACCGCCCGCGCCCCCTTGTCGTACGTCACGATCAGCGGCAGCTCGTCGGTCCTGCTGTCGGCGAGACCCTGCCGTATCAGCCCGCTCACGTCGAACAGCCGCCGGTCCAGCGTGCCGGCGCGCAGATACGGCAGCGCCTCGTCCGGTACGACGGTGACCGCGCCGTCCACGACCTGGGTGCGCACGGCGCCGGTGGCCCCCGTGGGCCGGTCGACCGTCACGGTCTTCCGGCCGCCGGCGAGGTCGGTGACGGTGACCTTGTCGCCGGTGACGAGGGTGACGGTCCGGGTGGCGCCCGCGGGCTTCGACGCCGAGGAGCCGGGTTCGCTCGCGGCCGGCTTCGGGACCGAGGCGCCGGCGTCCTGTGCGGCCGCGGGGCCCAGGGGCAGCAGGGCGAGCACGAGTCCGGCCGGCAGCAACGTCGCCCGGCGTCTGCCTGGTCCAGTGTTCATCGATGCCTCTCTTCGTCGGCACACGCTCCGGACGGGGTGGTGCGCGAGCGCTGCGAAGAGTGTCGGTGGCCTTGTGCGGCACGGGAGTTGACGGGGGCTGGCGGGAAGGTGCCCTGGCGGCTTCCCGCCAGCCCGGCGGCCGGGATCCGCCGGCCCGAAAGACCACCCGTCCAGCGGCACCCCGCCCGGCGCACCCCAGGAGGCGACGACCCGTCAGCAGCCGCACGATGCCAGAGAGGACCGTCGTCCGGCGGAGCCTCACGGTCTGTGCTCTCGGGAGGAACCGCCATGACCGGCAGTCTGGATCAGTTGCGCCGCTGTCACTTCGCCGTCGACCTCGGAGCGGCGCGGACCCGCGTGTACGTGAAGGGCGCCGGGCTGGTCGTCGACCAGCCGAGTGCCGCCGCGATCAACACCAAGACGGGCGCGCTGATCGCGGTCGGCGAGTTCGCCGAGAAGATGACGGGCCGTACCCCCCACTACATCCGTGTCGTCCGGCCGGTGTCCGGCGGCACGGTCGTCGACATCGAGATGGCCCAGCGCATGCTGCGCCAGCTGCTCGGCGACAAGATCCGCCGCACCCTGCGCCGCAAGCCCCTGCTGCGGGCCGCCGCCTGCACCCCGCACGACGCGGACCCGCTGGCGCAGCGCGCGGCGATCGAGACCCTGGTCGGGCTGGGCGCACGGCGGGTGGAGCTGGTGGACACGCTCATCGCGGCCGCCGTCGGCTGCGGCCTCCCGGTCGAGCAGCCCGAGGCCACCATGGTCATGGTCTGCGGGGCGGCCGCCACCCAGGTCGCCGTGCTGTCCCTCGGCTCGATCGTCACCGCCGAGCGCATTCCCGTCGGCGGCGAGGCCGTCGACCACGCGATCGTGCAGCACCTGCGCCACCAGCACGAACTGATGCTGCCGAGTCAGTCCGTACGACCGCTGCAGCTCGCCCTGTCCGGGAACGGGCTCACCCCGCACGGGCCCGCCTCCACCGAGATCCACGGACGGGACGTCGCCACCGGCCTCGCCCGTTCCGTACAGGTCGACACGGCCGCCGTACGCGATGCCATCCAGACCCCGCTCACCGCCGTGCTGGACGGCATCGGCAAGGTGCTGCGCGGCTGCCCGCCGGACCTGGTGGCCGACCTCGCCGACCGCGGGATCATGATGGTCGGCGGCAGCGCCCTGCTCCCCGGGCTCGACCAGATGCTGCGGCAGGCGACGGGCATGCCGGTGCACATCGCCGAGCGGCCGGACATCTGCGCGGTCCAGGGCCTCGGTTACATGCTGGAGGGCAAGATCGAGCCGCTGGTCCTCGACCCGCTGGCGGGCTGACCCGCCGGCCCGCGGGGAGCCCGCGCATGACCGACCCCGTCCCTCGTCTCCCCTCCCTGCTGGAGGCGGTCCTCAGTGTCGGCACCGACCTGGAGCTGCGCGCCACGCTCCAGCGGATCGTGGACGGCGCGGCCGAGCTGACCGGGGCCCGCAGTGCGGCGCTGGGGATGGTCGACCCGGGGCACGACGGGCTGCTGGAGATCCGTACGGCGGGTATGCCCGAGACCGACCGGAGCCTGGTCGGGCGGACGGACGACTCCCTGGGGGTGCCGATCCGGGTCGACGACGAGGTGTTCGGGAACCTCTGTCTCGCCGAGAAGCGCGGCGGCCCGTTCACGGACGAGGACGAGCAGTTGCTGCACGTCCTGGCCGCCCAGGCGGGCATCGCGATCGGCAACGCCCGGCTGTACGAGACGGCACGGCAGCGCGAGCGCTGGATCGAGGGTGCCGCGGCCGTCACCAACGCCCTGCTGAGCGGGGTGGCCGCCGCCGACGCGCTGATGACGGTCGCCGAGCGGGCCCGGCTCCTCGCCGACGCCTCCGCGGGGGTCATCCTGCAGCCCACCGACGAGGGCGGCATGGAGATCGTCACCGCCTCCACGCTCGACGACCCGGGAGACCTGGTCGGCACCATGATCGAGCCCGGCAGCCCGGTGCTGGAACAACTCCTGGGCGGCGAGCCGGTGTTCGTCGAGGACTCCGCGACGGACGCCCGGATGACCACCCGGGTACGCCACCGGTTCGGCCCGAGCATGCTGCTCCCGCTCCAGACGGCCGGCCGGCTGATCGGCACCCTCGCGCTCCCCCGCCGCCGCGGCGACCGCCCCTACACCTCGGTGGAACGGCTGCTCGCCACCCAGTTCGCCTCGCAGGCGGCGCTCGCCCTGGTGCTGGCCGACACCCAGCACGGCCGGGAGCGGCTCGCGGTCTACGAGGACCGCGACCGCATCGCCCGCGACCTGCACGACCTGGTCGTCCAGCGGCTCTTCGCGACGGGCATGATGCTGGAGTCGACCCAGCGCCGCAGCACGGACGACGACGTGAGCGAGACCCTCGGCACGGCGGTGGACGAGCTGCAGTCCACCATCCAGGAGGTCCGCACGGCGATCTTCGCCCTGCAGCAGCCGCCCGCCGACGCCCCGACCACTTTCCGCGGCAAGGTGCTGCGCGAGACGGCGGGCGCCGCCGCGGTCCTCGGCTTCCAGCCGTCCACGCGTTTCGTGGGCGCCGTGGAGAGCCGGCTGTCCGAGCCCGTCGCCGGCCATCTGCTCGCCGCTCTGCGCCGCGCGCTCGCCGCCACGTCCCGCCGTCCCGGTGTCTCCCGCATCGAGGTGACGGTCGACGCGACGGCGACGCTGCCGGACGGCCGCCCCGGGGCCCGTCTGACGGTGTACGACGACGGGGCCGCGGACGACGGGAGCCCGGCCACGACGGAGACCTGGCAGTCGCCCCTGTGAGCCGCCCGCACCCCATGGCCACCCCCCGCCCACTGCTGCACACGGCACCCGCCCGCGAGAACCCCCGCCCCGCGTCGGGCCCTTGACGGCGGATCACGCCCTCCGTAGCGTCACGCCCGATACGTACACCTGACCACAGTTCACATCCAGGAACCTGTACGAGGAAGAGGCGAGCGCGGATGCCCATGCTCCAGCGACGTGTGGTGGTGTCCGGCGGCGGCACCGGGATCGGCCTGGCGACCGCGCACGCCTTCGCCGCGGACGGCGACCGGGTAGTGCTGCTCGGCCGGCGCGAGGACGTGCTGCGCAAGGCGGCGGAGGAACTCGACGCCCGGCACGGCGAGTCGACGGCGACCTGGTACGCGGCGGACCTCTCCGTCCCCGAACAGGTCACCGCGGCCACGGAGTTCATCACCGCCGACGAGACACCCGTCGACGTGGTCGTCGCCAACGCGGGCGGCAACGTGGCCCCGTCCCACGACGGCACGCTCGCGTCCGTCGCCGACAGCTACCGCCGCAACTTCGACGCCAACGTCCTGACCGCGGTCCTGCTCACCGAGGCCCTGCTCCCCCATCTGCGCCGCCCCGGCGCCCGCATCGTCCAGGTGTCGTCCATCGCGTCCCTGCGCGGCCCCGGTTCCTACGGCGGCTCGAAGGGCTGGATCAACACCTACACGTACGACCTCGCCCAGCGCCTCGGTCCCGAGGGCATCACGGCGAACGCCGTCGCTCCGGGCTTCGTCGGCGACACGGAGTTCTTCGGCGACCGCGCCACCCCGGAGTTCATCGCCTCCCGCGTGTCCCAGTCCCTGACCGGCCGCCCCGGCAGTCCCGCGGAGATCGCCGCCGCCATCCACTACCTGGCCTCCCCCGAGGCCGGTTACATCACGGGCCAGCTCCTCCACATCAACGGGGGTGCGGCGCTGGGCCGCTGAGGCCCGTCCCTCAGCGGCTCGACGGGGTGAGCTGCGACGGCACGAGTGCCGGCTCGCCGCGGGCCGAAAGCCGCGCCGTTCCGCCGTCGGTCCCTCGGCCGGTGCGCCGCCACAGTCGTCCCGCCGCCCGGTAGAAGCGGTCCGGCAGGAACACGGCGTCCGCGATGATCATCGCGCCGGAGAACAGCGGGAGTCCCATGAGGACGGCGATGCCCACGTGCATGCCCAGCAGCATGGTCAGCACCGGGTATTTGAGCCGTCCGAACAGGACGAACGGGAACGCGACCTGCAACAGCACGGTCAGATAGCAGGCGACGGCGATCAGCGCGTCGTGCTCGTCCGCCATCAGGGAGAGCTCCGGCCAGGGCCGGAACAGGTCGAGGTTCAGGACGTAGTGCAGGGCGGTCCCGTTCCCCCATGAGCCGCCCTGCACCTTGTAGAGACCCGCGGACCCGTAGAGGAAGCAGACCTGGGCCGCGATGACGAACATGCCGCAGTTGTGCAGCACCGCCGTCAGGGTGCGGCGGGATTCCCGGAGCGGGGCCGCTCGCCGACTCGTCGGCGTGCGCGCCGCCCTGCCGTCCGAGGCCCGGAGCCGGATTCGGCGCGCGTCCAGGGACCAGCGGCGGCCGCAGGCGGTGAGGACCAGGTACATGGCCATGAGGAGGATGAGGTTGTCCCCTCCGTCGGTCATGAAGATCGCCCTGGCGTGGAACGACGCGACCACCACGGCGAACAGCACCGAGACCGCCCTGGTCCGCCAGCCCAGCAGGAACAGCAGGGATGTGATGAGGGCCAGCGCGTAACAGGCCTCGAAATAGACCCGGTTGTCGGACAGGGTCAGGATGCTGGCCCATCCCGTCTGGTCGAACAGCTGCCTCGCCAGCCCGGGCGTCCACGGTGAACCGGGACCCCAGATCTCGTCGCGGTGCGGAAACTCCCGCAGCAGAAAGACGAGATAGAGAAATCCGTATCCGATACGCAGGACCGCCGCGGCGTAGAGGGAGACCGGCCGCTCGGTCAGGACGGTGAGAACCGCACCGATCCGCTCCGGCACCCGGTGCGGCACGCCGGTGTCCGACCCTTCGGGGATACGACGCCGCGCTGCGAGTGGCTGCTCAGTTTCCATGGGAGTCCACCTTCCACCAGGGCAGGTTCCGCGTTTCCGCGGGCTTCGGGGCAGCGGCGCCCGGGTCGGCGCCGTACGCCGCGGCGGGTGCGGCGATGGGCACCGTGACGACCCGCAGCTGGACGCGCTCGACGGTGCCGCCCGAGCGGGCGGCGAGACGGTCCGCCGCGATGTTGGCCAGGTATTGCTGCATCATCAGCGCCCGTTGCGAGCGTGGCTGGTCGTCACCCCCGTGGGTGTCCAGATACGAGCTCCACGCGCGCCGCAGCATGTTCTGGCTCGTGTGACTCGGGAAGGGGTTGTGCCGCACCGCGGCGTTGTCGACGGCGGTCAGGTCGAACCAGCCGGTCACCCGGGTGCTGCCGTCCGGGGCGGTGTACAGGGTCCTTGCCGAGATCCGCCGGTTGACCGACTCGGGGTCCGGCGCGAAGAGCCGCCAGTTCTGCTCGAACAGGGGGTAGACCCATGCGTTGATCTGGCGGCTGTACTGCCGGGAGACCGGGTTCGGTGGTGCCACGTGCAGAAACACGAGGAGGACATGGACCAGCGCGGTCGCCAGACACACGACCACGGCGGCACGCACTCCCGCCTTCAGGAGGATGGGCGGAGGCTTCGAAGGCTCTTGGGACGCGAGGGCCCCACCCCTTCGGTCTCCTTGCGCCGCCGGCTCGGCACCGATCCGGTCCGGTTCGTCGACATCCACCGTTTCCACACCGTCCTGCACGGCCCCGCCCGGCCTGTCCGTCCTGGCTTCTCTCACTGCTTCTCCTGAGATTGCGCCAACGGCGCGCGACGGAATCGACAACGATCCGTCGCGCGCCGCTCGTCCTGCTCGCCTCGTCCTGCTCGCTCGAGGGGAGTTAGGCAGCGTTCCTGTCGTGACCTTCGTAATCGCCGCCGTAGCCCTCGGACTCGCCGGGCTTGCCTTCATCGCCGCCGTATCCGCCGTGGCCTTCGGGCTTCCCACCGTGATCGTGGCCGCCAGGCTTCCCGCCGTGATCGTGGCCGCCGGGCTTCCCGCCGTGATCGTGGCCGCCGGGCTTCCCGTCATGGTCATGGCCGCCGGGCTTGTGGCCGTGACCGGGGTGGCCGGTGCCACCTGTCTCACCGCCGGTGCCACCGCTGTTGCCACCGCCGGTGCCACCGCTGTTGCCACCACCGGTGGTTGCACCCGTGGTGCCGCTCGTAGTAGCCCCCGCGACGAGGCCGCCCAGGGCGCCACCCGTGGTTCCGCCCGAGGTCAGGACGCCGCCGAGAAGGCCGCCCAGGACACCGCCGGTTCCGCCACCCGTCGGCACACCCGCAATGGCACCGACCGTGGTGCTGCCCGTGGTGCCCGTTGTCGTACCGCCTGACGTGGCACCGGCGATCACACCGCCGGTGACCAGCCCACCGGTGGTTCCACCGGTGCCGCCGGCGGCACACGTACCCCGGTTGATCGTGTTGTTGTCCAGCGTCACGGCGCCGGTGCGGGCCAGCGCCCTGCCGTCGATGGTCGTTCCCGTGGTGACGGTGATCGACTCCTGGGCCATGATGGTGCCCACGAAGGCGCCGTTGGTGCCGAGGGTGGCCGAGCTGCCGATCTGCCAGTACACGTTGCACGGCGAGGCGCCGTTGACGAGGGACACGTTGCTGCCGGATGCCGTCGTCAGCGTCGAACCGATCTGGAAGACCCATACGGCACTGGGGTCGCCGTGCGCGTCGAGCGTGAGCGTGCCGGTGATACCCGCGGAGATGGGCGCCTTGTAGACCCCCGGGTTCAGCGTCCTGCCACCGAGCTCCACGGGGTCGGGAGCGGTGGGATACGTGACGTCAGGCGCCTGTCCGGCGGCGTTGTTGTACGCCGTGACCAGGTCGCTCTTGGCCTGGAGCGCCTCCGCGTCCGCGGAGTGCAGGGCCCCGGCCAGCGTGCCGGGCGGGAACCCGATGACGGCCGTTCCCGGATGCACTCCGAGGTTCCCGGTGATCGACGAGGGCCCGGTGTTGGTGACTTGCGAACCGGCCAGTACGGCGAAGCTGCTCGCCGTACCCAGAGGTACGGGTGTGGCAACGGCGCTGGCGCGTGTCGGCGTCAGCGCGAGTACGACAGCGGCGATCGCCACGGCCGCAACCGCCGCGAACCACACCGACATGGCGCGCCGCAGCGGCGCATCAGGGATATTCAGCGTCATCGAGGGGGCCAACTCCTGTGAGGGGGCAGTGCCATTGCGGCGGTTCTCGGTCGCAGGGAATCGCCTGTTTTGTGTCGTTGGCATATTACGCAGGAAGAGAATCCAGGAAGGATTCATCAGATGACTCCGCGGAAATCGACGAGCCAACTGCGAAGTGCATAGGAATACTTAATGGGCCGGATGGCGTCGACCCCCTGCCCCGGAAAGGAACGCGGGGAATTCGCCGGAGGGCAACTCTCCCTACGAACCGCCCGGACGCCGGCCGACGGAAGGGAAGGGGCGCCGGAGGGAGACCGCTCAGCCCACCTGCACGAGGGCGGCGAAAGCGGCCGCTTCACGGCTTTCACCAGTGGCGGATCGCTTGATGATCCAGCAAGGGACCGGGCACGGCCGACCCCGCCGAAGGGCGGCTTCAGCTGCTGTGATCACGCGGCCACGCCCACACATTCGGCGCATGGCGGCCGCAGAGGAACAAGCGGTTGGCGCCACACGCGAGCAGGCCCAAGCCGTACCCGTGACAGTAATATTGAATTCCGGGCTGATTCACTCTCGCGTGCGTTCGCCCCGACGGGTCACTCCGGCGTGTTTATGCCCGAGTCATTGCCTCATTCGCCAGGGTGCCGACGGGTGCGGAAATGACGTGTTCCGGATGCGGTCCGTCCCCCTGCGGGAAACCGCTCTCCCCGACCATGCCCCGCCAACGCCCTTGCCGAAAAGCCGAGTTCACTTCCCCATTACGCCGGACAGGTGAACTCCGGCAGACGATCGCGCACGGCCACGGCAGGGCAGTACACAATGCGCTGACTGAATCTGATCTTGGCAGGCTGCCCACCAGCAGAGGGCCCAGGGAGCCGGAGGCACAACGCCCGTGGCGGCGAACATCAACCCCACCGTCAGAAAGCGCGATCTGGGAGCCGAGCTCCGCCGGCTGCGGAAGGCCAGCGGTCTGACGAGTACACAAGTCGCAGAGCGACTCCTCGTCTCCCAGCCCAAGATCAGCCGGCTGGAGAACGGCCAGCGCGCCATCAGTCCCCGCGATGTGCGCGACCTGTGCACGATCTACGGGGTGACGGACCAGCAGGTCGTCGACTCACTGATGCGGATGGCCAAGGACTCCGGGCAGCAGGGCTGGTGGAGCGCCTACGGCGACCTCCCCTACAGCACCTACATCGGCCTGGAGACGGACGCTGTCTGCATCCACGCCTACGAGCCCACGGTGATCCCGGGCCTGCTGCAGACGCCCGCCTACGCCCACGCGGTCATCGAGAACACGATCCCGCTGGTCACCGTCGACCAGGCCACCACGCGCCTCAGGGTGCGGTTGCGCCGGCAGCACCGGATCTACCACCCGGCCCGCCCGTTGCGTCTGTGCGTCGTCCTGGACGAATCGGTACTGCACCGCGTCGTCGGCGGCCCCGACATCATGCGCGAACAACTGGAGCACCTGAACGCGCTCGGCGCCGAGCCGCACATCACCGTGCAGGTCATCCCCTACGACGTGGGGGCCCACCCGGGCCTTTCCGGGCAGTTCTCCATCCTGAAGTTCGCCGACAGTCCTGACGCGGGGGTGGTGTACCTGGAAGGGTCCACCAGCCACGTCTACCTGGAGAAACGATCCGACCTGCAGCACTACGGCACCACATACGACCGCCTGCAGGCCCTGGCCCTCGATGCGGACAGCACCCGCCACTTCATCGCCGACATCATCAAGGCCCACATCGACGCGGAGAACCCACCGCTCCGTGGCAGCGAGTCCACACGGCCATAGCCGGCCGGGCGCTCAGCCCTGGAGGAGCGCCGTGATGCCGCCCGCCAGGAGGAAGACCCCGCCGGCGATGGCGATCCCGGCGAGCGCGGTGAGGACGGCCGGCCGCAGGATCACCGACGAGGACGACGGGGCCGCGCCGAGCTGCCTACGGCGGAGACCGAGCGCCCGTCCACCGCCGAGGACACCCATCAAACCCATGATCAGGTACAGCATGCGTGTCAGCCCTCCAGGCTGTCGGGTGGCTCCGCGAGCTTGACGATCACGGAGGGCGCGTCTCCTTCGGAAAGCGGATCCGAGCCATCTCGGTCCCGAAGGCGCGCGTCCACCATAGGAGGACTCGGCACGAGGGGACGGAACACCGCACCGCCCGCCGGGCCGCCACGCCAGGCGTCGGTCGACGCGAGCCCCTAGTGCACCCGTTCCTCACCCGTCTCCGGTGTGTCCTCGTCCGGACCCGTCTCCGGTGTGTCCTCGTCCGGCAGGTGTACGTCGTTGACGGCGATGTTGACTTCGACGACCTCCAGGCCCGTCATCCGTTCCACGGCCGCGATCACGTTCTCGCGGACCTCCGCGGCGACCTCGGTGATGCTGACGCCGTAGGCGACGACGACCTGGAGGTCGATGGCGGTCTGCTTCTCGCCGACCTCGGCCTTGACGCCGCGTCCCGCGCTCGCGTGGCCGCCCGGGACCCGGTCGCGCACGGCTCCCATGGTGCGGGTGAATCCGCCGCCCAGTGCGTGGATTCCGGGGATCCCGCGTGCGGCGATCCCGGCGATCTTCTCCACCACACCGTCGGCGATCGTCGTCCGGCCGCGGGTCTCCGCAGGTTCCTGAAGACCGGGCCGTGAGACCTGCAGCGTCGTCCCCGCGTCCGTGCGGGACTCGTCAGGATCAGGGGTCGGCAGGGTCGATCCGTTCGGCTCCGTCATGCGAAGCCACCTCCTCGGGCAGTCGGCGGGACTGCCTTACCTGAGCGGCTGTTCGCCGCCGCTTTCGTACCGCAGGTCCAAGTGCCGTACAAGGCACCGGACATGATGCGCCACCACGCTGTGCCGCTGTCCACATCCTGAGATGGGGCGGCTTCGGACCGTCTGCCGCACCGCGCGAGGACTATGCTCCTGTGCAGGCGTCCCAGACCCCGGCGGCTTGTCGTTTCGCGACACAGATGGCTGCGGGGAGCGGATCTTTCGTCCGTCACCCGGCGCATCCCTGGCGAGAACCGGCCGGCTCCTCCGTCCTGGTGCACAGGGCCTCGGACCGGCAGTCGCTCCGCCTCCGCCGACCGTACGCCCCTGCCGACAGCGCGCCAAGAGGGGCCGGGAAACCCGGCGTCCCCACCTCGCTGTCGGATGTTCCTCTGAACCGAGGCGTCATGCCCCTCCCACAGCTCGCCGTCTACCGTCACGACCGACGGAACCGGGCGCTGATCACCCTGTCCGTTCTTGCTTCGCGACCTTCCGCTCGGGCGTCTGTCACCGGCTCCCGGGGAGGCGCACGCCCCGGCCGCGCCGCTGGTGGCCGTCCTGTCGAGCGATGTGCGATGACCGCCCAACCGGAGCAGAGGCAGCCGTACGCGTTGCGGGCAGGCGAGCCGGCCACCATGGAAGCGGTCCGATTGCGCCGTCTGAACCGCTGGCCGGCGCAGGGCCTGGGCGAGGAGCTGGCGGATCTGTACCTCGAATCCCACGAGGCGTCCGTCCCCGCGGCGTACCGCGCCCGCAGCCGCCAGGACTTCCTGCACCGTCTCACCGGCGACATCCGACGGCCGGGTTTCGCCATGGTGATCGCGGAGACGGACCACCTGGTGGGTGGCGCCTACGGGTTCCCGGTGGGCAGTGACGGCTTCTGGGGGCTCGGGTTCGACGGAGCAGTGCCGCAGAGCATCGAGCAGCTCACCGGCTCCGGCGGCGTCTTCGCGATCACGACCACCCTGGTCCGCCCGCATCCGCAGGACCGGGAGGTGGCCCGCCGCCTGCAGGAACGGCTGCTGAGTGACCATCAGGCGTCCCTCGGCGCCACCTTGGTGGACCAGGACGATCACCCGACCCTCGCGGCGCTCCGCTCCTGGGGATGGCTGGACATGGGAGAGGTGTGGCGGCCGACGGGCCCGACCACGTTCCGTGCTCTGGTCCTCCCCCGCGGGGAACGAACCGCGGCGCGGATGGAGGGACTGGCGCACGACGCCTGGACGCGGTGGCGCGGATGAGCTCCGGGAGCCGCTCGTCCCGTATCCAGGTGCTGGTCGCCGAGCAGGCGGCCCGACGCGGTGCCCGGGTCGGCGTGGTCGATGTGTGCACCGCGGCGGTGGCCGCGCTGCCGGTCGGCGGAGCCGGGGTGTCGGCGATGTCCAGGACCGCCACGAGCCACCCGTTGTGCAGCACCGACGACATCAGCGAACAGCTGGAGGAGCTCCAGCTCACCCTGGGTGAGGGGCCCTGTGTGGACGCCTTCGCCCACGGGTCGGCCGTCCTGACGCCCGATCTGCTGACCGGCGCGCTGCAGGAGAACTGGACTGTGTTCGCCGACGCGGCGCTGGCCGCCGGAGCACGCGCGGTCTTCGCACTCCCCCTGCAGATGGGGGCGATCAGCCCCGGAGTCCTCGACCTGTACGCCAACGTCCCCACCGTGCTGGACACCGAGGAACTGGCCGACGCGCTGGCGTTCGCCGATCTCGCCACGCTGCTCCTGCTCGACGCGCGGATCGACGGGACGCGCGCGCCGGCCGACGCGGCACTGGCACAGCGCGGTCTGGAGGACCTCGGCGGATACCGGGCGGAGATCGACCAGGCCACCGGCATCCTCACCGTCCAGCTCGCCGTCGGCCTCGACGAGGCCTTCGTCCGCCTCCGCGCCTACGCCTACACACAGGAACGCAGGCTCGCCGACGTGGCCGCCGACGTGGTGGCCCACCGGCTCCGCTTCTCGCCCGACGCCGAACTGGGACGGCCCGACGACCACACTTGACCTGCCGGCCAGGGCCGACGAACACGCCGCACCTCTCGCCCCTCCCGGCGGGACCCGTCTCAATCGAGGGTGTCACGATGAATCAGCAACTCCTGGCCAAGACCTTCGTCGAGCTGGCGGACAACCTGGTCGCCGACTTCGACCTGATCGACTTCCTGCGCCTGCTGACCGATCGCTGCGTGAGCATGCTCGACGCGAGCGCCGCCGGGGTGCTGCTCGCCGACCGGGACGGCAAACTCCGTGTGATGGCCGCCTCCGACGAACAGGTGCGCCTGCTGGAGCTCTTCCAGCTCCAGAACGACGAAGGCCCCTGCCTGGAGTGCTTCCGCACCGGGACACCGGTGATCGTCCCCGATCTGGTCCGGGAGGTCGGCCGATGGCCGCGCTTCGCCACGGCGGCTCACCGCAGTGGGTTCGGGGCCGTCCAGGCCCTGCCGATGCGGCTGCGGGACGAGACCGTCGGCGCCCTGAACCTCTTCCGCGCCACGCCCGGTCCGTTCGACCCGTCCGGCACGCCCATCGCCCAGGCGCTGGCCGACGTCGCCACCATCAGCCTGCTGCAACAGCGCTCCAGTCAGCGCAGCACCGTCCTCAACGAACAGCTGCAGACCGCGCTCAACAGCCGTGTACTGATCGAACAGGCCAAGGGCAAACTCGCCGAACGCCAGAACGTCGACATGGAACGGGCCTTCACCGCACTGCGCGGCTACGCCCGTGCCCACAACCGGCGCCTGTCCGATGTGGCCCGCGCCTTCATCGACGGCTCCGAGCCCTTCCCCGGCCTGGCCGCCTGATCAACGTCGAGGGACGGTCACTGTGCGACAGGCTCCGGCTCGACGGTGGTGGGCCGCTGCCGGGAAGATCGCCGCCGTCGCGTCAGGACACGCCCAACAGGTTTCCCTGGCATACGAGTTGGCACCACGCCGGCCCGGCTTGGGTCAACGTTTCACAGACGGCGCCGGCGGGCCGAGACGTAGAAGACCGCCCGGCCGCCGTCCCGTACGCGCGAACCCACCTTCCGCTGAGGGCCCCTGGACAGCACGGCGCGGGCACCTCGCCAGAGCGCCATGGCGGCGAAGCCGACCACCAACGCCCGCGGGTTCCGTACGATGCGAGGCGGCGCGGTCAGGCGATCCCGGTGCCGCGCAGCAGCAGCAACGCCACGTCCACCACCGCCACGGCGACCGCTGCCGCGAATGCCACCGGCTCCCAGCGGCGACCCAGCACCGTCCCCGCCACCGCGACCAGGCCGGCCACCGCGAGCGCCGTCACTCCCCACCTGCCGGGTGGTCCGGCGGGCCCCAGGGCCAGCACTGCGGACGCGGCCACCAGCGGCACCGGCAGCAGCAGTCGCGCGCCGTCCGGGCCCAGTCGGTGCGGCCATCCCCGTACGCCCGTCGCCAGGTCTCCGCGGATGTCCGGCAGCACATCGCCCAGATGGGAGCCGACTCCGAGCAACGCCCCGGCGGTGACGACCCACCAGGCCGGCCACGGCTGCCCCGGCAGCCCCAGCGCGACGAACGCCGGGAGCGCGGCGAAGCCCATCGCGTACGGCGCCCAGGACCAGGCTGTCGCCTTGAGCCGCAGGTCGTACGCCCATGCCGCGGCCACTCCGGTCAGGTGAACGGCCCCCGCCCACAGGCCACAGGCGAGCGAGAGCGGTACGCACAGCGCCAGCGCGGCGAACGCGGCCACCCAGACCTCCGTCACCCCGACCGTGCCGTCGACGACGGGTTTGCCACGGCGGCCGGCGGCGATGTCCCGGCGCGCGTCGAACGCGTCGTTGCACCAGCCGACGGACAGCTGCCCGGTCAGCACGGCGGCGGCGGTCAGGACGGCACGCGCGGTGCCCTGGCCCGCGGTGACCGCCAGGGTGGTCATCAAGGCGGTGACCGCCACGACAGGCCCGGGGTGGCACGACCCGGCCAGGCCGGCCACCCGGCCGGCCCAACTCACCTCGGGGCCGCCGGTCGTCGAGTGCTCGGGAGTGCCCACCCGGCCGATCGTAGGCGCCCGGGCCCCACCCGGCCGGAGCAGGCGTTCTCCGGGGCGAGCGGCCGGACGGGCGATTCGTGGTGCCGAAGGCCCGGTCCGGGGAACAGGTGGGAAGCAACTCATCCGAGTCGGTAACCGGACGGGACCCACATGACGCGGATCGCCGCTGTTCAAGGTGCCCTCGCACCCCACCGTCGCATCCAGTCCGAGATCACCGACATGGTGGCCCGCACCTGCCTGCCCGAAGGCACCGACCGTCGGGTCCTGGACCGGCTGCACCGCAGTGCGAAGGTCCACTCGCGCCATATGACGCTGCCGCTCGAACGGTATGCGGAACTGGACGGATTCGGCGCCTCCAACGACGTCTTCATCACCGCCGCCACCGACCTGGGCGCCAAGGCCGTCCGGGACGCCCTGCACGCGGCCGGTCTGTCCGCGGGCGACGTGGATCTGCTGATCTTCACGTCGGTCACCGGTATCGCCATCCCCTCGATCGACGCACGCCTGGTCGGCCGCCTCGGACTGCGACCGGACGTCAGACGGCTCCCCCTGTTCGGCCTGGGCTGTGCCGGTGGCGCCGCCGGCCTGTCCCGTATGCACGACTACCTGCTGGGCCGGCCCGACCACGTCGCGGTGCTGCTGTCCGTCGAGCTGTGCTCGCTCACCTTCCAGCGCGACGACGCCTCCATGGCCAACCTGGTCGCCACCGGACTGTTCGGCGACGGGGCCGCCGCGGTCGTCGCCTGCGGCGCGAACCGTCCGGGCCGCCCGGACGAGACCGCGGGCCCGACGATCGTGGACACCCGCAGCCACCTGTATCCGGACACCGGGCGCGTCATGGGCTGGGACATCAAGGACACCGGCTTCCAGGTCGTCCTCGATCCGCAGGTTCCCGATGTCGTACGCCGTTACCTCGCCGACGACGTCGAGGGATTCCTCGGCGACCACGGGATCAAGCCGAGGGACGTGACCGCCTGGGTGTGCCACCCCGGCGGCCCCAAGGTCCTCGAGGCCGTCACCGAGGCGCTCGACCTGCCCGACGACGCACTTGACGTGACGTGGCGCCACCTCGCCGACGTGGGCAACCTGTCCTCGTCGTCGGTGCTCCACGTCCTGCGCGACACGCTGGCCGAACGCCGCCCGCCGCCGGGCACCCCGGGTGTACTGCTGGCCATGGGGCCGGGCTTCGCCTGCGAACTCGTCCTGCTGCGCTGGTAGTTCGCCCCGCCGACGGACACCAAGGACATGAGGACAGTGGACACATGATCTGGTACGTACTGCTGGTGGCCGCCGTCGCCGGCGAGCGCGTCGCCGAACTCGTCGTCGCCCGCCGCAACGAACGGTGGAGCACCGCCCACGGCGCGACCGTGGCCGGGCAGGGCCACTACCCGGCGATGGTCGCCCTGCACACCGGTCTGCTGGTCGCCTGCCCTGCCGAGGTCTGGCTGGCCGGCCGGCCCTTCGTACCCGCCCTGGCCTGGCCGATGCTGGCCGTGCTGGCGGGCGCGCAGGCGCTGCGGTGGTGGTGCATCCACACCCTGGGGCCCCGTTGGAACACCCGGGTGATCGTCGTACCCGGCCTGCCACTGGTGACGCGCGGCCCCTACCGGTGGCGGTGGCTGCGGCATCCGAACTACGTGGCCGTCGTCGCCGAGGGCGTGGCCCTGCCGCTCGTCCACACCGCCTGGGTCACCGCGGCGGTGTTCACGGTGCTCAACGCCGCCCTGCTGAGCGTGCGCATCCGCTGCGAGAACCGGGCGCTCGCCGCGGCGGTCGCGCCGGCGTCGGCATGATCGACGTACTGGTGGCCGGTGGCGGACCGGCCGGGCTGGCCGCCGCCATCCACGCCGCGCTCGCCGGCCTGGAGGCCGTCGTCGTCGAGCCCCGGACCTCGCCCGTGGACAAGGCCTGCGGAGAAGGAGTCATGCCCGGTGGTGTCGCCGCGCTGCGGGCACTGGGCGTCGAGGTCACCGGCCGCGAACTGCGCGGCATCCGCTACGTGAACGGCGCCACCAGCGCCGAAGCGTCCTTCCGCGGCGGCAACGGGCTGGGAATCCGCCGTACGGCACTGCACTCCGCACTGCACCGGCGCGCGCTCGGCCTCGGCGTGCGCATGCTGCCGGGCAAGGTCGGCGAGGTGCGCCAGAGCGCCGACGCGGTCACCGCCGCGGGCACCACGGCCCGTTGGCTGATCGCCGCCGACGGCCTGCACTCCCCGGTGCGCCGCAGCCTGGGCCTGGACCTGCCGGCCCGGCCCCACGGCCGCTACGGACTGCGCCGGCACTATCGCGTCGAGCCGTGGACGGACTTCGTGGAGGTCCACTGGTCCAGGCACGGCGAGGCCTACGTGACGCCGGTCGGCGACGACCTGGTGGGCGTCGCGGTCCTCAGCCGCAGCCGTCGCGGGTACGACGAGCACCTGGCCGGCTTCCCGGGCCTCACCGCGTCACTGCGCGGCCCGGCCGCGACGGAGGTACGCGGCGCCGGACCGCTGCGCCAGCGGGTACGGCGCAGGGTCGCGGGCCGGGTCCTGCTCGTCGGCGACGCCGCGGGTTACCTGGACGCCCTCACCGGCGAGGGCGTCGCCCTCGCGCTGGCGACGGCCGGAGCCGCCGTCCGCTGCCTGGCCACCGGACAGCCGGCCGCGTACGAGCGTGCCTGGACCCGGCTGACCCGGCGCCACCGGCTCCTGACCGGGGCCCTGCTGGCCGCCGGCCGCCGCCCTGGCACCGCCCGCCTCATCGTCCCCGCGGCGTCCCGGATGCCCCCGGTGTTCTCAGCCGCGGTCCACGCGTTGCAGTAGTGCCTTGCCCATCGCCGCGCCGGAAGTGAACGGGGAGAGTCGGGCCCGGCCGCCCGGCGGTTCCCCGCCCGCGAGGGGCACTTCACCGTCCCGCGGGCGCGGCGGGCTGGTCCTCGTGGCGTGGGCGGTGCCCCCGGGCCGGAGGGCCCGGAGCGGTCGTAACCCTCGGCGCCCGCACGGCTGTTCAGGCGCGCTCAGCTGCGCCGCACGTGGCGAGAAACCGGCTCGGCGGCCGTGCATGTTCGACTACGGACGGTGGAAAGGTAGTTATGTTCAACGGACAACGAGCAGGTCACATGGGGCCGCCTGGCCTACGGGGGAATCAGCAGCGCCTCACCATGAGTTGGAGCACCGACCATGCACACCACCCCCCACGTGCATTTCCACGTCCTCGGCCCCCTGGAGATCTGGGACGGCGAGAGGCGGATCAAGCCAGGTGGTCCTGTCAACGAACGCGTTCTGGCCATGCTGCTGCTGGAAGCGGGACGGGTCGTCCCCGTCTCGCGGCTGATCCAGGCGGCCTGGGACGAGGAGCCTCCGTACACGGCGGTGCACCAGATCCGCAAGGCGATCGCCGGACTGCGTCGGCGCCTGCCGTCCGGGCACCAGCTCATCACCACCGAGCCGCCCGGCTACCGCGCGGTGCTCGGCGACGGCCAACTGGACCTGCGGATGTTCGACATCAGGATGCGCCGGGCGCAGGACGCGCGCGCCGATGGCCTTCCCGACAACGCTGTCATGCAGCTGAAAGCCGGACTGGACCTGTGGCGGGGCCCCGTCCTCGGCGGTGCGGGCGGCCCCGTCATCGACGCCGCGGCGGCCGCATGGGAAGAGCGGCGCCTGGCCGCCACCGAACAGGTCTTTGAGCTGCGGCTCGAGCAGGGCGAGGCGAGCGGGCTCATCGGCGAACTGCGCGAGGCCGTCACCGCGCATCCCTACGGGGAGGTCCTCCGCGGCCAGTTGCTGCTCGCCCTCTACCGCGCCGGACGACAGGCGGAGGCGCTGGAGGAGTACACGCGACTGCGGATCTCGCTGGCGGAGGAGATCGGCATCGACCCCGGCCCCAAACTGGCCGCCCTGTACGAGGCGATCCTGCGCGGCGACCCGGAGCTCGACGCTCCGCCGGCCCCTCAGGACCGACAGGACACACAGGAGCCACCGTTCGCGGTCCCCGAGACCGCTCCGTGCACGCTGCCGTACGACCTGGCGGACTTCACCGGACGCCAGGAGGAGATACGCCGGCTCACCGCCGCGCCCCCCGCTCCCGGTGACCGCACCAGCCCGCACATCCTCGTCGTGGACGGAATGGGCGGAAGCGGCAAGACGGCCCTGGCCGTGCACGTGGCCCACCAGCTGGCCGACCGCTACCCCGACGGACAGCTCTACCTCGACCTGCGCGGGTTCACCGCGGACGAGGAACCGCTGTCGCCGGCGACGGCGCTCGGCGTACTGCTGCGGGCGATGGGGGTGTCCGGGAAGTCCGTGTCCGAGTACTCGCTCAGCCGCTGCGCGCAGTGGCGGGTCACCAGCGCCCACCGCCGGCTTCTGCTGATCCTGGACAACGCGGCGGACGCGGCGCAGGTCCGCCCGCTGCTGCCCGCCTCCCCCGGCAGCCTGGTCCTGATCACCAGCCGGGTCGGGCTGCCCGAACTGGAGGGCGCCCAAGGGCTCTCCCTGGGTCTGCTGACCGACGAGGACAGCGTCGAACTGATGAGCCGCATCCTGGGTGCCGACCGCGTGGCCGCCGAACCGGACGCCACCGCAAGCCTGGTCCGGTTGTGCGGCCGGCTTCCGCTGGCCCTGCGGGTCTCCGCCGCCCGGCTGCGCAAACGCCCCCACTGGACGTTGCGTCACCTGGCCGACCGGCTCGGCGACGACACCCGCATCCTGGGCGAACTGGAGTCCGGTGACCGCAGCGTCGCGACGGTCCTGGGCATGTCGTACGACGCCATGAAGCCCGAACACCGCGCCCATTTCCGGCTGCTGAGCCTGCATCCGGGGACCGACTTCACGGCGCCCGTCGCCGCCGCCCTCCTGGACACCGATCCGCACAGCACCGAGCGGATCCTGGATTACCTGCTGGACGTGCACCTGCTACTGGAGTTCGAGTTCGGCCGGTACTCCTTCCACGACCTGGTGCACAGCTTCGCCCGGACGCTGCCCGCGGACGACGCCGAGCAGCGTGGCGCCGCGGTGCTGAGACTGGCCGGGCGCATGCTGACCGACCTGGAACGGGCATGCGACGCCCTGTTCCCCGGCCGGGTGCGCTACGGCAACGCCCCGGCGGCCGACGACGACACGAAGACGCCTGCCCTGGAGCCTCAGGAGGCGCAGCGGTGGTTCGCTCAGGAGTGGCGCAACGTCGTCGCCGTGGTGCACCTCGCCGACCAGTACGGCCTGCACTGGCACGCTGCCTGGCTCAGCCGCGGCATCGGCTTCTACCTGCATACCCAGAGCTACTTCTCCGACTTCGAGCAGACGGCCCGCCTGGCGGTCGACAACGCGCGCAAGGAGGGCGACCCCGAACTGCTGTGCATTTCGCTGATCAACCAGGCGGTCGCCCAATGGCATCGCGACCTGTTCCAGGAGGGCATCGCCTCCTCCGAGGAGGCCCTGGAGATCGCCTCCGGCCTCGCCGACCCCCGCACCGAGGCGGCCTGCCTGAGCCGGCTCGGCGTGCTGTGCACCAGCGTGGGGCGGCTGGAGGACGCTGTCGAATATCTGGTACGCGCGAGTGAGGCGCACCGCGCGCTGGGCTCCGCGCGGGAGGAGGCCCAGGCCCTGGCCAACCTGTGCTTCGCCCGGGAGCGTCTGGGGCGGCTGCCCGAGGCCGTGCGGGCCGGGCAGCGGGCCTCCGCACTGGCCTGGGGCACGGGTGACGCGGGCATCGAGGTGACCGCGCTGGCCAATCTGTCACTGGCCCAACTGGGCCTGGAGCGGGTCGAGGACGCGGCCCGCTGCCTCGCCCGCGCCCGGGCACTGTGCGAACCGCTGCGAGCGCCGGCGCTGACCTCCCTGGTGCTGTGCAACCTGGCCGAGGCGGAACTGAGGGCAGGGCGGCCGCACACGGCTCACGAGCACGGGGCGGCAGCGCTCGACCTGGCCCGCGGCCACGCCTCACGGGCCCGGCAGGCCGCGGCCGAGAACACGCTGGGCCGGGTCGAGGCGGCGCGAGGAGAACACCGGCGCGCCGTGGACCGCCACCGGGCGGCGCTGGAGCAGGCCACGGCCATCGGATTACGGACAGAGACCGTCCGGGCCCACCGCGGCCTGGCCGAGTCCTTGCGGACCCTGGGGGACACGGCCGCCGCCGACTGGCACGCCCGCGCGGCCCGCGAGCACGCCGCGGCGATGGCACTGCCCACGGACACGGTGGCGGACCCGGTCGCCGCACCCGGAGCGTGACGCGGCCGGGAGCGGCGTCCGGAGCATGTTGCGGCCCGGGCGCGGCGACCGGAAAGGGACGCGGCCGGGAGCGGCGACCGGAAAGGGACGCGGCCGGGAGCGGCGACCGGAAGGGGACTGTGGGCGCCGGGAGCGGCGACCGGAAGGGGACTGTGGGCGCCGGGAGCGGATGTCAGGGCACGGAACCGGCCGCAACATCCGGCACGTGCACCCGCGCCGCCGGCGTCTCGGCCGGCCGGCCCGTCGCCGGGAGCAACCGCCCGGCGCGGCCGCATCGGGAACGCCGGTCAGCGCACGGAACCGGCCGCAACATCCGGCACGTGCACCCCCACCGCCGGTGGCCCAGCCGGCCGGCCCGTCGCCGGGAGCAACCGCCCGGCGCGGCAGCGTCGGGAGCGCTGTTCAGGGCACGGATCCGGCCGCAACATCCGGCACGTGCACCCGCGCCGCCGGCGTCCCGGCCGGCCGGCCCGTCGCCGGGAGCAGCCGTGCGGCGATCAGCCGGGACAGGGCCGACGCCCGGTCCGTTCCGAGGCCGGGCGGCAGCGTGACGAACTCCGTGCCGGACGTGGAGTGCCGGCACCACGGCCCCGGACCGTCCCCGGGACGCCCCGCGGACGCCTGACCGGTGCAGACCACCAGCCGGCTCTCGGTGACCGTGCGCCGCACGGCCTGGGTCAGCCGGCCGTGCGGTGACGGCACCGGGTCGAATCGCGCGGAAACCCGGCCGGGAGGCGCCGCGTCCGACACGAACAGGGTCGTGCACACGGCGTGCCCGGCCGCCCTCTCGAACGCCCCGGCCAGCGCCAGCCCCAGGTAGGCGCCGGCACCCCAGCCGTGCAGCGCGAACGGGCCGCTCACGCCCGCGTCCCGGACCTGGCGGACGAGCCCGTCCACCAGGTCGGGCAGGGCGCGCACCGCTTCCCAGGAGCGGGCCCCGTCGGCCGCGGGGCGCACCACGACCGGCCGGAGGGCGGCAGGCAGGGCACGCGCCAGGCGGGCCACGTCCGGGTCCGAGGTGTCCGGTCCCGGCAGCAGAACCAGCGGGAAGCGCGCTCCGCTCACCGTCCGCACGGTCGCCTCCCGGCTCGCAGCGACCTGCGCGTCAGCTGCGGGTGGGGCCGACATCGGTGGCCAGGACCTGGCTGTGCCCGTGGACGCCGTGCGCGCCGGCGGATCCCGTCGTGGAGCCCGCCCAGCCGATCAAAGCCGCCATGACCACGGCCAGTGCCGCATGTCCCAACCACCGCATGTCGTGTTCCTTTCGAGCTGTTCGAGCTGTTCGTTCTCGATCTGCGACGACAGTACGACGCAGAGATCCCGATTACGTCCCGGTGGGATACCACCCGGTCGATCCGCAGGTCAGCGGTGCCGTCAGGGGGTGCCCAGGGACAGGGCACCGCGCGCGAACCAGTACGCCCCGGCCACCAGTTGCTGGACGACGGCCCTCTCCGCCTCGTCGCGCGGGCCGTAGACGAGCAGCGAACCGCGCGGTGCGGCGGCCACGCCCCAGCCCGCCGCGACCACCGGCTCCGCCCAGCGGCAGGGCAGCATCAGGTGGACGCTCCCGTCGTACGGCGGATGTACGTGCCCGAACTCCGAGCCCGCCAGGAACGCCTCGGCCGGTCCGTGGGCCAGGACCGGGGCGAGCTGGAACGCGCAGGTCCCTCGTACGCAGACGTACGAGGGACCGGTGCGGACGCCGTCGAACGCGGCGACCGCGTCGACGAGCCGCTGTCTCAGCGCGGCCGGCGCCGGATCGGTGAGCTGCTCGACCGGAGGGCCGGTCACGACCAGCGGGGCCGGCCCCAGGCGCGGCGGCAGACGCATGCCCGCTCACCCTCTCCCCGCGCCGGGCGACAGCAGATGCCGGTTCACGGACCGGGCCTCCGCCGCCAGTTCGTCGCGGCACACCACCTCGACGCCGGCCGCCCGTAGCGTCTCCACTCCGGTGCAGTCCGCCACGAACAGCGGCGGTTCCCGCCACGCCACCACGACCCGCCCGATGCCCGCGGCCAGCACGAGCCGCGCGCACGGCGACGGGGACGAGGCCCGGCGGGTGCACGGTTCCAGGGAGGTGTACAGGGTCGCCCCGCGCAGCGCGGGCCGGGGACGGCCCAGCGAGCGCAGTGCCGCCTGCTCGGCGTGGACCCGGCTGCCGTCCTGGCGGGAGTATCCCCGGGACAGTTCCCGGCCGTCCGCGCCGACCAGGACGGCCCCGACCGAGTATGCGGTCGGCGACGGCGGGCAGCGGCGGGAGAGGTCCACCGCCCGCCGGAGCCACTCCAGTTCGGCGCCGGGCCCCGGCCCCTGGCCGCGGGCCGTCACGGCGGCACCCGCCGGCCCGCCGCCGGGGCAGGCGCGCTGTGCGGACAGCGGCTCACCGCGCCTCACCCGCCCCGGCGCCCTCCGCGAGCGGGGTCTCGGCGAGGCGGAACCCCATGGCGTACAGGTCCCGTTGGTACCAGCCGTGGCGGCGTCGGCAGCGGGCCAGGTCGACGTAGCGGGTGAAGCTCCCGCCGCGCGCCACCCGGTAGGCGACGCCGTCGTCGCCGTGCAGGTCGTCGTCCACGTACCGGCCGCCGGGGTAGGGCCGGTAGTCGTCGGCGACGTACTCCTCGACGTTGCCTGCCATGTCGTACGCGCCGAAGGGGCTGCGTCCGGCCGGGTACATGCCGACCGGGGTCGTCGCCAGCGGCCCGTACTCCACGGTGTTGGCCAGGTCCTCGCCCGGCTCCTCGCCCCACGGGTAGGCACGCCCGTCGCCGCCCGAGGCCGCGTACTCCCACTCCGCCTCGGTCGGCAGCCGGAAGGCCCGCCCGGTGCGCCGGCCGAGCCAGGCCGCGTAGGCGTCGGCGTCCTGCGGAGACACGCTCCACACGGGGTGGTTGGCCAGCTGGGGCGGATACACGCCGAACCGCCAGGACGTGGGCTGCCCGGCGCCCGGGTTCTCGGTCAGGAACAGCCGGTACTCCGCGTTCGTCACGGGATGGCGGGCGATCCGGAAGGCGGCGATTTGGGCCTCGTACTGCGGTGTCTCCTTCGCTATCCAGGCCCGGGTCACGCCCACGTGCCGCCAGGTCGCGGCGACGGCGTCGACCCGGTCCGCCGGCAGCCCCAGCCGCACCCGCGCGGCCGGGACGTCCGCCATCGCCGGGGCCAAGGGGTCGATGCGCGGGTCGCCCAGCAGGGCCAGCAACTGGCCCGCGGCCAGCCGCAGGAGCGGATCGGCCGCCGGGTCCTCCACGTGCCGGGCCAGCTCCCACGGGTCCTCGCCCGCGACCGTGCCGGTCAGCTGCCGCAACCGGTCCTGGTCGACGCGGTCCGTGAAGGCGGCGGGAAGTCCCATCGCCGACCGGTCGTCCAGCTCGTTGGGGTTGAGCGCGGTGGCCTCGGCCGTGGTCATGCCGCCGGCTCCGGATCCGGCTCCAGCGGGTACACCCGGCCGTCGTAGGACGAGGCGAGGAACCGGCCGCGGGCGGCGTCGTAGTGCAGGCTGGAGATGCCCGCCGTGGTGGGCCGCACCACGTGCGGCCAGTCCCCGGTCGTCACGTCGTGCACGGCCACCGTCCCCGCGTACGACCCCGTCGCCACCAGCCGCCCGTCCGGGGAGGCCGCCACACACTTGATGGAGTGGTCGTGCGGCGTCGGCACGGTACGGCTCGCGCGCCCGTCCCAGATCCGCAGGGTCAGGTCGCGGCTGATGCTGGCGAAACGGCCGCCCGGCAGCGGGGCGCACCCGTTGGCGATCCGCGCGTGGGCCTCGTCGACCCGGCCGGTCTCGGTGAACGTGTCCAGGGAGAACCAGGACGCCGAGGCGTCGGCGCACACGGCGAACAGCGTGTCGCCGGAGACCGCGACGCCCTTGACCGCGTTGGTGTGCAGCGGCAGCGTGGCAACGTGCTCGGGCTCCTGTCCCGCGCGGACGGCGAACACCAGGCCCTCGCCGGTGTAGGCGCCGACCACCACGTGCGGCACACCGTCACGGGTGAAGGCCGCCGCGCAGTTCAGCGGTGAGCGGTGCTGGTGCAGGACGCGGCCGTCGCGGGCGTCGAAGAGCCGGCCCAGCTGACCGCCGGTCATCACCCGGTCGCCGGCCTCCACGAGGAAGTTGCACAGGCTGCCGGTGGCGGCCTGCTGCCGGCCGTCCACCCACACCAGTCCCGCGTCGCCGGTCGTCCACACCGCGCCGTCGGCGGTGGTGACGACCGCGTTGACGCACGCGGTGGGCTCCACCCCGGTCAGATCCCACGTCCCGTCCGTGATCCGGTACACCGCGTAGGACGAGCCGAAGGTGCCGAAGACGAGCGTGGAGTCGTCGAGGAAGGCGCACGAGCGGGCCCACACCTCGGCGGGGAACTCGGCGGTGTGGACGAGCCGGAGCCCCGCCCCGGGGTCCGCCGCGTCCCACACCCGCAGGGTGCGGTCGTAGCTGAGGCTCACCAGGGACTCGGTGGCCGCGTTGTACACCAGGCGTTTGATGCCGGCCTCGTGGGCCGGGGCCTTGCCGGTGCGTCCGTCGGCGATGGTGATGATCTCGCCGTCGTCGTTGCCCGCGTACACCACGCCGGACCGGGTGATCGCGATGGTGTCCGTCTCCACACCGCCCAGATCGACCTCGCCGACCATGCCGCCGGTCGCCAGCGACCAGCGCTTGACGGTGCCGTCGTCGCTGGAGGTGAGCAGTTCGTCGCAATCGCCCAGCCAGGCAACGGAGATGACGTCCGCGGTGTGCCCCTCGAACCGGGCCACCGGCGCACCCGCGAAGTCGTAGACGCGCACCAGGTGGTCGCGCGAGGCGGTGGCGACCAGTTCCCGGGTCGGGTGGAAGACCGACATCTCGACGTCGTCCTTCTGGTCGCTCAGGACCGCCCGCAGTTTCAGGTCGGGCACCGACCACAGCCGGGCGGTGTAGTCGCTCGACGAGGTCAGCAGCAGCTTTCCGTCCGGGCTGAACGCCACCTGGTTGGCCAGATGGTCGTGGACGGCGCGGGCCAGCGGCGCCCGACGCGCCGCGTCCCACAGGATGACCTGGTTGTCGTAGCCGGCCGTGGCCACGTACGCGCCGCCGAAGGCCTCGACGCCGCTGATCGGCCCGTGATGACGTATCACGCTGACTCCTCCAGTCGAATGGTGTGAGCGGTGCGGGCGACCTTCGCCGTCAGGTAGCCGGTGTTGTGCGGGTTGACGAAGACGCCCGTGGCGACGGTGCGCCGCACCGTGATGCCGTACCGGCGCAGTTGCTCGCACTTGTTGGGGTTGTTGGTGAGCAGGTCGATCTCTTCGTGGCCGAGGGCGCGCAGCATCTGCGCGGCCGCCGCGTAGTCGCGCATGTCCTCGCCGAGCCCCAGGGCCCGGTTGGCCTCGTAGGTGTCCAGGCCCCGGTCCTGCAGCCCGTACGCGTCGAGCTTGTTGTAGAGGCCGATGCCGCGCCCTTCCTGGCGCAGGTACAGCAGCAGGCCGCCGGCGGTGTCGATCAGGCGCAGCGCCTCGCGCAGCTGGGGTCCGCAGTCGCACCGGGCGGAGCCGAACAGGTCGCCGGTCAGGCACTCGGAGTGCACGCGCACCAGCGGCACGTCGTCCCGGAGGGTGCCCAGGCGCAGCGCCAGGTGCTCGCGTCCGTCCACCAGTCCGCGGAAGGTCATGACGCCGGCCGTGATCGGGTCGCCCTTCGCCGGGTACAGGGGGATGCGTACGGTCTGGCGGACCTCCGCCCGCGGCGGTGCGTCAGCGGCGGCGTCGCTGGGGCGCAGCGCGGGCACGGAGGCGGCCGGGAGGTCGGTGGTACGGGTGTCACCGGGTGTGTGGGGCATGGTCTCTTCTCCTAGGCCGGCTCGGTTGTCACCGGGTTCGTCGAGGTCCAGGCGGTGCGGGCGCGGTGCAGGTGGACCAGCACCAACGACGACGCGACGCCGAGCACCAGGAACGTGGCGTGCGGGCCCGCGGCATGGTCGAGCGGGGGGATCACAACGGGGGACAGCAGCGCGGCGGACCCGGTCAGCAGCCACATCAGTCCCGAGGCCCGGCCCATGACGGCCTGCGGCAGGTACCGCACCCGCAGCATCACCACGGCGGCCAGCAGCGCGCCCTGAGCGACGGCTCCGACGGCCAGGGCGGCGAGGAACAGCGGCCACACCGGCACCGCCAGCAGGGCCAGGGACACCGCGCGGGCGGTCAGGGCCGCGGTCAGCAGCGTCCTGGGCCGCAGCCGCGCGCGCTGCGACACCAGCAGGTTGCCGGTCAGCAGGCTCAGGTTCACGGCCGCGACGACCCAGCCGGCCTGCTGCCCCGACAACTGCCAGGAGTGGCGCAGTTCGAAGAGGACCAGGGACGTCAGCCCGATGCCGCAGACCGCCTCCAGCACCATCTGCAGGACGAGCGTGACGACGAGGCGCCGGTCGGCGGCGATGTCGTGCCAGACGCCGCGCATCCGCACCGGGTCGCGCCGCCTCGCTCCCCCCGCGGCCCGGCGCGGCGGGCGCACGCCCGCCGCCCACACCGCCAGCGGCGCGAAGAACGTCGGCAGGTTCAGCCACAGCACGCCCAGGTAGCCCAGCAGCGGCAGGGTCGCCGCGGCCAGGACCGGCCCGGCCAGCGTGGTGGCGAGGAACAGGCTGTTGAGGGAGCCACGGGCCCGCGCCGGACAGCGCGGGAACATCACGGGCACGGCCGTCATCCAGCCGGTCCGGTAGGCGACCCCGCCGCCCGCCACCACCAGGGCGCACACGAACAGCACCCAGGGCCGCGGATCCCCTTGCCACAGCAGCAGGTTCATCGCCAGGGCCGCCGACGCCTGCGCCAGCAGCCCGTACAGGACGAGGCGGGCCGTGCCGCGCCGGTCGGCCACCGAACCGAACCAGGGGGCGAGCAGCATGCTCATCGGCACGGCCGCGGCCAGCCACGTCATCACCGTGAGCGAGCCGGTCAGCCGGTACGCGAGCAGCGGCAGCGCGGTCGCGTACAGGGCCTCGCCCACGTTGTTGACCGTGTTCCCCGCGGCGAACACCAGGAAGGAGCGCTCGGTGAACGGGGACGGCTCCACCACCTCGTCGGCGCGGGCGGCGCCCTGCCCGGCGCGCACCCTGTCGGCCGTGGTCACGGCCGGGCCGCGCCGGCCGCGGCAGGGAAGGGACGGGCACCGGAGGACCGCGGCAGCCACAGGTCGCGCAGCACGGTGAGGACCGGCCCCCCGCCGCTGCGGTCCAGGCGGTACAGCCGCAGATAGCCGCCCCGGCCGCCGACCACCACGTAGGCACGGCCGTCCGCGCCGCGCAGCGCGGTCATCCCCTTGGGGAAGTCCGGCAAGTCCTCGTGCAGGGCCAGCAGTTCACCGCTCTCGTGGTCGTACGCCGCGATCTGCATGCCGTAGGTGACCACGCAGAGCGTGCCGTCGATCAGCGCGCAGTTCTCGGCCGTGTTGTCGAGCAGTTCCACGAACTGCCGTACCGGCTTGTCCTCGCCGACGACCAGTTCCTTGACGCCTCCGCCACCGGTGACGCGCAGCCGGTCGCCGTCGGCCAGCAGCCGCTTGGGATAGCTCTCCAGCTCCGTCTCCCAGGAGACCCGGCCGGTGTCGTCGTAGGCCGCGAGCCGGCCGGTGCGGCACCCCAGCACCCTGCGTCCGTCGGGCAGATAGGCCGACGCCCACGCGCTCGCGGGCAGCCCGTCCACGTGCAGGACCTGCCGGCCGGTGTCCGCGTCGAACTCGAAGCCGCCGGCGTTGCAGGCCACCAGGACCCGGCTGTGGTCCGGCGAGACCGAGACGGTGTGGACGATGCCCGGCAGGCGGGTCTCCCATACGGTGCTGCCGCCGGGAGTGAAGCGGCGCACCGTGTCGGGCCAGAAGACCGCCACCCTGTCGTCGCCGCACGGTTCGGCCCGGCGGGCGAACCCCGGCGCGTCGTGGGACTCGTCGACCAGATCCAGCCGGGCGTGGTCGCCGCGGATGTCGAGGCGGACCACGGCGGTGCCGTCGTCGGTCGCGGCCAGGACGCTCGCGCCGTCGCCGGGCAGCGGGCGCAGGTCCCACACGCACTGCCGGGTGTGGTTCAGCCGGTGCAGCAACTCGCCTTCCGGCGACAGGGCCGTGATCTCGCCGTCCTGGGTGAGGGTGTAGACCCGCCCCTCCTCGTCGATCGTGACGTCGATGATCTGGTGGCTGAAGCCGGTGACCCGCTTGCGGACGGTCAGTTCGGGAGTGGTGTTGTCGAACAGGAGCAGCTCCCCGTCGAAGCCGCCGATGTACGCGGTGGCGAAGTCCGGGGAGAAGACGAGTCCTTCGACGTCGTTGCGGGCGAAGTGCATGCGCTCGCCGACCGTGCCGTCCAGCCCGATCGTCACCACGCCGTTGGAGACGTTGCGCGTGTCGTCGATACCGGCGTCGCCGATGGCCCAGAAGCGGCGGTGCCGCGCGTCGTAGATGACGCGGTGCACGTTGGAGGCGTCGATCCGTACGGTGGTCGGGAACGACCACTCGTCCAGCGAGCCGAGGTGGACACGGCCGTGCCGGTCGGCGACGGCGTGCACGCCGGGGGCGTCGGTGCAGAACCATTCGAGCATGTCGTAGCCGTGGGGCCACTGGACGATCCGCTCGACGGCGAACGTCTCCACGTCGAGGACGACCACCTGGAAGTACCCGTTGTCGAGGTACGCCTTGCCGTTCCACAGACCGATGCCGCGCAGCATGGTGGGCGAAGGCTGTTCACCGTCGAGGAGCAGGGAGCGGTCGGCGGTGGTGCGGGCGTCGAGGCGGTCGGCCAGGTGCAGGGTGTCGGCGTGCCAGCGGCAGATGGTGCCGGTCTTGTCACGGGTGATGATCCAGTCGCCGGCGAGGGCAACGCCGTACACCGGGTCGCCGGCCGGGTCCTGGGCCGCGGCGGGCGCGCCGGACGACTGCTGCAAAGTCAGATCGCGGTCGAGCCGGTGCAGGCCACCGCGGAGGTCACAGGCCAGGAGCCCGCTGCCGGGCAGGCTGACGATCCGTGTGATGCGTTCGGGGATCCCCATGGCGAAACTCCGCTCCTGTCGGACGGGTGAAGGGCAGCAACAAAGGTGAGCAGAAGAGGGTGAGGGGCAACGGAGAGGCAGGCCGCGTCGCCGGCCGACCCGCGAGGGTGGCGCGTGCGGCCGGGCAGGTGTGAGCGCGGACGGGCACGTACGGCGTGCGTGCGGCCGGGCAGGTGTGAGCGCGGACGGGCACGTACGGCGTGCGTGCGGCCTGGCAGGTGTGAGCGCGGACGGGCACGTACGGCGTGCGGACGTGACGTGCCCCCTGGGGCTGGGAGACCCTGCCCCAGGGGGCGAATCCTCACTGCGCTACAGGGTGAGGAGACATCAGATGGCGGGGCGGGTCACGCGGCGGATGAGCTTCGTCATGGGACTGCACCTCCTTCGCATTCCTGCTTCGCGGCAGGGGGACTGACAGGGCGCCTCAGATGGCGGGCCGGGTCACACGGCGAACCAGCTTCGTCATGAGGGACACCCCCTTCCGGGGATTCGGGCGCCACGTCGCGTGGAGCCGGACCGACGCGCCGTCCGGGGTCCGGACGGGCGTTCCTGCCGTCGGCGCATGCCTCATGGACACCGCGCGCGGGGCAAGTCTGTGGTGGGCGGCCGGGGTGCGGTCGCCGGGTGGGTACCGCTCTCAGACGGCGGCAGCGGGGCGCAGTTGGCCCTCGCCGGCCGGCGGTCCGGGCAGGTGGGCGACGGAGGCGCGCCGGGCCGCCCAGACGGCGTCGGTCAGCTCCTCCAGCAGGCCGACGACCGACGGATCGGTGAATCCCTGATCCGTGCGCGGCAGGGCCTCCGCGTCGCCGAGCGCGAGCGGCGGATGGCCGATGAGGACGGCTCCGGAGCACTCGAGGTTCACCCGCAGCCCCGGCTGGGCGTCCGCGGCACCGCGCGGCCCCGGGGAGACGCTGAGAACCGCCGTCGGCAGTCCGGTCAGCGCGCTGTCGCCCCAGGGACGGGACAACCAGTCCAGGGCGTTCTTCAGAACACCCGGAGCACCTCCGTTGTAGGAGGGGGTACTGATCACGAGGGCGTCCGCGGATCCGAGCACCCGACGCGCCTCGGCCACTGGCGCGGGACCGTCGGCGACGTCCAAGTCCTGGTCGTAGTACGGAAGATCCCGCAGATCCAGTACGGGCGTGTGCACCCGCTCGTCCCGCCGGGTCAAGAGCCGGCGGATCGTGGCGACGGCGGTGGTGTTCACCGAGTCGCGCCGCAGACTGCCGGACATCAGTACGATCCTGGTCACCCCGGCCTCCCTGTCGTTCGGGCGGTTCCCCCTTCAGGGCCCCGCCTTCGGCTGACCTGAGAGTGGCACAACGACATCCCGACGCGATCCCGATCCGGTACCGCCCCTTCCGGGGCGGCGGAGGGCGGCGGAGGGCGGCGGAGAAGAGCGCGAACCAGACCACTGGCCTTCCCCTGCCCCGTGGCCGGTTGACTCCCCGTCAGCCGGCCGACGCCGACCAGTGATCGCCCGGGCGGACCCTAGGCGCCTCCGCCGCCAGGTCCGTCCAGGCTGATGTCGTCGGCGTAGTACGTGCCCTGTGCGTACCAGCCGTGCAGGTAGATCGTCGCGCTGGTCTGGGAGGCGCCCGTGGTGAAGGAGACGGTCAGTCGGCTGTATCCGGAGGGGGAAGTGGTCCAGGTGGAGGCGCCGCCGTTCACGCCCAGGTAGACGTTGGAGCCGCGGACCCAGCCGCTGAGTGCGTAGGTGGTGTCCGGCCGTACCGCGACGGTCTGCTCGCACTGCGCGGTGTCGCTCGAACTCACCTTCCCCTGAAGGGCCTTGGAGGCCGCGTGGACGGGCGAGGAGACGACCGATCCCGGGTTGCCGGTGCAGCTCCACGGCGAGCGGCTGCCCGACTCGAAGCCGGGGTTGGTCAGCACGTCGACGATCCCGGCCGCGCCCGGGGCGGCCGACGTCGGGACGGCCGACGCGCTCGCGGAGGGTGCGGCCGGGGCGGCGTCGGTACGGCTGGGGATCAGGAGGGAGCAGCCGAAGCCGACGACGGCCGCCGCGACGACCGCGATCACCACGGCGGCCCGGCGCTGCCCGGGCCCGAGGCGCGGGCGCCCTACGGAACGCGGCGGGCCGGCATCGCCGTCGAGTGCGGGGAGTCCCTTCGTCGCGCCGCCGGGGACGGGCGGGAGCTTCTCGGTCTCGCCGCCGGGAACAGGAGGCAGTTCCTCCGTCTCGCCGCCGCCGGGGACGGGCGGGATTTTGTCGGTCTCGCTGCCGGGGGCGGGAGGGTGTTTCTCCCTCGTGTCGCCGGGGATGGGCGGAAGTTCCTCCGTCCCGCCGCCGGGAACAGGCAGGAGCTCCTCCGTCTCGCGGCCGGGAACGGGCGGAAGTTCCTCCGTCCCGCCGCCGGTCCTGGTCTGTGGGGCGGGTGCGGCCACGGTCTCGTGGCTGCGGTAGTCCTTGTCCTGGCGTATCTCGTCGAGCAGCTGGGCCAGCGCGTCGGTGCGGCGCGGGCGCAGCACGCGGATGGGCTCCAGCGCGCGACGGTCGTCCGGTGAGTCGGACGCGGGCGTTGTGGGCACGGTGCTCTCCTTCCGTCCCGTGGCAGAGACCAGACCTGAGCTGTCCCTCTGGGACTCATACGCAACGCCCGCTCCGGAGGTTCAGCCGATGCCGCGCGCTGGGAAGCCACCGGGGATGCCCGTGAGGTAAAGGGCAGCCGTACGTCGACCGGGCGTTGACACGGATCGGTCCGAAGTCCTGGACCTCATGTGCGGGACGCACCGGTCGTGCCGGCCACGTATCGCTGACGGCAGCCCTACCCGACCATGGCTACTGGTCAGCCAACGCTGCCGAACTCCACGGGGAAGTCCGGGGGCCAGGGCTGGCCGAAGTCGAACAGGGACGGATCCTCGAACACGCGGTCCGCCTCGCGCCAAGCGGGTCCGCCGGAGACGACGAAGCTGTCCCCGTCCGGTTCGATCATCCAGGTGAAGTCCGCATCGTCCGCGGGGAGGTCATGGCGCTCCTTCAGCACCGCGAACTCCGCCTCCGACGCCCGGCGGACGTGGATGCCCTTCTCGTAGATGGGTTTGAGCAGCATGAGCTCCACATGGCCGAAGTACACCTCGACGCGGGTGTCCGTTTGGTCGATCGCGGTGGGTTCGCTGCGCAGCAGCAGCATCCGATGCGACGGCGCGAAGCTGACCACCCGGAACAGACGCCCCTCTCGTACGAAATCCGGCATTCTCCGTGTTCTTCCTGTCCTTGAGGTCTTCGGGTCACTGGGCGGGACGGCCGCAGCGTTGACGGTTTGAGCCCGGGCAGGCCCGCCTGGGCGAACCGACCACACCAGCGGCGCACGGTGTCCAAATGCAGCCCCGCCCGTCACCTCCCCAGCCCCCGCAATGACCGGTGCGCGAGGCCACTTGGACAGGGAAAACGCAACTTCGACAGGGGCCCGCAGAGGCAGCTACCTTCACCTGGTCCTCGGCGGTCGCCCACGGTCGCGCAGGAGTTCCTTCAGGCTGAGCCACCCGCGACGGGATGAGTCGGTCATGCCCCAGGAACCCTCGCCCCCATGCGTAAGCCACCGAACCGGTTCCACGCCAGGCAGCCCCAACCAGGGAGAGACGCATGCCCCATCTTGCTCTGTACACATTCGGCGTCCTGAAGTCACCTCTCGCCGATCCCGCACCTCTCACGCGCGAGTTCTACGACATTGGTGAGGCCGTCTACGGGAAGATCAGCCGGCACCCCGGATACCTCTCGCATGCCGAAGCGGCAGTCGGTGACCGGGGCATGCTCTTCGGGGCGGACTGGGGTGCATGGGGAGAGTTCACCGTACCGACCTGGTACGGCAAGGGCCGTACGGTGGAAACCACCGCCCTGGCCGCGACCCTCTCCCTCTGGACCGACCTGCGCCCCGCCCTCGACGCCATCTACACCGGTCTGCACCGTGAGGCGCTGAACAGGCGTTACGACTGGTTCGAGAGGACAGGACACCCGAACTACGTGTCCTGGTGGGTATCCGATGGCCTGATACCCACCTGGCAGGACGGGGTTTCCAGGCTGGAACACCTCCACGACCACGGCTCCGCGCCGCACGCCTTCACCTTCCACCACCCCTTCGCCCCGGACGGAACTCCGACCAGGACCAAAGGCATCGGACCGAAAAGCGACGAGGTTCACTGACAAGGCAGCCTGAACGACCGGGTGCGCTGTCAAACGCCTCGATTTACGGCGCCGACCACTGAGCCACAACTCGGCGCAGTCCGCGCGGCCCGCCGTCGCACAGCGAGAGCGGGACGTCCCGCGGCTCTCCGGAGAGGGTCTCGCTCCCCCGGAGGAGACGGGGGTCGTCCTCGTGCCCCGCGAGGACCGGGAACTCACAGCCCCGGCCGTCGATCCGCCAGTAGTCCCACCAGGTCTCCACCTCCGGCTCACCGGGGGCGGGGTCGCGGTTGTAGTCGTACGGCGCCATGGCCGCGCCGATCGCCCGGTGCACGTCCTCGGGGGCGCACGGCGGCACGCACACGGTCACTCGTTCCTTGGCCACGGTCGCTCTCCGGCCCTTTCCTCACGCCATCGGCGGCGGGTCGCAGGACCCGAGCCAGCCGTCGCAGCCCCGCTGCCACGATCGCGTCGCGTCCCAGATCATGTAGAGGTCGCCGATCACCCCGAGGCCGCCCATGAGCTTACCGACCCTGCTGCCGCCGCCCGTCCTGGGTGCCGATGGCGCCTCGGGCACGGTGGGTGCCTTTCCCTGCGCCTCGCCCGGGGTGATCCGGATCGTTCCGCCGCCGATCTTGCGGACCAGCGGCTGGACCCGGTGCGTGTCGAACGAGCCGCCCAGCCAGATCACACGCACGTGTTTGTTGCCCACGAGCCTGTCCCGGATCGCCTCCGCCTCGGCCTGGCTCTTGGCGACGTAGACGACGTTCTGGGTCTGACCCTTGGCCTCTCCGTTCATCCTGCCCGAGACGGTCTTGGCGGTGTTGTCGGCGTCGACCACCTTGGCGTTGTTCTCGTTGGCGTCCCAGGTGTCGACGGTGTCGACGCTGACGATCTTGCCGTTCTTCGAGGTGACCTTGATGCAGTCCGCCGTGGCGCAGGCGACCGTCAGGGTCAGGCCGGCCCGGGTCGTATGTGGTGGTGCTGGAGCGCCCCTTCGGGTTGATCGTCTTGATCTCGGTGACCGGTCCGCCGATGTCGGCGGGCGTGTACTGGGTCTCCGTGATGCCCTTGAGCGGATCGGTGATCTTGCGCAGCCTGCCGAGCGGGGCGTAGCTGCGGCCGGTCACCACCGAGTAGCCGACGCCGGTGCCGTCGGGGTTGGCGATGCAGGTGGGCAGGCCCTTGGTGGGGGTCGCGCCCCAGGCGCCGTTGTCGTAGCCGGTGCGGGTCGCGTTCATCAGCCGGGTCGGCGTTCGTCCAGCCTTCGCAGGAGGCCGCCGTCACTCGGACCTGCTTGAGCAGTCCGATGAGGTTGGCGTCCTCGTTGTTGACGTAGTCGGTGCGGGCGCAGGTGTAATCGCTGAGCTAGAGGTGGCCGTCCAGGAACTTCCGTACCTCGGTGATGGTCATAGGCCCCGTGCCGTGCGCCACCGCCTCTCCCTCCTTCAGCAGGACCCAGGACGGGGCTCCGGTGATCCCGTATCGCTCGGTTGCGGCCGGACAACGCGTGATGTCGGCACGGACGGCCGTCAGGCGGCCCGTGTAGTCGTCGGCGATGCCACCCACGACGAGGTCCATCACCCGGCAGGGCTCGATTGCCTTGGGCCATGTCCCGGTGAAGTATGCGAGGACCGGAACTCCGCTCATCCCGACGATGAAATTGAACTCCGCGTCCTCACGGGGTCGGTGAACCCGATTCGCCATGGAAGCTCCTGACCTCACGTTCCGTCATTCCATCCCCATCATCCCTCGTACGGTGTGCCAGGCCGGCCCGGTCGGTCGTCCGGTTGACCTGTCGGAAGGGAGGCACGGGGCGGTCGCAGAACCACGGTGGTCCCGGCGCGAGCGGCCCGCCCCCCGTTCCTGGTGACCTGGCCTGGCCGCACCGCCGGTCACCGAGTGCAGCCCGCCGCGCGCCCGTGGGTCAGCTCATGCCAGGACAGCGCCCTCCACGACGACATGCAAGCCGTTTTCCAGGGCATAGCGGCCCAGATCGCTGACCAGATGCTCGATGAGTGCGTCGACAAGCGGGCCGGTGCGCATCGTCCACCGGATCCAGTCGAGCCCTATCCGCCACCGCGCTTCTCAGAGACAGCGCCCCCGACGGGCTTCCCGAGGCCTTGTCCGGCCTTCACATCAACCCCCGGTCCCAGCCGGCCGATACCGCTCTCCCCCGGGTCGCATGAGCCAGCTGATGGCACCGAGAACGAGGCACGATTCCTGGACCGCTCGCGGACGCGGTCGCGGACGGTCGAAGAACGCGTCAGCCGACCCGAAGACCGACCGCCAGCGTCAGTTCAAGGACCCGGTGCGGCGATGCGAGATCCGGAAACAACTCCCGCAGCTGCGACATCCGGTACCGGACCGTCTGGGGATGGACGAACAACGCCGCCGCCACCTCGTCCCGCCTGCCCTGGTGCAGCAGCCACTCCCGCAACGTCTCCTCCAGCCGCCGTGCGGTCGCGACAGGCAAGGTCCGCAACGGTGCGAGGGCTCGGGCACGCAGGTCTGCGAACGCGTCCGCGTCGGCGCTCAGCACCAGCTCGGGCAGGTGGTCCTCGGTGTCGCGAATCTCAGAGGAGAGGGAGCGTGCGCGTGCGGCTCGTGCGTACGAGGCGGACGCACGCGTCCATGGCCGGGCCGGGCCGACCACGGCGGTGCGGTCGGTCAGCTGCCGCAAGAGATGTGATCGATCGGCATCGGGGACGAGGAGCACACCGGTGGCGTCCGGCAGATCGTCGAGGACGAGGGTGCTCGGGTCGAGCGTGCGGTAGGCCGGCCGGGCCTGGGCGGCGGGCAGCAGGACCGCGGTCAGCGAAAGCGGAGGCTGCCACCCGGCCCGTTGAACAGAGGCCAGCAGCACGTCCGGGCTCGCGCCGGCGAGGAGGTCGCGGGCCAGGTGTTCCAGGTGGCGCTCGTGGTCCCTGCCCCGGGCGGCCAGTTCGTCGGCGTGGCCCGCGGCGCTCGCGGCGGAGAGCTCGTCGATGTAGGCGAAGGTCAGCTCGGCGAACTTGGCGACCTCGGCGGCGGGCAGACCTGCGGGTACGGCACCCGCTGCCAGGCATCGCCAGGCCACCCGGGCGCCGACGCGGTAGGCGCCGAGCAGGGCGTCCATCGAACGGCCGTCGCGCACCTCGCCGCGGCCCAGCTCGTAGGCTGCGTCACCGGCGTCGCCGCCCGTGGCGTTCCCGCTCGCGAGGTCCAGGTAGTGCCCCAGGGCAGTGCGGACGGCTCGGCGGATGCTGGCGCCCATGCGGCCCGAAAGGGCGTTGGCGTAGGGAGGGACCTCGTCGATGATCGCCTGGACGACCTCGTCGGCGGTGGTCTTCAGTGCGGCCCGAAGTGCGGTGACCGTCGTCTCATCCAGGGCCAGTTCGCCGGCCCTCCGGATTGCATGGCTCATGTTTTGTTCCCTACGAACAATTCAGCCGCCCAGATTTACGTCCTGCGGTCAGGACTTTACGCCTTGAGGCGCAGCAAGCTGGAGTCATGACGAGTACAGCCCTCCGCAGCAGGGCGTGGAAACTGCTGGAGATGGTCACGACGCCGCTGCTGCCGTCGGACTACCTCGACCTTGTCAGCCCGCTGCGTGCTGGCGCTGACCTGCGTGGGCGCATCGAGGCCGTGCACCCCGAGACGGGTGACGCCGCGACCATCGTGATCAGACCGGGACGGGGCTGGCGCGGCCACACAGCCGGTCAGTACGTGCGGATCGGAGTCGACGTCGACGGGGTGCGCCTGTGGCGTGCCTACTCCATCACCTCGCCGACAAACCGCCAGGACGGCCGCGTCACGATCACCGTGAAGGCGATCCCGGACGGCAAGGTCAGCAACCACCTGGTCCGCAGGGCCGAACCGGGCACGCTGATCCAGCTCGACCAGCCGACCGGTGACTTCGTGCTGCCGCAGACCAAGCCCGCCAAGGTGCTCTACCTGACGGCCGGCAGCGGCATCACGCCCGTGATGGGCATGCTGCGCGACATCGAGTTCGACGACGTCGTCATGGTCCACTGCGCGCCACAGCCACAAGACGTGATCTTCCGCAACGAACTGCACGACCTGGTCGCGGACAAGAAGCTGCGGCTCACCGAGGTGCACACCGACACAGATGGCATGCTCGACATCGCCCGTCTGGACGAACTCGTGCCCGACTGGGCCGAGCGCGAGACCTGGGCCTGCGGGCCCGCGGGCCTGCTCGACGCCGCCGAAGAGCACTGGAGCGAGTACGGCGTACAAGAGCGCCTGCACACCGAACGCTTCCGCCCCAGCATCGTCGTCGCCGGCGACGGTGGCGAGGTCACGTTCAGCGCCACCGGCAAGACCGTCGACGCGGACGGTGCCACGCCGTTGCTGGACATCGGCGAGCAGGCCGGCGTGCTCATGCCCTCCGGGTGCCGCATGGGCATCTGCTTCGGCTGCGTCACGCCGCTCAAGGCGGGCGCCGTCCGCGACCTGCGCACCGGCGAGATCACCGAGGCCGAGCCGGGCGTCCTCATCCAGACCTGCGTGTCCGCCGCGGCGGGCCCCTGCGACATCGAACGGTAGGAGCACCTTGACCGCCACCGACCCCACCGCCCACCTGACCGCGGAGCAGATCGAGGAGCTTGGCCGCGAGCTGGACGCGATCCGCGACGAGGTGATCGCCGACCGCGGCGAGAAGGACGCCGCCTACATCCGCAAGGTCATCTCGGCGCAGCGCATGCTCGAGCTGGTCAGCAGGGGCGTGCTGCTGTTCTCGATCTTCCCGCCCGCGTGGCTGCTCGGCACCGCCGGGCTGTCCGTGGCGAAGATCATGGACAACATGGAGATCGGCCACAACATCCTGCACGGCCAGTGGGACTGGATGCGAGACCCGAAGATCCACTCCACCACCTGGGAGTGGGATCACGTCTCGCCGGCCGACCAGTGGAAGCACTCGCACAACGAGCTGCACCACACGTACACCAACGTGATCGGCAAGGACAACGACCTCGGCTACGGCATCATGCGCGTCGACGAGGACCAGAGGTGGCACCCGTTCCACCTCGGCCAGCCGCTGTGGAACTTCATCAACGCCTGCTTCTTCGAGTACGGCATCGCAGCCTACGACCTGGAGCTCGGCAAGAACCTGCACAAGCGCCGCCGCAAGAACCCGGAGTTCCGCGCGCGGGCCAGGGCCGTGGGCCGCAAGATCCGCAAGCAGGTACTCAAGGACTACGTGATCCACCCGCTGCTGTCGGGCCCGTCGTTCCTCCCCACGCTCGCCGCCACGTTCACCGCGAACCTGGTCCGCAACATCTGGACCCACTCCGTGATCATGTGCGGGCACTTCCCCGAGGGCGTGCAGGTCTTCGAGCGCCGGTCGATCAAGGGCGAGACGCACGGCCAGTGGTACCTGCGCCAGATGATGGGCTCGGCGAACATCAGCGGCAGCAGGGCCATGCACTTCATGACCGGCAACCTGTCGCACCAGATCGAGCACCACCTGTTCCCGGACCTGCCGAGCAACCGGTACGCCGAGGTCGCGGTGAAGGTGCGCGCGCTGTTCGAGAAGTACGAGCTGGAGTACGTCACCGGCCCGCTGCCCAAGCAGGTGTTCTCCGCGTGGCACAAGGTCTTCCGGCTCTCGCTGCCGAACAAGAAGCCCAAGCTCAACACACCGGACCTCGAGCAGGAGCTCGTCGCGGCCTGATCCCGGTATTGGTTCAGATCTTTCGGCCGTACCGGCGACACCGCCGGGTTCGGTGAGATCCGTTGCGGACTTCGGATACCGCCAGGCACGTCCGCCTCGCGGCCCGTTGACCACCACCACCGGACAGCCGGCCCAGAGTTCGGCGTCCTTGCGGCAGTAGTCCAGGAGGCTGGTCCAAGTCGGCCGGGAAACAGCGGACTTGGGGGCTGGAGAATGCGCCTGCTCCTCAAGTCGAGCCGCCGGGCGGCCGCTCAGCGGTACGAGGAGCGGGGCAGCGCCGAGCGGGCAGTCGGCGAGGATGATGCGGTCGTCGACACCGTGCGCGGAATGCACCGGTACCTGGCGGCCGCCCTGCCCCCTCATGCCGGCGTCGCAGGTGCAGCAACCGGCGCCGTCGCCCTCTTCGCCCGATAGTCGCGGCCCCGCTCTCCTCCGGGAGCGCGGGGCCGCTTCGTCATGTCCGAACCAGCTGCCCCGCTCTCTCGCTACCGGGTCGGCGTGGCAAACGACGGGGCAGGCACACCCTGTAGCCGTTAGCCAGTGGCGTCATAGCAACAAGCTGGGGTTGCCGGAAGCGCTGGGCCGTCGCAAGGATCACAGGCATGGATGATCAGCCCGACCACGTCGTGGCCCTAGCTGTGATCGTGGACGCCGGGCGGGTGCTGCTTGCCCGCCGTGCGGTCGCCGAGGGCACCCTCACCCTCTCGTGGGTCTTCCCAGGCGATGCCGAAGAAGCGGCGACGTGTCTCACCTGCAGTTTGACCGGAGAAGCGGACATGTCCATCGGTATCGATCCCGCTGGACCCCGGTCAACTCGGTCGCCAAGGCGCTCGGGTCAACACCGAGTCCGATCCGGCCTTCCGGAGATGGCCACACGTCGGGGGTAAACCCCGCCCCTCGGCTACTCCTCGGCGCCCTCCGGCTTCTTCCCGGCGGAAGCCAGCGTTCCGCCGAGGAGGGTCGTACCCAGGGGCCATGAGTGCATGTGCACCGGAAGGGTCACGCAGTGCCCCCCGACGCGCAGGAGCAGGCCCCTGTCCACCAGGTCGTACGCGGCGGCGGCGCGCAGCGGGTCCCGGGTCAGCCCGGCCCATGCGCATCCCTCCAGTCCTCGGCGGAAGACATCCATCAGGACGGGGTCGTCCAGGACGATCCGGCTCCCGGATTCGGGGCGCTGATCGACGACAGACAGGAACGCCGGACCCTTGCGGAAGTAGAGGAGGCCGAACTGCCGGGCGGACCGCCACCGGTCGACGGGAAGAGGCCCCTTCTCCCGTACGGTGATCCGGTCGGGGGCGGGCAGGTGGTCGAGGCGCGGGATCAGGTCGAGCTGTTCCGGGCCCAGGGTCAGTGACCAGGTGATCCGGGCCCCGATCGAGGAGCACTCGCGAATCAGCGCGATGAGCCGCACAATCGCGTGACCGCCGAGGGCCGAGAAGTCCGCCGGATCCGCCAGCCGCACCTCGGCGATGGGCACCCGGGCCAGCAGCGCCGCCAGCTCGGCGGCCGCCGGGAGTTCGGCCTCACCAGGGCCGAGGGCGAGCGTCGCAGTCGCCGGCCGGCAACCGGGCGAGGCGCCGCCCTCACCGGAACCCGCCGCCCGTGCCCTGAGTTCACCGATGTCCATCAGCGCGCTCACCACGACGCCGCGACCTCCTTGCCGTTGATCAGCTTGCGTCGGTACGGGTCGACCCCGAGTGCGACGCTCACGAAGCGCCCCTCGTCCTCGAAGGCCAGGCCCCGGTCGACGAAGTAGCGGAGCATCTTCTCGACGTCCTCGTCCCCGACGGTGTGTCCGCCCTCGGCGAGCCGTCGGCGTATGCCCTCGCGGCCGGCCGCCTGGAACATGCCGAGATACACGTTGCTATGGAGGTCGTCCAGCTCGATAACTTCCTCCGGCCAGCTGGCGCGGCGGTCTTCGATGACCACCCGGCCTTGGTCATCGACGCGATAGGAGAGGGTGCTCTGCGGGTATGCCTTGGCCCAGTCCTCGCACGCCTGCTTCATCTCGTCCTCGATGGGTCCCGAGATTCCCTGGACGCTGGTGTCGAAGAAGAAGACCATGTCGTACAGCTGATCCCGTGGGACCTGGTAGATGAAGTCGTATATCTCCGACGGGCGGCGGAACATGAACCCTTGAGCGGGATCTTCGAAGTAGGGGCTGAACCGCTCGAGCGCTATGCGCCAGGCCCCGCTCGGCGGCTCCAGATGCTCGAGTGTGGCCATCTTCCTGAGCAGCCTGCGGTACTCGTTCTCGGTCTCGCCGGGGAAACCGTAGAGGATGCTCCACGTTACGTTGAGACCGAGATCCTGCCCGTCACGCAGCATCCGCACGTTGTGCGCGGCGCTGACGCCCTTGTCCATGAGGCGTAGCACGTGGCTGCTCAGACTCTCGATACCGGGCTGCACGAACAGGACGTTCGCCTCTTTCAGTCTGCTCAACTGTTCCCGGTTCATGTTGGACTTGATCTCGTAGTGGATTCTCAGATCGCAGTCGAGGGCAGCCAACTCAGGCATGGCCGTGCCGAGATACTTCATGTCGAGAATGTTGTCCACCATGACGAGGTCGAGGACCTGGTAACGCTGGGCGAGATCCCTGACTTCCTGGGCGATGCGCTCAGGGGCCTTGCTCCGGAAATCGATGTTCGATCCGTTCAGGCCGCAGAACGTGCACTGATGGGCTTCCCCCCACCAGCAGCCGCGGGAGGTTTCCAGCACCAGCATCGGCTGGACGTGGTGACGGACGGGTGACGTTTCGAGTGCCTGGAAGTAGCTGTCGTAGTCGGGTGCCGGCACCATGGCGAACGGCAGTGCCGTCTTGGCCGGCGGATTCACAACCGTCTGCCCGTCACTCCCTCTCCAGCTGAGCCCCGGAACGGCGGCAGGGGGCTCACTATGGTCGATGCAGTTCAGCAACGCGGGCAGTGCCCGCTCGCCTTCGCCGCTCACCACGAAATCGAGTTGCTCGAAATGCCGGTGCAGGGCGGGACCTTGGACTCCGTCGCAGTTGCTGCCACCGAGTACGGTGAGGATGCCCGGCACGAGTTTCTTCAGCTCCCGGGCCATCGCGAGGGACGGCACGTTCTGCATGAAGGTGCTCGTGAACCCGACCACGTCGGGTGGATCGGCGGCGATCTCGGCCGCCAGAGACCGGATGAACCCCCGGGCGTGTTTCTGCATCGCGACGGGAAGCGTCGGGTCTATGCCCCGCTGCTCGAGGAACTCGGAGTACTCGTCGGCCTGGTAGCTGTCGACGTCATACAGCGCCGGCGTGAACACCCAGTCGCCCACACCGTGGAAGACCTGATCCGCGACATTGCCGTAGTCCGCCGTTGTGATGGAGCCGTTGCTCTCCCGCATCAGGTGTTCGGCCCATCGGAGGTTGATGTACAACTCGTCGACATCCCAGTCGCCGGCATTCTTGCGGACGCACTGCCCGAGAACGCCCAGTGCGCTGGATGGGGTATCGAGCCCTTGCCACGGCATGGCGATCAAGAGGAGTTTCACAGGTTGCCTACCCAGGATTCGGTGTCGGACGACGGGAACGGGATGTGGCCGAGCGGCGGACGGGTATGTGCGGGCCGCGCATATCACGACCACTGCGTGCGGTCCGTCCGGCCGAGCGCCGTGAGCAGCGCCTCGTGTGCCTCGGCCTCGCCCACTGAGATCCGCACTCCGTGTGCCGGACAGGCGCGGACCTTGACCCCCGCCGTGGCCGCAGCCCGGGCGAAGTGCTCGGCGGCCGAGGCGAGCGGGAGCCAGACGAAGTTGCCCCGGGAGGGCAGGACGGGCAGCCCCAGTTTCTCAAGGCCTGCCGTGAGTTCCTCTCGTGCCGCGGCCACTGCGGCCAGCCGCCCGTACAGTTCGGCCGCGCTGCGCAGGGACCGGATGGCTGCTTGTTCGGCCATATGCGTCACGCCGAACGGCAGTGCTGTCTTGCGGACGGCGGCCATGACCTGGCGCGGCCCGACTGCGTAGCCCACCCGCAGGCCGGCCAGCCCGTACGCCTTGGAGAAGGTTCGCAGCACCACCGTGTTGCCGTGGTCGCGCAGCACCTCCGGCAGACCTGGCGGGTCGCCGCCCCGGTCGAACTCCACGTATGCCTCGTCGAGGACTGCGACCACGTGGTCCGGCAGTGCCTCCAGGAAACCGTGCAGTTGCTCGTGGTCGATGACGGTTCCAGTGGGGTTGTGCGGGGAGCACAGGATCACCACCCTGGTTCGCGGGCTCACGCGTTCGCGGAACGCGTCGAGGTCGTGACCGCCGGACGCGGTCAGCGGCAGGTGGACGCCGACGGCACCGCACATGGCAACCAGCAGCGGATAGGCATCGAATCCAGGCCATGCGTAGAGGACTTCGTCGCCTTCGCCGCACAGGGCGAGGAGGATCTGTTGGAGCACGCCCGCGCTCCCGGGGCCGACAGCCACCTTGTCCGCGTGGACGCACACGTGGCCGGCGATCTCCCCCGTCAGAGTCCGTGCGGTCGGGTCGGGGTAGCGGGCGAGCCGTGCGAAGCCCTCCTCGATGACGGGCAGCACGGTGGGCAGCGGGGGCAGAGTCAGTTCGTTGCTGGACAGATCGAAGGCGACGGCCGCGTTCGTTCCGGCGCTGGACGGTTCGGTGCCCCGGTAGGCCGTTATGTTCCGTAGCGTGCCGCGTTCCACGAATCTCACGTTCACCGCTGAACACTCCTCGCACGGAGGCATCGGTCGGCCGGCTTCACGCAGTCCTCGCCGCCCGCGACACGCTCAGCGCGAGCAACTCGTAGAGCATGTCGTGGACCGGGGCGGCCAGGCCCGCCCGGCCGGCGAGGCGGACCGCGGCGCCGGTCCAGGCCTCGAGTTCCGACGGCCGGCCCTCGAGGATGTCCCGTTGCAGCGAAGAGGTGACGTCGGGCGACTGCAGGTCCATGCGGGCGGTTGCCGCGTCCACGGCGTCATCCGGGAGTGCGATGCCCAGCGCCACGCCGGTCTCGTACATCTCCCGCATGCCGGCGATGAGTATCTTCCGGGTGCCGGCGCGCGATCGGAGCTCGCCGACGGTAGCCCCGCAGGCGGCACCAAGACTGCCGATCGGCACCACCAGCAGGAACTTCGCCCACAGGTCGGCCCAGATGTCGCTCGGCTCGGGGGCCGCCACCGAGGCGTTGCGCAGCGCCTCGCGCAGCCGCTTCACGCGGGGGGACGCGCTGCCGTCCCACTCCGCGAAGCCCAGGGCACCGGGGGGACCCATGTGCCTGATCTCGCCGGGACCGGCCGTCGTGGCCACGATCCTGACGGTACCGGGAAGCACCCGGTCGCGGCCGATGGCGGCGGCAACCTGCGCGGGGGCCTCCACTCCGTTCTGCAACGTGACCACGGCGGTGTCCTCGCCGAGCATCGGGAACAGGGCGTCGACGGCCGCCGGCAGCTGCGGCGTCTTGACACAGAGCAGTACGAAATCGACCTCGCCGATGTCCTTCGGGTCGCCCGACGTCCGTACCTGGGGCACCGACCAGTCGTGCTCGCCGCCAGTGACGCGCAGCCCGCTCCGCCTGAGCGCGGCGAGGGCCTCGCCGCGGGCCAGGAACTGCACATCGCACCCGGCGGCGGCGAGCCGCCCGCCGAGGTACCCGCCCACTCCGCCGACGCCCAGCACAGCGATGCTGGGCCCGCCCGGTTCTCGCGTCGCCGTCATCGGGCCAACCGCTCTCGCACTCGGATGGGGAGGGACTCCAGACCCCGGCTGAGTGAGCTGTCGGCGAGCCAGGTGACCTCCTCCTCGGGCACCGCGAGTTCGAACCCCGGTAGCCGGCGCAGCAGTGAGGAGAAGGCGATCTCGCCCTGGAGCCGGGCGAGGGGAGCGCCGATGCAGAAGTGCGTACCGTGCCCGAAGGAGAGATGGCGGTTCGGGGAGCGGGTGACGTCGAAGCGTTCCGGGTCGTCGTACACCTCGGGGTCGTGACCGGCGCCGGACAGGGACAGGTGGACGAAGCTTCCCTTGGGTATCTCCGCTCCCCCGAGTTGCATGTCCTCCGCCGCGACCCGCAGCGAGGCCCAGGCGGCCGATCCCTCGTAGCGCAGGATTTCCTCGATCGCCGCGGGAATCAGCTCGGGGTTTGTGCGGAGCATGCCTAGTTGCTCGGGGTGCCGGAGCAGCAGCAGTGTTCCGTTCGCGACCATGTTGGCCACCGTCTTGTGGCCGGCGATGATCAGCAGAAGGAGCGAGGAGAGCAGATCCTTCTCGCTGTACATGCCGGCGTCCCGGGCTTTGATGAGTTCGCTCAGCAGGTCGTTCCGTGGATCGCCGCGCCGCTCGGCCACCAGCCGGGTGAAATACTCGGTGAACTCCTGACTCGCTGCCTTGAGTTCCGCCTCGGCGTGCTGCAGCGGATCCTGGCTGAGGATGTAACTCCATTGCAGGAACAGCGGCCTGTCCTCGACGGGTATCCCGAGGTACTCGCAGATGACAGTGAGCGGAAGCGGCAGGGCGAACGCGGTCAGCAGGTCGATGTCACCGGACTGCGGGAAGGCGTCGATGAGTTCGTCGACGATGTCCTGGATGCGGGGGCGGAGCCGGGCGACCGCGCTGGGCAGGAAGGCCGAGCTGATCGGCTTCTTGAGGCGGGTGTGCTTGGGCGGGTCAGCGAACCCCAGATTTCCGACCACGAGGAGGCTGTTGGCCACCGCCTTGTCCCGGTACGGGGCGGGCAGGTTCTCGACTTGCTTGGACAGGCGCGAGTCACCGAGCGCCTCCTCGACGACCTTGTTCCCGAGCACCGCGTACGCCTCGGCACCGGGGGGAACGTCGATGCGATGGACCGGACACTTGGCCCTGAGATCTGCGGTGACGGCGTGCGGGTTCGGTCCAGGATGAGTGAAGAATTCCGAAGGAAGAACGTCAGACATCACGCCTCCCTGACTCGTGCCGCTCCGCTGCCGCCCGCAACCGCCGGCACGATCCAGATGATGTCGTCGTCTGCCACTTTCGTTTCGAGGTCGTCGAGACATCGAATGTCGCTGTCGTTGCGATAGACGTTGACGTATCGTTTCACCGATCCATCCTGGTCCATGAGCCGATCTTGCACACCGGGGCATGCTCGCTCGAGGGCGGCAAGCACCTCTCGGACGGTTTCGCCCTCGACGGGCAACTGCCGCCGACCGCCAGTCAGGGCGTGAAATGCCGCGGGAAGCTTGATGGATACGACAGGCGCAGGGTGCTTACCGACGGTTTGCGAGACGATCTCAGGCATGTGCCATCACTCCTTGGGTTCGCTATTTTCCCTTGGACGGCTCGTCATTCTTTGAACTGGCCTGCGATGCTGAATTCATCGCGAATGTCCGACGGAATGCGAATATCAAGCATTTCGCACCGCTCAGGACCGGGCCGCCAACCCGCCACGCGGTGCTCGAGAAGGCCACCGATCGCACGGATGTACCAGATCAGATTGACCGGCCAGGACGACTGACGGAAGAGATACTCATCCATCCGCGTCGGATTCTCGCTGAGCTCCTGAAACCGCTCGTGCGGCGGTCCGATCTCGTGCCAGTTCGGGTGCGAGTGCACGGATCCCAGCAGATCCAGGCCCTTCGCGGACTGGCGCTGAATCGCCTGGAGTACACCCTTGTCGTCGCTCCAGAACCCTCGTCCCGGATTCCGGTACACCTCGCCGAACCGGGGGGCGATAGCCGTCTCGAATTCGGCCATCACACTCTCGTCCTGGTCGCGGACGTTCTGTACGAATTCGAGGTCACTGATTGCGATCTCAGAGCCGCCCAACCGCCCGAACAGTAGTCCCGACGCACGGGGGAGATAAGTGGGAACCGCGTCCGCGTCACGGCTGTTCAGACACTTCAGGCACTCCTGTACGGCGTTGTCGACGAAGCGCCTGAGGGGTTCGCTTTCGAAACGCGCGACCCTCGGCAGATGGGCAGTCACGCGCCGAGCATTCTCCATGCTTGTCAGTTGTGACTCACCTCCGATTTCTCGCTCGACCCATATGATGCCAACCGGTGGTAGAGGAGCAGGCCAAACTACAACCAACGATGCATCGGGCGCGCAATGCGACTGACCGGGGCCGGCCCCTAGTTATGATGTGCCCATGCATCTCTCGTCATTTCTGTGCTGCTGGCGCTCCTCATAGGAGCGGCCGCCTCTGATGCATGACAGGGCCGTTCGGACGGATGGACGGGCCCTACGCGTCCCCTGGACCAGGGATCGGGCCATCCTCACGGCGGCATCGACCCCCAGGAGATTCTGTGAACACCGCATCCCGGACCATGTCAACCGACGCCACCAGCTCCGGCACCCCTGGCGACACGCTCGGCCTGTCCGCCGTACAGGCCCGCAACGCGCTGCTGGAGGAGCAGATCGTCAAGAACCCCAAACAGTTCCGGGTGCTGACGGGCGACCGGCCCACCGGTCGCCTGCACCTGGGGCACTACTTCGGCACGCTGCACAACCGCGTTCGTCTGCAGAACCTTGGCGTGGAGATGTTCGTGATCATCGCGGACTACCAGGTCCTGACCGATCGTGACGTGGCGGACAACCTGACCGAGCACGTGGAGAACCTGGTACTGGACTACCTTGCCGTCGGCGTGGACCCGGACCGCAGCACGATTTTCACGCACAGTGCCGTGCCTGCCCTCAACCAGTTGATGCTGCCCTTCCTCAGCCTCGTCTCCGTCTCCGAGTTGAACCGCAACCCCACGGTCAAGGACGAGATCGCCCACTCACGCCAATCGGCTGTCAGCGGGCTGATGTTCACCTATCCCGTTCACCAAGCCGCCGACATCCTCTTCTGCAAGGGCAATCTGGTCCCGGTCGGCCAGGACCAGCTCCCGCACCTGGAGATCACGCGCACCATCGCCCGCCGCTTCAACGACCGCTACGGCAACAGCACCGCCGTCTTCCCCGAGCCCGACGCCCTGCTGTCGAGCGCACCGCTGCTGCTGGGCACGGACGGCACCAAGATGAGCAAGAGCCGCGGGAATGCCATCCTGCTGTCCGCCGACGCTGACGAGACGGCCCGTCTGCTCAAGGGGGCCAAGACCGACGCCGAGCGCCACATCACCTACGATCCGGCCAACCGCCCGGAGGTGTCGTCGCTCCTCCTTCTGGCAGCGCTCTGCCAGAACCGGCCCCCCGAGGCGGTGGCCGCCGAGATCGGCTCCGCCGGGGCCGCCGCGCTGAAGAGGACGGTAACCGAGTCCGTCAACGAGTACCTGGCCCCGATCAGGGCTCTGCGGGCCGAATACGCGGAGGACCGCGGTTACCTCCGTCAGACGCTGCGTGAGGGCAACGAGCGGGCCCGGGCGGTCGCCGACGCCACGCTCGCCGAGGTACGTGCTGCCATGAACAGCGTCTACTGAGGTACCGGCCGGTGAGACACCGCCGCCGCTTCCGTTGCGGAAGCGGTGTCTCACCAGGTGGTTCCTGCCGCCCACCGGGGCAGTTGCTCGCGATCAGGATGAGGACCTCCATGCACCCTTGGATGCAGTCGCGGCCCAGGACGACACCATCCTCGTAATCTGACGCCGTGACAGTGACCTCCGGCAGAGTTCTCTCCCCTGCATCACGGCCTGGTGTCCCGGTGCGCCACTGGCCCCGCTACGTGCGTCTGAGCCTGGTCGAGGCCCGGCCTGTCGTCCAGATCGTGTTCCTCATGCGGTTCGGGGTGGGCGCCGCCTTCTCGGCTCAAAAAACGGTGGACGCACCGCAGTTGGCCGCCGGGGTCCTCGCATGGTGGCTGGCCGTGGTGACCGCCTACCTGGTCAACGGTGTGCTGGACGTCAAGGAGGACCGCGCCAACGGGTCCACCCGTCCGATCGCGCGGGGTGATCTGCCGGAGCGGACAGCCGCTTTCCTCACCGCGGCCGCGGCCGCGGGGTCCCTTCTGCTGTCGCTGTTCGTCCCTGGACTCACCGTGTGGGTGGCGCTGTTCCTGCTGCTGGGCTGGCTCTATTCGACACCGCCGTTTCCCGCAAAGCGCTGGAGCAGCACCTGTGCGGTGACGGTGTTCGGTCTCGGATGGACCTCGTTCGCGTCCGGTGCCACCTCCGTGGGAGGCGAACTGAGCCCGGCCGGCCTGGTCTTCGCCGCAGCGATGAGCGCCTGGATGGCCCTGGTGGGCGCGGTCGTCAAGGACCTCGGCGACGTCGAAGGGGACGCCGTCGGCGGGCGCCGCACCGTGGCCGTGCGGTACGGCGCCGGCCGAGCCCGCGCGGTGGCGGTGGCGGGGTCGCTGTTCGTCGGCGTCGGCGCGGTGCTGGCGGCACTGACCTGGGCCCCGCTGACGCTGGCCGGAACCGTTCCCCTGACGTTCGGAGCAGTATGCGTGGTGGCGCAGATCGTCCGCACGGCCCGGGTCGCCGACGGGGACAAAAGGACCAGGCGCAGCGCGTACCGAGTGTTCATGCGCACCCAGTACGCGGCGAACATCATCATGATGCTCGCGCTGGTGTTGCACGGGCCTGCGTGACATCCGCCCATGTGCCGGTGCTGAGGGGGCTTCTTGAAATTTTCCAAGTTCCTCAACAGATGCGAGTCAGTAGCGTCCGAAGGCCTTGTTGACGGCGTCGATACGGGACACGGCGTCCAGTTTTCCGTAGATGTTGTTGAGGTGCCGCTTCACGGTCGCTGTCGTTATGCCGAGCTGCCGGGCTATCTGGCTGTTGGTCATCGCCTTCGCGACCCTCTCGAGCACTTCCTTCTCACGCCTGGACAACGCCACGCAGGCGGCGTGCGCTGATGCCGTCTCCGAGGTGCCCTCTGCTGCGTCCTCGATCGGCAGAGTCTCGGACGCCCGGGCGGAGGCTCCGCCGTAGCCAACTGCGCCCGCATAGAGTCGGCTTCCGGAACTGGAGCGGAACGCGGCACTGATCAGCAACAGCGCGGATGTCCGTCGCGAGGGTGCCTCGTGCTGCACAGCGGAGCGGATGGTCGGCTGCATGGCTTTCCACAGGACCTCCACCGCGCGGACCGACTCGGCCACTGCGATTCCCTGGTTGGCGCGGTCGGCTCCCACGAGGTGTGAGTACTGCCAGACTTTGGCCGGCTCCAGCGGTTGGTCCCCGTTCAGCGTCGCAACGCAGTCCTCGACGATCGCCTGCGCCTGGTCGCGGCACTTCGGCCAAGCATCCATGCGCGTCACCAAGGGACTGCGGACGGTTCTCAGCGCCGTCTCATAGGAGCGGATGACGTTTGGAGTCGCGGTGCGCAGGAACTGCGCCGCAGTCGGGTAACGCAAGAGCCCCCCTGCTACAGCCTTATCGAAACGCGCCGGATGTACGGATCGACGCCACCCCTCAGCACGCGGGCGACCAGGACATCACGACCGCCAGCAGGGTAACCGCCCTGCCCCCGCGGCCCGTAGCCGTGTGCCCGACTTTCAATAACCTTGACGTTCGACTGTGTGTCAGATCTACCTCGAGTCCTCATCGGACCGGGATGACCCAGACCGCGGTGCCGATCGGACCGGCGACGATTCTGACGTGCAGGGCCAACCAGTTGTCCTCGTGGCTGAGTCATGACGCGGACGGCCGTTGCATCCCTACTCGGCAGGACAACAGTGGCGGCGCGGCTACCAGATGCTCCAGGATCGTCGTGCCGCCGTAGTCCTCGTCCACCCAGTTCGTGCCCGGAGACGGACCCTTCGCACAGCGGGCGAGTCCCGCCCATTCGACGCCGACACGTACGAGACCCGCGCTATCGGGGGTGATCTTCGAAGCCGTTCCTGCCGCACACCCCCGACGAGCAGGGCTTTGGTCAGTACGAGCGGTTCGGCAACGGCTACTTCTACGGGCGGATCGTCAGCGCCTCCGGCTGGGACACGGCTGCGCATACCTGGCGGGAGTACGACGTCACCAAGCACCCCCTCAACGTGTCATCCGATGCTGCCGAACTCGACGGGGAAGTCCGGAGGCCAGGGCTGGCTGAAGTCGAACAGGGACGGGTCCTCGAACACGCGGGCCGCCTCGCGCCACGCGGGTTCGGCGGACAGCAACCGGCACGACTCCCGCGGCTGGGAAGAATCCGGAGCCAAGGCCGCCGTCGGCAAAACGATGACCATCGCCGGCGGCGGCTACCAAGGCACCGGACTGGTCATCCCACACCGCCGACGCAAAGGCGAGGAACTTCCGGCCTGGAAAGAGGCACACAACCACTCCCACAAGCAGGTCCGAGCCCGCGTCGAGCACACCCTCGCCCGCATGACGGGCTGGAAGATCCTTCGCGACTGCCCCCTCAGAGGCGACGGAGTCCATCACGCGATTCTCGACATCGCCCAACCCTGCACAACCTCGCCCTCGCCGGATAAGTACAGGGGCGGCGCGGCGACCGACTCCCTTCAATTCCAAGATCGTTACGGGACAACCCTTAATCCCGCGCTGCTGACCGAAGAGGTGGTGGTGCCTCGGCGCCTGCTCCTCGCCGGGCAGAGCTGGCAGGTGACGTACATCGACTGGTCCCGGCGGCGACGCTTCGTCGAACCGGTTGACGGCGGCGGCAAGGCGCACTGAGGAGGAACTGGTTCCGGCCGGACCGCCTCGTACGAACTGACGCGCGCGGCACGGGAAGTGCTCCTCGGCGCCGGCCAGCCGGTCGCCCTCACCGGGCGCGCCAAGGCCGCGCTCACTCAGGCACGCGAGAGCAGTTCGGAACTGGTCCACCCCGACGGGACGGTGGTCGCAAGGGGCGGGCGCGACACCAGTGTGCGCTGGTGGACCTGGGCCGGCTACCGGGCCAACGCCACCCTGACCGCCACACTGACCACGATCGCCGATCCACTCCAGCATCCGACTTCACGAGGACGTGACGCCTGCGGAATGGAGGAAGGTCATTTCGGAAGCCGCCGATCAGCTGTGCCTTCCGGCAGTGGACGCGCGTGCGCTGAACGGCCTCACGTTCAACGCCGCACTGCCGACCCGGCTCGCGGAGGCCACCCTTGCCGCACGGCTCGCGAATCTGGACGGTGCGACGGCCGCGCTCAGAGGACCGACCAGGTTCACAGTTCTGGGGCAGTGACTTGGGCATCGATCATCGAGGGGCCCACAGGCCGACAACGTGAACCGGCTCCAGAAGATCAGGCTCGTACGTCCCGCTGCTGAACTTCCTTGAGCACTCCGGCCACCGTCGCGAAGTCGTTGTCCACGTGGAGAACGGTGTGCCCATGGTGCACAGCTGTCGCACACACCAACAGATCGATCGCTCCAGCCTCCCGATGCTGGCCCCGCTGGGTCAGCTTGTACTGGGCGGTGTCGACCCAACGCCAGGCATTCTTCGGCACAGGAGAGAGCAAGCAGAGCGCGTCCAGTTCCTCCGCGAGCTCGTCCCGATGGGACGGGCTGGTTGCCGAGTCGAGAAATTCGGCACGTGTCGGCTCGCAGATGTGGAACACCCCGGCGGCGATGTGTCCCTCCCAAGGGCGCAACGCACCCGGAGTACGGAACAGGTGCCACAGAGCCGACGTATCCATCAGATACGTGATCACTCGAAGGCCTCGCGCCGGGCACGCTTCTCCGCGTCATGCGCCGCCGCGGCCTGCTCGAACTCACCACGCGCACCCCGCCCGGCCAGCTTCTCCGCAGCCTCAAGCCTCTTGATCCGCGCCACGTAGTCCCGAAGGGCCGCGTTGACGGTCTCCTTCTTCGTCGTGACACCCATGAGCCGCATGGCCTCGGCCAGCGCCTCGTCGTCGAGATCAATCTGCGTGACGGACATCGGACACCTCCAACATCCGCTATGTATGCACCCAAGATACATCACCAACATTGGGTGGGCCATCGATCACAGGGAGACCGCGCGAGGGAAGTGCGCCGAACGTTGGGGCGCCCCCATGGGGCACTTCCCGCTACAGGACGAGCCAACGGAGACCCGCTCAACATCGACACAAAATACACCGCATAGGCGCCATACCCGACTTGACCGGAATCGGCGTCCAGAATCCGTCCAGACGATCATGGAAACATGATCTCGACAGGGTCGCCAGGACCCTCAACTCGCCCGACCCTCCAGCGAAGTTGCTGGTCAGATCGATTCTTCCCGCGTAGCGGAGAGTGGGGCGGGTGGGACTCGAACCCACGGCCGACGGATTATGAGTCCGCTGCTCTAACCGGCTGAGCTACCGCCCCATTACGGCGCGTCGCGCACATTTGTACGCGCCGTCTGCCGCAGCATAGCCGCTCATACGATCTCCTGCTTCGGATGGTCGGCTTCGCATGACCATGAGGACCCCGCCCTGCGCGGAGCGGTTCCACCGGGCATGAAAAAGGACCCCATCGGGGTCCTCTTCCGCTGCTCTCCCGACTGGACTCGAACCAGTAACCTGCCGGTTAACAGCCGGCTGCTCTGCCAATTGAGCTACAGGAGATCGAGCTCCCCCGACTGGACTCGAACCAGTAACCTGCCGGTTAACAGCCGGCTGCTCTGCCAATTGAGCTACAGGGGATCGCTTCGTTGCATCGAACGCACCTACCTGGGTATTCGCCAGGGGGCGTGCGCTCGCTGCGACACATACATTAGCGCAAGCAGGGGGGTGCTCCGCCAATCGGTTCCCCCCGCACCGATGACGACGCAAGGGAAGGGTGGCTGCCATGCGCTACCGGCTCACATTCGTCGCCGGACTGGCTCTGGGTTACGTGCTCGGCACAAGGGCCGGGCGCGAGCGCTACGAGCAGTTGAGGAAGACCGCCCGTCAGGTCGCCCAGAACCCGGCGGTGCGCAACACCGCCGAGTCCGCGGCCCAGCAGGGGCGGGAATTCGCCGGCAAGGCGTACCACGTGGTGAGTGAGAAGGTCGGTGACCGTGTCCCCGACTCCGTGACCGACCGGGTGCGCTCCCTGCGGGAGCGCAACGCCGGCACCGGCGGCGGGGACGACTGGGGCACCACGAACACCTGAATCACCCGGCTGAGGGCCGTCGGCGGGCATCCGTCCGCCGACGGCCCTGCGCGCTCACCCCCCTTCGTACGGCAGAATTTGCACCATGGGGATAGTCGCCGGGTTGGACAGTTCGCCCGATTTCACTCGTATCGTCGTCTGCGACGCGGACACGGGCGCCGTGCTGAGGCAGGGCTATGCGCCGCACCCGGTCGAGGGTGCGGAGGGTGGCGGCCGTCCCTCCGACGTCGATCCGCAGGCCTGGCTGCTGTCCCTGGGCGAGGCGGCGGGCGGCGGGCTGCTCGAAGGTGTGCAGGCCATCGGCGTTTCCGCGCAGCAGAACGCGCTGGTCCCGGTGGACGCCCAGGGCAATACGGTGCGCCCCGCGCTGGTCGGCGGGGACAAGCGGGCGCAGGTGGCGGCGGCGGATCTGGTCGACGCGCTCGGCGGCCGTGAGGCCTGGGCCCAGGCCGTGGGGTGCGTACCCCAGGCGGCCCATCCGGTGACGAAGCTGCGCTGGCTGGCCAAGACGGAACCCGAGGTCGCGCTGCGTACCGGCGTGCTGCTCCAGGCGCACGACTGGCTGGTGTGGCAGCTGCTCGGACGGCCGGTGAGACGGACCACGGACCGGGGCGGGGCCTCCGGTACCGGTTACTGGTCGGCGGCGACAGGCACTTACCGGCCGGATCTGGTCGAGCTCGCGCTCGGGCACCAGGCGATGCTGCCCGACGTGCTCGGGCCGTCCGACGCCGCGGGCACCACCCCCGAGGGGCTGCTGATCTCCGCCGGGACCGGCGAGACCATGGCGGCGGCCTTCGGACTGGGCATCGGGCTCGGCGACGCGGTCGTGTCCCTGGGGGCCTCCGGGTCCGTGATGGCCGTACACCCCGAGGCGCTGATCGACTCCTCCGGGATGATCACCTCCCTCGCGGACGCGACCGGGATGCATCTGCCGGTCGTCACCACACTCAATGCCGTACGGGCCCTGCGCGGCGCCGTCGACCTGCTGGGGCTGCCCGATCTGGAGAGCCTGTCCGACCTGGCGATGAAGTCGACGCCGGGTTCCCACGGGCTGGTCATGCTGCCGTATCTGGAGGGCGAGCGGACGCCGAATCTGCCGCACACGGCGGGGACGCTGGCCGGGCTGCGCCGGGAGTCGATGCGGCCCGAGCACCTGGCGCGGGCCGCGTTCGAGGGCATGCTGTGCGGGCTCGCGGACGCGCTGGACGTGCTGCGCGGCCGGGGTGTCGAGGTGCAGCGGGTCTTCCTGCTGGGGGCGGCCGCCGAGCTGACCGCGGTCCAGGCGGCGGCCCCGGCGCTGTTCGGCGCGCAGGTCGTGGTGCCGCAGCCCGCGGACTACGCGGCGATTGGCGCGGCCCGGCAGGCGGCCTGGGCGCTCGGGGTCTCGCAGGGCGCGCTCGACCCGCGGCTGCCACCCGTCTGGCAGGGTGCGGCCGCGCAGCTGCTGGAGCCCGGCGAGGACCTGGCCGTGGGGCAGGCGGTACGGCAGCAGTACGTGTCCGTACGGGAACAGACGCATCCGGGCGCGTTCCGGGCATAGCGCCCGGGAGCGGCACCGGGGCGTACGCCTCAGGTCGGAGGCGCGGGCGGCCCGGGACCGAGGCCGCGTCCGTCCTTTGACCGCTGTTGGGTTAATCAGTTGAGGTAACGCGGGGGGAGTGACCGACGATAGGGGGGTGGTGCACCACCCAGCCCCCGTCGCCGACTCCGAGAGACCCCGCGTGCTCATACGACTCCTGCGTACCTATCTCAGTCCGTACAAGAAGCCCATCGCCCTGCTGTTGCTGCTGCAGTTCCTCCAGACCTGCGCCACGCTCTACCTGCCCACCCTCAACGCGCACATCATTGACAACGGTGTCGTGAAGGGGGACACGGGTTACATCCTGTCCTTCGGGGCCCTGATGATCGGCATCTCGCTGGTCCAGGTGGTCTGCAACATCGGCGCGGTCTACTTCGGCGCCCGTACGGCGTCGGCGGTCGGCCGCGACATCCGGGCCGGCGTCTTCGACCGGGTGCAGTCCTTCTCCGCCCGCGAGGTCGGCCACTTCGGTGCGCCCTCGCTGATCACCCGCACCACCAATGACGTCCAGCAGGTGCAGATGCTGACGCTGATGGCGTTCACCCTGATGGCGTCGGCGCCGATCATGTGTGTGGGCGGCATCGTCATGGCGCTCGGATTGGATGTGCCGCTGTCCGGCGTGCTCGTCGCCGTGGTGCCGGTGCTCGGCATCTGCGTGACGCTGATCGTGCGGCGGCTGCGGCCGCTGTTCCGGACCATGCAGGTGCGTCTGGACACCGTGAACCGGGTGCTGCGCGAGCAGATCACCGGCAACCGCGTGATCCGCGCCTTCGTACGGGACGGCTACGAGAGGGACCGGTTCGAGAAGGCGAACGCCGATCTCACCGAGGTGTCCCTGGGCACCGGCCGGCTGCTGGCCCTGATGTTCCCGATCGTCATGACCGTCGTGAACCTGTCGTCGATCGCCGTGGTCTGGTTCGGTGCGCACCGCATCGACAGCGGCGGCATGCAGATCGGCGATCTGACGGCGTTCCTCGCCTATCTGATGCAGATCGTGATGTCCGTGATGATGGCCACCTTCATGTTCATGATGGTGCCGCGCGCGGAGGTCTGTGCCGAGCGCATCGAGGAGGTCCTGGCGACGGAGAGCAGCGTCGTGCCGCCGATCGCACCCGTGGTGGAGCTGCGGCGGCACGGGCACCTGGAGATCCGGGGGGCCGGGTTCCGCTACCCGGGCGCCGAGGAGCCGGTCCTGAGGGCCGTCGACCTGGTGGCGCGGCCGGGCGAGGTGACCGCCGTGATCGGGTCGACCGGCAGCGGCAAGTCCACGCTGCTCGGGCTCGTCCCCAGGCTGTTCGACGCCACGGAAGGCACCGTGCTCGTCGACGGTGTGGACGTGGGCACCGTCGAGCCGCAGCTGCTGGCCAGGACCGTGGGGCTGGTGCCGCAGAAGCCGTACCTCTTCGCGGGCACGGTGGCCACGAACCTGCGGTACGGCAATCCGGACGCGACCGACGAGGAGCTGTGGCACGCGCTGGAGGTGGCGCAGGCCAAGGGCTTCGTGGAGGGGCTGGAGAACGGCCTCGACTCCCCCATCGCGCAGGGCGGCACCAACGTCTCCGGTGGTCAGCGGCAGCGGCTCGCGATCGCCCGCACCCTGGTGCAGCGGCCGGAGATCTACCTCTTCGACGACTCCTTCTCCGCCCTCGACTACGCGACGGACGCGGCGCTGCGGGCGGCGCTGGCCGAGGAGACCGCCGAGGCCACCGTCGTCATCGTGGCGCAGCGGGTGTCGACGATCCGGGAGGCCGACCGGATCGTGGTCCTCGACGAGGGCCGGGTGGTGGGCTCCGGACGGCATCACGAGCTCATGGCGGACAACGAGACCTACCGGGAGATCGTTCTCTCCCAGCTCACGGAAGCGGAGGCTGCCTGATGGCCGGGCCTATGGGGCGGATGATGGCCGGGGGCGGCCCCGATCAGCGCTCGATGGATTTCAAGGGGTCCGGCAAACGGCTCCTCGCACAGTTCAAGCCCGAGCGGGCCACGATGTTCGCGATGCTGTTCGCCGTCGTCCTGAGCGTGGGCCTGTCGGTGGTCGGTCCGAAGATCCTCGGGCGGGCGACCGACCTGGTGTTCGCGGGCATCATCGGGCGGGAGATGCCCGCGGGTGCCACCAAGGCCGAGGTCCTCGCGTCCATGCGGGAGCGCGGTGACGGCGGCATGGCCGACATGCTCTCCGGTACGGACTTCACACCGGGCGAGGGCATCGACTTCAACGCGGTCGGCGAGGTGCTGGGGCTCGCGCTCGTGGTGTTCGTGCTGGCCGGCCTGCTGATGGCGGTCGCGACGCGGCTGGTCAACCGGGCGGTCAACATGACCGTGTACCGGATGCGCGCGGACATCCAGGCGAAGCTCTCGCGGCTTCCGCTGTCGTACTTCGACAAGCGGCAGCGCGGTGAGGTGCTCAGCCGCGCCACCAACGACATCGACAACATCGGGCAGACCCTCCAGCAGTCGATGGGCCAGCTCATCAACTCGCTGCTGACCATCATCGGCGTCCTCGCGATGATGTTCTGGGTCTCGCCGCTGCTGGCCCTGGTCGCACTGATCACCGTGCCGCTGTCCTTCGTCATCGCCACGCGCGTCGGCAAGCGCTCGCAGCCGCACTTCGTGCAGCAGTGGCGGACCACCGGAAAGCTCAACGCGCACATCGAGGAGATGTACACCGGGCACACCCTGGTGAAGGTGTTCGGGCGGCAGGAGGAGTCGGCCGCGCAGTTCGCCGAGCAGAACGAGAAGCTGTACGAGGCCGGGTTCAAGGCGCAGTTCAACAGCGGGATCATGCAGCCGCTGATGATGTTCGTCTCGAACCTGAACTATGTGCTGGTGGCGGTCGTGGGCGGGCTGCGGGTCGCGTCGGGCTCCCTGTCGATCGGTGACGTGCAGGCCTTCATCCAGTACTCGCGGCAGTTCTCGATGCCGCTGACGCAGGTCGCGTCGATGGCCAACCTGGTGCAGTCCGGGGTCGCCTCGGCCGAGCGGATCTTCGAGCTCCTCGACGCGGAGGAGCAGGGCGCCGACCCGGTCACGACCGAGCACCCGGCGGAGGTGCGCGGACGGGTGGCGCTGGAGAACGTGTCCTTCCGCTACGACCCCGACAAGCCGCTCATCGAGGACCTCTCGCTGAAGGCCGAGCCCGGGCACACGGTCGCGATCGTCGGTCCGACGGGAGCGGGCAAGACCACGCTGGTCAATCTGCTGATGCGGTTCTACGAGGTCACCGGCGGGCGGATCACGCTCGACGGGGTCGACGTCGCGAGGATGTCCCGGGACGAACTCCGGGCGCAGATCGGCATGGTGCTCCAGGACACCTGGCTGTTCGGCGGCACGATCGCGGAGAACATCGCGTACGGCGCCTCCCGGGACGTCACCCGGGGGGAGATCGAGGAGGCGGCGCGGGCGGCCCACGCGGACCGGTTCGTGCGCACGCTGCCCGAGGGGTACGACACCGTCATCGACGACGAGGGGTCGGGGGTCAGCGCCGGTGAGAAGCAGCTCATCACCATCGCGCGGGCGTTCCTGTCCGATCCGGTGATCCTCGTGCTCGACGAGGCGACGAGTTCGGTCGACACCCGTACGGAGGTGCTCATCCAGAAGGCGATGGCGAAGCTCGCGCACGGGCGTACGTCGTTCGTGATCGCGCACCGGCTCTCCACGATCCGGGACGCGGACACCATCCTGGTGATGGAGAACGGGGCCATCGTCGAGCAGGGGGCTCATGCGGAGCTGCTCTCCGCGGGTGGTGCGTATGCGCGGCTGTATCAGGCCCAGTTCGCGCAGGCGGTGGCCGAGGTGGACTGAGGGCTTCTTTCGCCCCCTCCGCCCCTGCCAGTCCCCGGGGCCCGCCCCCGGCCCCCGCTCCTCAAACGCCGGAGGGGCTGATGTTCAGCCCCTCCGGGTGCGCGCCCTCAGTCCAGGTAACCCCGCAGCTGGTCCGCGAAGGCGTGGTCCCTCAGTTTGTTGAGGGTCTTGGACTCGATCTGGCGGATGCGTTCGCGGGTGACGCCGAAGATGCGGCCGATCTCCTCCAGGGTGCGGGGCCGGCCGTCGGCCAGGCCGTAACGGAGCTGGACGACCTTGCGCTCACGCTCGCCGAGCGTGGACAGGACCGCCTCCAGATGCTCACGGAGCAGCAGGAAGGCGGCGGACTCGACGGGACTGGCCGCGTCGCCGTCCTCGATCAGGTCGCCGAGCGCCACGTCGTCCTCCTCGCCCACCGGCGCGTGCAGCGACACCGGTTCCTGGGCCAGCCGCAGGACTTCGCTGACCCGCTCGCCGGGCAGGTCGAGGTGGGCGGCGACCTCGTCGGGGGTCGGCTCGTAGCCCCGCTCCTGGAGCATGCGCCGCTGGACCCGGACGACCCGGTTGATCAGCTCGACCACGTGGACGGGGACCCGGATCGTGCGGGCCTGGTCGGCCAGCGCGCGTGACATGGCCTGGCGGATCCACCAGGTGGCATAGGTCGAGAACTTGTACCCGCGGGCGTAGTCGAATTTCTCAACTGCCCTGATCAGGCCCAGGTTTCCCTCCTGGACGAGGTCGAGCATGGTCAGTCCGCGGCCCACGTACCGCTTGGCGACGGACACGACGAGCCGCAGGTTCGCCTCGATCAGCCGGCGCTTGGCCATCCGGCCCATGACGACGAGCTTGTCCAGGTCGAGGGCGAGCTGGCTGTCCAGGTCGCGGGCGAGCCGCAGCTTCTCCTCGGCGAAGAGGCCCGCCTCGACGCGGCGCGCGAGCTCGACCTCCTCGACGGCGGTGAGCAGGGGGATGCGGCCGATCTCGCGCAGGTACTGGCGGAACAGGTCGGAGGAGGGACCGGTGTCGGCCGCGGCACGGCTGCGGGACCGCTCGACGGGCTCGGGCTCGACGACCTCGGGCTCGGCCTCGGCTTCCGGTTCGGTGGCGTCGGACACGGCGCCCTCGCCGGGTGGCTCGTCGGGTTCGGCCGGGCTCCCCGGGTCCGCCTCGGGGTGGTGCGTGGCACGGCTCTGCGGGGGGACCGCCGCGACGACGCCGGTTTCCGCGTCCGTGTCCGTGGTGTTGTCGGTCTGTGTGAGGGTCTGGGTCTGCACGGGGGCGACCTCCAGGAATGTCGCTGCTGAGGCATGCGGCAGCGGTACGTCGGGGATGGGGTCGACGGCCTTGCCGCTGACCATCCCGTAGTCGTTTGGCGGAACCGCGGGGATGGGGGACCCGTCGCGTACGGGTCGGCCGCGCTCCGAGGACTCAGGCACCGGAACCCAGTGTGGAGTACGACACATCGCTGCCACGAGGGGCGTGCGGTGACTTTTTGCGTCCGGTCCGTGACCGCATGGTTACCCTGCCGGACGAGTGCGCAGTCCAGGGCGGTCCGAACGGGGCGAAAGTCGCACGTGCCGGATGCCTGTGCCGGGCGCACCGCGCACCGGGGCGGCGACCGGAGGCGGCCGGGGCCGACGCCGGGTCCCGGTGCCGCACCGTCAGAGCGCCGCCGCGCCCCGCTCCCGCAGCGCCTGACCGTACTGCTGGAGGACCCACAACTCGTTCTGTACGGCGGCCAGATGGGCCGGGTCGCCCTGGGTGCTCGCGCGGCTCAGCGCCCCCTGGACATCGCGGATGCGGCGGTCGACGGCGCGCCGGCGGACCATGACGAGCTGGTCGCCCGCATAGGTCTCGTCGACGGTCCTGCGCAGGATGGCCTCGACGGCCAGCTCCGTGACCATGGCGCGGACCGCGTTGTCCGGGGCGGCGTCGCGGACCTGGACCAGATACTCCTGGGGGTCCTGGACGCCGGACTCGGCACCGCCCGCGTCCATGATCGCCTGGCGCACGGCCGCGTACGGCGGGGCGGTGAACTCGTCGAGCCCGTACGCGTCGAAGGCCGGGGAGACCAACTCCGGTCGCTGGAGGGCGAGTTTGAGGAGCTCGCGCTCGGTGGCGAACACGGGGTTGCGGAGGGTGAGCGCGGGACCGCCGGCCGGTGCCTGGGCCGCCGCGTACGTCTGCTGGGGGCGCTGGGAGGCGGGGGCCGGGCCCTTGCCGCCGCGGTCGCGGGACCAACGGGCCAGCTGGGCCACCCGCTTGACCACGAACTGGGTGTCGAGGATGCCGAGCATGCCCGCGAGCTGGACCGCGACCTCGTGCTGCGCGCCGCTGTTCTTGATGCGGGCGACGATCGGGGCGGCCTCGTCGAGCGCGGCGGCGCGGCCCGCGGGGGTCTCCAGGTCGTAGCGCAGGACGATCTGGCGGAGCGCGAACTCGAAGAGCGGAGTGCGGGGTTCGACCAGGTCGGCAACTGCTTCGTCGCCCTTGGCCAGGCGCAGTTCGCAGGGGTCCATGCCGTCGGGGGCGACCGCGATGTAGGTCTCGGCGGCGAACTTCTGGTCGTCCTCGAAGGCGCGCAGGGCCGCCTTCTGGCCGGCCGCGTCACCGTCGAAGGTGAAGATCACCCGCGCCGAGCCGTTGTCCATCAGCAGGCGGCGGAGGATCTTGATGTGGTCGCTGCCGAAGGCCGTGCCGCAGGTGGCGATGGCGGTGGTGATGCCGGCCAGGTGGCAGGCCATGACGTCCGTGTAGCCCTCGACGACGACCGCGCGGCTGGCCTTGGCGATGTCCTTCTTGGCGAGGTCGATGCCGTAGAGGACCTGGGACTTGCGGTAGATCGGCGTGTCGGGCGTGTTCAGGTACTTCGGGCCGTTGTCGGAGTCGTAGAGCTTGCGCGCGCCGAAGCCGACCACGTCGCCGCCGATGTCCCGGATCGGCCACATGAGGCGGCCGCGGAAGCGGTCGATGGGGCCGCGCCGGCCCTCCTGGGAGAGCCCGGAGAGGACCAGCTCCTTGTCGGTGAAGCCCTTGCCGCGCAGATAGCGGGTGAGGTGGTCCCAGCCCTGGGGGCTGTAGCCCACACCGAAGTGGGCGGCGGCGGCCTGGTCGAAGCCGCGCTCGGCCAGGAACTTACGGCCCGTGTCCGCCTCGGAGCTGGTGTCGAGCTGCTCGATGTAGAACTGCGCGGCCGCCTTGTGCGCCTCGACCAGGCGGATGCGCTCGCCGCGCTGGTTGGAGGGGTTGTACCCGCCCTCCTCGTACCGCAGGGTGATGCCCGCCTGGCCGGCGAGGCGCTCGACGGCCTCCGAGAACGTGAGGTGGTCGACCTTCATCACGAACGTGATGGTGTCGCCGCCCTCCTGGCAGCCGAAGCAGTGGAACAGTCCCTTGCTCGGGCTGACCTGGAAGGACGGTGACTTCTCGTCGTGGAAGGGGCACAGGCCCTTCAGATTGCCGCCGCCCGCGCTGCGCAGCTGGAGGTACTCGGACACCACGGCGTCGATCGAGACCGCGTCCCGAACAGCCTTCACGTCCTCGTCGTTGATCCGTCCTGCCACGGGGAGAGTCTACGGCGACTCACCGACACTCCTGGGGCGCGCCGGCCGTCCGCCGGGGTCCCGGGGGCCGGCCCCCGGATCCGCGGCGCGGCGGCCGGGCGCCGGGGCCGGTCATGGCACCAGGCTCTCCAGGGGCACATGGGGGTCGGCGAGTGCCTCGGTGTCCACCTGGACCCGGGACCGGATGAGGGCCTGGATGGGCTCCGTGACGTCCCACACATTCACGTTCATCCCGGCGAGGACCCGGTCGTCCTTCACCCAGAAGGCGATGAACTGCCGCTTTCCGGCGTCGCCGCGGATCACCACCTGGTCGTACGAGCCCGGCGGCGCCCAGCCCGAGTACTCGAGCCCGACGTCGTACTGGTCGGAGAAGAAGTAGGGCACACGGTCGTACGTCACCTCCTGGCCGAGCATGGCGCGGGCCGCGGCCGGGCCGCCGTTGAGGGCGTTGGCCCAGTGCTCGACGCGCAGCCGGGTGCCGAAGAGCGGGTGGGGGAAGGAGGCCACGTCGCCGGCCGCGTGGATGTCGGGGTCGGAGGTGCGCAGCCGGGCGTCGACGGCGATGCCGCCGCCGTGCGCGCGGTCGGCGAGGGTGAGGCCGACGGCCTCGGCCAGGCCGGTGCGCGGGGCGGCGCCGATCGCGGCCAGCACGTCGTGCGCCGGGTGCTCCTCGCCGTCGTCCGTGCGGGCGGCCAGCACGAGGCCGTCCTGGCCGACGATCTCGGTGAGCCGGGCGCCGAAGTGGAAACGGACTCCGTGCTCGCGGTGCAGCTCGGTGAAGAGCTGGCCCAGCTCGGGGCCGAGGACGCCGTGCAGCGGGGTCGCCTCCGGCTCGACGACGGTGACCTCGGCGCCGTACTCACGGGCCGCGGCGGCGACCTCCAGGCCGATCCAGCCGGCGCCCGCGATGACGATGTGGCCGTTGTCGCGGCCGAGGGCGGCGAGAACACCCTTGAGCCGCTCGGCGTGGGCCAGGCGGCGCAGGTGGTGGACGCCCGTCAGGTCCGTGCCCGGGATGTCGAGCCGGCGGGGCTCGGCGCCGGTGGCGATGAGCAGCTTGTCGTAGTGGACGAGGGTGCCGTCGTCGCCGAAGCGGACGGTCTTCGCCACCCGGTCGACGGCGTCGACGGTCTGGCCGAGGTGGAGCTCGATGTCGTTCTGCGCGTACCAGCTCGGTTCGTGGACGAAGACGCTGTCGCGCTCCTCCTTGCCGAGCAGGTAGCCCTTGGAGAGCGGCGGACGCTCGTAGGGGTGGTCGCGCTCGTCACAGATCAGTATCACCCGCCCGGTGAACCCCTCCGCGCGGAGCGTCTCGGCCGCCTTCGCGCCGGCCAGACCTCCTCCGACGATGACGAATGTCTGATCCGCGTCGACCACTTGATGCCTCCTCGTAAGGGTGTCGCCACATGCGAGCGTCCCGCACGGAGTGTGATGCGGGAAGAGGGAGTGGCCCGATCAGGCCACGCAGGGTCACCCTCGGCCGCCGCCGTCGGGGCGGGTGGTGAACCTGAGGTGCAGGGAGCGTGCCGAGGCGTCCGTGAGCGAGGCGATCTGGTCGACGAGCACGCGCTTGCGGGCCCGGTCGTCCGGGGCCGTGTCGAACAGGGCGCGGAACTGCGGGTCCAGTCCGTCCGGAGCGCGCGCGGTGAGCGCCTCGGCCAGCTCGGCGACGACGATCCGCTGGTCGGCGCGGAGCCGCTCCTGCTCGGCGCGCTGCATCACGTAACGGTCGGCGACCGCCTTGAGGACCGCGCATTCGTGGCGGGCACTCGTCGGTACGACGAGTTCGGCGGCGTACCGGGAGAGGCGGCCGCTGCCGTACCGCTCGCGGGTGGCGGCCTCGGCGGCGAGGCAGAAGCGGCCGATGAGCTGGCTTGTGGCGTCCTTCAACCGGGCCTGCGCGACGGCCGATCCGTCGTATCCGTGCGGCCACCACTCCTGGTCCAGGAGGCGGTCGAGGGCTTCGTCGAGCTCGGCGGGGTCCGTGTCTGCGGGTACGTACCGCCCGATGGCCACCGCGAAGATCGCCTGCCGCTCCGGCTCGGCGTGCAGACAGTTGGGGTCGATGTGACCGGCGTGCAGGCCGTCCTCCACGTCGTGCACCGAGTAGGCCACGTCGTCGGACCAGTCCATGACCTGGGCCTCGAAGCAGATACGGGTGCCGGGGGCGCCCTTGCGGACCCAGTCGAAGACCGGCCGGTCGTCCTCGTAGACACCGAACTTGGGTGACTTGGGGTCGGCGGGATGGCCGCCGCGGGGCCAGGGGTACTTGGTGGCGGCGTCGAGGGCGGCGCGGGTGAGGTTGAGGCCGACGCTGACGAGTTCGCCGGACTCCTCGGAGCGGACGAAGCGCTTGGGCTCGATGCGGGTGAGCAGCCGCAGTGACTGGGCGTTGCCCTCGAAGCCGCCGCAGTCCTCAGCGAATTCGTTCAGTGCCTGTTCGCCGTTGTGCCCGAAGGGCGGGTGGCCCAGGTCGTGCGAGAGGCAGGCCGCCTCGACCAGGTCGGGGTCGCAGCCGAGGGCGGCGCCCAGCTCGCGGCCGACCTGGGCGCACTCCAGGGAGTGCGTCAGCCGGGTGCGGGCGCTGGCGTCCCAGGCCTGGCTGCGCGTGCCGGGGGTGACCACCTGGGTCTTGCCGGCGAGCCGGCGCAGGGCGGAGGAGTGCAGCACGCGCGCGCGGTCGCGCTGGAAGGCGGTGCGGCCGGGGCGTTTGTCGGGCTCGACGGCCCAGCGCTCGACGGCCGCCTCGTCGTACGCGGCGGGCAGGGTGTGGTTCTCGTGGGGCTGGGGCGGGGTGGTGCCTTCGGTCTTCGGTGCGGTGCCTTCCATGCCCCGACAGTAGACGCAGGCAGTGACAAACGGGACGCGGCCGTCCGGTTCAGGCCGAGGCCAGGGCCCGCTCGGGGGCGGGCTCGGGGGTGGCAAGGGCCTGGTCGTAGCGGTGCAGGACGAGGCGGGCCATCGCCGGGTGGGCGCCGAGCGGGGCGGCGGCGATCCAGGGGGCGGCGGCCGCGCACTCCGTGGCGAAGCGGCCGGGGGCGGTGAAGTAGGAGGCGACGGCGACCCGGTGGCGGCCGCGGGCGGCGAGGGTGCGCAGGGCGGCGCTGACGGTGGGCGTCGCGGCGGAGGCGTACGCGGGCACGACCGGGACGCCGAGGCGCTCGGCGAGCAGCTGGGCGGTGCGACGGGTGTCGACGCCCGCGTCGGGGTCACGGGAGCCGGCGGCGGCGAGGACGACACCGCTGGAGCGGCGGGCGGCATCGCTCATCCGGGTCCGCCAGCCGGCCTCCACGAGCCGCGCGTACAGCGTCTCCACGAGGAGGGGGTGCGGGCCGAGCGGGGCGGCGACGCGGGTGCGCACCACGTCCGGGGCGGCGGCCGCGGCCTCGGGGATGTCGTGCTTGACGTGGTGGCCGCGGCTGAGCAGCAGCGGGACGAGGACGGCCTCACCCGGGTCCGCGGACGCGAGCGTGTCGGGCAGCAGCGGCTCGTTGAGCTCGATGTGGCCGAGGCGCACCGGCAGGTGCGGGCGCAGCTCACGGATCCGTTCGATCAGCACGCGTACGGTGCTCAGCGTGCGCGGGTCGCGGCTGCCGTGCGCCACCAGGACGAGCGTCGGCGGCGCCGGGCGGCGGGTGCCGTTGAGCGAGACGAGGCTGAGCTGGCTGCCGAGCTGGCTGGTGATCCGGTTCATGAGTTGCGCCGTACTGTCGAGGTGGGTGCCGCGGAGCGTGGGGCCGCCGGGGCCGGCAGGCGACTCGTCGCGAAGAGGGTTCGACGCCGTCATGGGCCGATCCTGACGGTAGGAGGTTGCCGTCCCGTTGCGCGGGCATGACGGGTGTTTTCCGGCGGATCACCATGGGGTGAGGGGAAGGTGTGAGGCGCGTCCCCCCGCGGTCGCGGCGCCCGGGGTGAGCCCCTTCACGCCGGGGAGGCGAACCGTATCGCCTTGCACTGCGTCCCCCTTTGTCGAACGCCGAACGCCGAACGCCGAACGCCGAACACCGACGTCACTGGGGGTACACCGACCATGCGCCTGCCGCGCCCGGGCTTCCGCAGGCCGTCGCTGCCGCGCACCCGCGCGGGACAGCGCCGGGCCGTGCAGGGATTCATGCTGCTGTGCGTGCTCGCGCTGCTGCCCGCGACCTGGATGTTCGTGTCGACGGGCGACCGGCTGCGGACCATCGCGGACGTGCCGCGGACCGAGGTGGCGGTGGTGTTCGGGGCCGGGCTGTGGGAGGGCGAGCCGTCGCCGTATCTCGCGCACCGGCTGGACGCGGCGGCGAAGCTGTACCGGGACGGGCGCATCGAGGTCGTGCTCGTCACCGGTGACAACAGCCGCGAGGACTACGACGAGCCGGACGCCATGCGGACCTATCTGACGCGGCGTGGGGTGCCGGACCGGCGGATCGTCAGCGACTACGCCGGGTTCGACACCTGGGACTCGTGCGTGCGGGCGAAGAAGATCTTCGGTGTCGACCGGGCCGTGCTGATCAGTCAGGGCTTTCACATCCGGCGGGCCGTCGCGCTCTGCGAGGCGGCGGGGGTGTCGTCGTACGGAGTCGGGGTCGACGCCAAGCACGACGTCACCTGGTACTACGGGGGTGCGCGGGAGGTGTTCGCGGCGGGGAAGGCCGCGGTGGATGCCGTGTTCCGGCCTGATCCCCGGTTCCTGGGGCCCCGGGAATCCGGGGTGACCCGGGCGCTCGGAAGCGCGGGGCGCTGACCTGTTTCTGTCGAGGGTTTTCGCCCCCTCCGCCCCTTCCCGTCCCGTACTCGGGGCTCCGCCCCGGACCCCGCTCCTCAAACGCCGGAGGGGCTGGATTTCCCTCACGGTGGCGTCCAGGCCGACGGGAGGTCTCCGCCGCGGGTGCGTAACGGAGTGCGTCCCGGGGTGAAACACGGTCGTCGCACGCTGGGCGGCATGGAGAACTCCGTGACGCCGACGCACTGCCCGTACTGCGCCCTGCAGTGCGGGATGAACCTGACGCCGGCGCCCGGCGGAGGCGTCGAGGTGACGGAGCGGGCGGACTTCCCGGTGAACCGGGGGGCGCTGTGCGGCAAGGGCCGTACGGCGCCGGCGCTGCTCTCGTCCCGGGTCCGGCTGACCTCCCCGCTGGTGCGCAGGGCGGGCGTCCTGGAGCCCGCCACGTGGGACGAGGCACTCGAACGGATCGCCGGGGGATTCTCCCGCATCCGGGCGGAACACGGCCCGGACGCGTGCGCGGTCTTCGGCGGGGGCGGCCTCACGAACGAGAAGGCGTACGCGCTCGGGAAGTTCGCCCGTGTCGTCCTCGGCACCTCGCAGATCGACTACAACGGGCGCTTCTGCATGTCGTCGGCTGCGGCCGCCGGCATCAAGGCGTTCGGCCTGGACCGCGGGCTGCCGTTCCCGCTGGAGGACATTCCGAGGACCGGGTGCGTGATCCTCGTCGGTTCGAACCTCGCCGAGACGATGCCGCCGGCGCTGCGGTATCTCACCGAGCTGCGGGCGAACGGCGGCAAGCTGATCGTGATCGACCCGCGCCGGACGCGTACGGCCGAGCAGGCGGACCTGCATCTGGCGCCGCGGCCCGGCACGGATCTGGCGCTGGCGCTCGGTCTGCTGCACCTGGTGGTGGCCGAGGGGCGCACGGACGAGGAGTACATCCGCGACCGTACGAGGGGATGGGAGGAGGCCCGGGCGGCGGCGATGGCGCACTGGCCGGAGCAGGTGGAGCGGATCACAGGTGTGTCCGTGCCCCAACTCCGCGAGACGGTACGGATGTTCTGCGAGCCGTCCACCGCCATGGTGCTCACCGCACGCGGGCCCGAGCAGCAGTCCAAGGGCACCGACACCGTGGGCGCGTGGATCAACCTCTGTCTGGCGACCGGCCGTGCGGGCCGGCCGCTGTCGGGGTACGGCTGTCTCACCGGGCAGGGGAACGGACAGGGCGGGCGCGAACACGGCCAGAAGGCCGACCAGTTGCCCGGTTACCGCAAGCTGACGGATCCGGCGGCGCGGCGGCATGTGGCCGAGGTGTGGGGCGTGGACCCGGACTCGCTGCCGGGGCCCGGGCGCAGCGCGTACGAACTCCTCGACGCGCTGGGCACGGACATCCGCTCGCTGCTGCTGATGGGCTCGAACCCGGTGGTGTCCGCGCCCCGGGCCGCCCATGTCGAGGAGCGTCTGAAGTCGCTGGACCTGCTGGTGGTCGCGGACGTCGTCCTCTCCGAGACGGCCGCGCTGGCCGACGTGGTCCTGCCCGTTACCCAGTGGGCGGAGGAGACGGGCACGACGACGAACCTGGAGGGCCGGGTCCTGCTGCGGCGCCGGGCGGTCAGCCCTCCCGACGGGGTGCGCAGCGATCTCGACGTCCTGCATGAACTGGCCGACCGCCTGGGCGTGGAGAAGGGCTTCCCGACTGATCCCGAGGAGGTCTTCGAGGAGCTGCGCCGGGCGAGCGCGGGCGGTCCCGCGGACTACTCGGGGATCACCTACCGGCGGCTCGCGGAGGAGGCCGGAGTCTTCTGGCCCTGCCCGGCGCGGCCTGCCCACGACGACGCTCCGGGCACGCCCCGGCTCTTCCTGGACCGTTTCGCCACCGACGACGGACGGGCGAACTTCGTGGCGGTCGCGCACCGGCCGATCGCCGAGGAGCCGGACGCCGAGTACCCGGTGCTGCTCACCACCGGGCGGGTGGTCGCGCAGTACCAGTCGGGGGCGCAGACCCGGCGGGTCGACGAGCTGAACACCGCCGCGCCCGGGCCGTTCGTGGAGATGCATCCGCGGCTGGCCGAGCGGCTCGGCGCCCTGGACGGCGACACCGTGGCCGTCGTCTCCCGCCGCGGACGGGCCCTCGCACCGGCGCGGGTCACCACCGCCATCCGCCCCGACACCGTCTTCATGCCCTTCCACTGGCCGGGCGAGGGGCGGGCCAATACGCTGACCAACCCGGCGCTCGACCCGACCTCCCGCATGCCCGAGTTCAAGGCGTGTGCGGTCCGCGTGGAGACCGTCGGACCTCCCGCACCCGGCGTCGGCGCGGTCCCCCACTGACCGGCGCCCGCGCTCCCGCTGACCCCGTGCCCGCGCTCCCCGGAGACGGCCGGCCCCGCCCACACCGGCGCCGGTCCGGTCCGGCGCACCGGCTGACCGGCGGCAAGGCGCAAGAGGTGACCGGGCCGCACCCGCACCCGGACCGGTCCGGTCCGGCGCACCGGCTGACCGGCGGCAAGGCGCAGGAGGTGACCGGGCCGCACGGGCACCCGGCACCGGTCCGGTCCGGCGCACCGGCTGACCGGCGGTAAGGCGCAGGAGGTGACCGGGCCGCACCGGCACCCGGACCGGTCCGGTCCGGTCCCCCACTGACCCGCGCCCGCGCTCCCCGGAGACGGCCGGCCCCGCCCACACCCGGCACCGGTCCGGTCCGGCGCACCGGCTGACCGGCGGCAAGGCGCAGAAGGTGACCGGGCCGCACGGGCACCCGGCACCGGTCCGGTCCCCCGGCTGACCGGCGGCCGTGTCCCGGCGTGACCAACGGCCCCCCGGGCGCGCCGGCGCGGCTCAGCGGCGGGTGTGCCAGTCGCCGCTCTCGATGAGCTTGCCGCGGGCGCGCAGCCGGGCGGCGACGGTGGGGGCGGCCACGTACACCCAGGCCCGCACGACCGCCCCGTCCGGGCGGGTCACCTCCCGGGCCACGCGCTGGTAGGGACTGCGCGGGTCGCCCGGCACGTACTCCTCCAACCGGTCGAGCGCGCCCAGCAGTTGCCCGTACGCCTCGCGCAGCGCGGTGATCACCTCCCCGCTCACCTCTCCCCCGTGCTCCTCCACGGCGTACGGATAACCGGGCCCCTCGTAGAGCACCAGTCCCCGCATCCGCCCCGGCTCCTCGGACTCCGTGCGTCCGCGCAGGAAGAGGTCGTGGTTGTGCTCGCCGGGGCGCAGGGTGCCGTAGACGAAGAAGGGCAGCGCCGGGCCGGTCAAGAGGCCGTGTCCGCGCGGGCCGGCGCCGGTGCCTTCTTCGCGGCGTCGTTCGTGGTCAGGACGGTGAGCCAGTCGGGCGTGGCCATGATCGGTCTCCCTCTCGCGCTGTCGCGGACGCCGCTGCGAGGCCCCCACGGATGTCCTCCCGGACGCCCTCCCGGTGCCTTCGCAGAAACGATTCTCGCCCCTCACACACCCACACACATCCGCCAGGTCGCGCTATGGACATGACATGTCATGGCCCCTTAAATCTGAGTCACCTTCAGCGCCTCCCCACGCGCCCCAAGGCGCCTTCCCAAGGAGACAGATGAGTCGGACACGGCACATCCGAGGTTCCCGTCTCGCCACCGCGGGCATAGCCGCGGCGGCCACCGGACTGGTGGCCGCCGCCCTCACCCCGGCCGCCGGCGCGGCCGACCGGCCCAGCCGCGCCACCGCGATCAGCAACGCGGCCTCCGCCCTGCTGGACGAGGCCGCGCGGCTCGGACTGACCTCCGCGCAGGGCACCAGCGTGCGGGACGTCGTCGTGGACGCCGACGGCGACCAGCATGTGCGCTACGACCGCACGTACCGCCAACTCCCCGTACTCGGCGGCGACTTCGTGGTCCACCTGGCACCGGACGGAACCTACCGCGGCGCCGACCGTGCCACGACCCGCAGCGTCTCCGTCGCCGACGTCAAGCCGGCGCTCTCCGCGCCGAAGGCCGCCGGCCTGGCCGCCGGCGCGCTGCGGGCCGCGAACGCGGGCGAGACGCTGAAGAAGGTGACGGCCAAACCCCAGCTGGTCGTCGACGCCCTGCACGGGGCGGCCCGGCTGGCCTGGCGGACCAACGCCGTGGGCCAGGACTCGCTGGGCAACCCGGTCGCCCGCACGGTGCTGACCGACGCCCGCACCGGCAGACAGATCGACGCGTGGGACAGCATCGAGACGGCGACGGGCGACGGGAAGTCGCTCTACGGCGGCACGGTCCCGCTGGAGTCCACGCTCTCCGGATCCACGTACCAGCTGAAGGACCCGACGCGCGGGAACACGTACACCGGCGACGCCGCGAACAAGACGGACCTGTGCATCCTGGGCATCTGCTTCAGCCGGGCGCCCGCGACGCTGTTCACCGACGCCGACAACCACTGGGGCACCGGGACGACGGCGGACCGGGCCACGGCGGCGGTCGACGCGCAGTACGGCACCAACACCACCTGGGACTACTACAAGAGCGTCCACGGTCGCAACGGCATCGCCGGGGACGGCAAGGGCTCGTACAACCGCGTGCACTACGGGAGCAACTACAACAACGCCTTCTGGGACGACAGTTGCTTCTGCATGACGTACGGCGACGGTGACGGGACGACGTTCGGGCCACTGGTCGCCCTCGACGTGGCCGGGCACGAGATGTCGCACGGCGTGACGTCCAAGACGGCGGCGCTCACCTACTCCGGGGAGTCCGGCGGACTCAACGAGGCGACCTCCGACGTCTTCGGGACCCTGGTGGAGTTCTACGCGGGCAGCGCCGCCGACCCCGGCGACTACCTCATCGGCGAGAAGATCGTCCGCCCCGGGTTCGGCAAGTCCGCGCTGCGCTACATGGACCAGCCCTCCAAGGACGGCAAGTCGGCGGACTGCTGGAGCTCTTCGGTCGGCAATCTGGACGTGCACTACTCGTCGGGCGTCGCGAACCACTTCGCGTACCTGCTCGCCGAGGGCAGCGGCGGCAAGGTCATCGGCGGGGTCCAGCACAACGGCACCACGTGCAACGGCGCGTCCCTGACGGGCATTGGCAAGGACAAGCTCGGCGCCATCTGGTACCGCGCCCTCACCGTCTACATGACGTCCTCGACGAACTACGCGGGCGCGCGCACGGCGACGCTGAACGCGGCGAAGGACCTCTACGGGGCGGGCAGTGCGGAGTACAACGCGGTCGCGGCCACCTGGTCGGCGGTGTCCGTGGGCTGAGCGCGGGGACCGAGGCCGGCCTCGCCTTCGAGGCCGGCCTCGGCGACTTCATCCCCCGTACGGGCGCCTCTCCTTGGCCTCCCGCAGGGACCTCGCCCACCAGACCAGCTGGTCGAGCATCAGCTTCGCCGCCGCGGTGGCCGGCGCGGGATCGCGGAGTGCACCCTCCTCGTCGAAGGCCGCGCTCGCGTGGTGGAAGGACACCGTGTCGCGGACCGTCACGGCGTGGAGTTCGGCGAAGACCTGGCGCAGGTGCTCACTGGCGCGCAGACCGCCGGCGAGGCCGCCGTAGGAGACGAGGGCGACCGGCTTGGCGCGCCATTCGGTGTAGTGCCAGTCGATGAGGTTCTTCAGGGCCGCGGGGAAGGAGTGGTTGTACTCGGGGGTGAGCACGACGAAGGCGTCCGCCGCGGCCAGCGCAGGTGTGACCCCGGCGAGCGCGGCGGCCGCCTCGGCCGAGGGCGAGTGGGTCAGGGCCGTGGGGAGGCGTACGTCGGCGACGTCCACGACCTCCGGTGCGAGATCGGTGCGCTCGCGCACCCTGGCGAGCAGCCACTCGGCGACGACGGGGCCGAACCGGCCCTCGCGGTTGCTGCCGATGACGACGGCGACCCGGACCGGCGCCTCCGGGGTCTCGACGGTGGCCGTGGCCGGAGCGGTGGCGGTCTCAGGGACGATCGTGTCCGGGGCCGCCGGAGCGGCCGTGGCGGGGGCGGTGGCGGGGGCGGTGGCGGGGGCGGTGGAATCAACGGTGGCGGTCTTCATGGACCCAGCCTGATACCTCAAGCTTCGTTGAGGTCAAGCGGGCCGGGCCGGACCCCGGTCACCCGTTCACACCCGCGCGCCGCGCCCTTCGGGTTCTTTTCGCCGAGGCATCGCCGCCACGCCGGTGACCTGCTGGAACGTCGCCGGACCGGCCCTCAGGGAGCACCTCCTGACACCCGTTCACATCATTTCTGACGCGTCATCAGGGAGCGGATGCGGCCGTGTGCCACTTACCTCGGAAGAGCAGGGGCGCGACCGACGCAGCGGCACATGGGGGTGCCGCGGGCCGTGCCCTCTCGGAGGAGCAACACCATGCGCACAACCCGTCTGCTGACCGGTACCGCGCTCGCCGTGGCCGCCGCGGGCCTCGCCGCCGCGCCCGCGTACGGCGGCGACACCGGCACGCTGGAGGTGTCCCCGTCCACCGTCGTCCCCGGCGCCGGCGTGACGGTGAGCACGGCGGCATGCGGCGCGGACGGCTCGGCCGCGGGAGACGCCAGCGCGGTGGGCGCGGGCACCTTCACGCTCGCCCCCGGCACGCACGGCAAGGAGGCGATCGGACAGTTCCGGGTGCCGCCGAGCGCGCAGCCGGGGACGTACGAGATCGTCGCGAAGTGTTCCGGCGGGCGGCGGGTCACGGGTGACCTGATGGTCACGCTGACCGCCACCACGGAGCAGACGCACCCACGCGGAAGTGTGAAGACGGGGGTCGGCGGCGCACTCGGCCCCGACCCCGTACAGACCACGGCGGGAGTGGCGGCCCTGGCCGTCGCCGCCGCGGGCGGTACCTGGCTCCTGCATCGCCGGGCGAGAGGCGACGGGATCTGACGGACACCCTCCGCTGTCCGTCCGCCGGTACCGCAGTCCCCTCCCCCTCCGGGTCCGACGCCCCTCGCGGCCCGGAGGGGGCGGGGGACCCAGTGGGCCCCGCAGGTGAGGGCCCCGGCCCCACAACAGGTGAGGCCCCGTGGGCTCGACCGGTGCGGGTCCCATGGCACCGGGCTCGACCGGTGCGGGCCCCATGGCACCGGACCCGACCGGTGCGGGCCCCATGGCACCGGACCCGACCGGTGCGGGCCCCATGGCACCAGAAAGGAGGCTCACGTGCGCAGGCTCAGCAACACCGCGATAGCTTCCGTCACGGTGGTCGCCCTCTGCTCCGGCGCGTGGCTGCTGCGCAGCGGCGCCGAGACGCACGCGCCGCCCCAGCCGTCGGCCGCGCAGGCCGCGTCCCCCGGTGCCGCCGCCGGCAGGGAGCAGGCCGCGCCCGCGCTGCCGCCCTCTCCGCCCGACCGCATCCGCATCCCCGCGATCAGGGTGAACGCGCCCCTGATGGGCCTGAACCTCACCCCGCAGGGCAGCCTGGACGTCCCGCCCGCGGCGAAGAAGAACCTCGCCGGCTGGTACCAGGCCGGCACCACCCCGGGGGAGACCGGCACCGCCGTCGTCGCCGGACACGTCGACAACGCCGAGGGCCCCGCCGTCTTCTACGACCTCGGCTCCCTGAAGAAGGGCAGCACCGTCGAGGTGCAGCGCCGGGACGGCTCCGTCGCCGTCTTCGCCGTGGACGCGGTCGAGGTGTACGACGCCCGGAACTTCCCGGACGAGAAGGTGTACGGCGCGGCCCGGCGCCCCGAACTGCGGGTCATCACGTGCGGTGGCGGCTACTCGAAGGCGACGGGCTACCAGGGCAACGTGGTGGTCTTCGCCCACCTCACGGGCAGCCGGTGACCACCCGCGTACGGCCCCTGCGGGCGTCGTCGGACCGCCGCGCCTACGCGATCCACTGCTGATACGCGAGGTTCGCGACCAGCGCGAAGACCACCGTCAGCAGCACCACCCGGACGAACCCGCTGCCCTTCTTGAGCGCGGTGTGCGCGCCGACCGTCCCGCCGACGAGGTTGAAGACCGCCATCAGCGCGGCCAGCTGCCAGAACACCGTGCCCTGCCAGGCGAAGGTCGCGAGCGCGCCCGCGTTGGTGCAGCAGTTGACGATCTTCGCGGTGGCGGAGGCGGTCACCAGGTCGAGGTGGAGGAGCGCGGTGAGGGCAAGCACCAGGAACGTGCCCGTGCCGGGGCCGATCAGCCCGTCGTAGAAGCCGATGCCCAGGCCCGCGATGCCGATCGCGGCGAGGACGCGGCGCGGCGGCACGGGCGCGGTCGACGGCGCCGTACCGAAGGCCGGCCGCATGATCACGAAGGCGCCGACGCCGAGCAGGACGACCATGACCACGGGCTTCAGCACCTCGGTGCTCATCCCGGCGGCGACGAACGCGCCCGCCGTGGACCCGGCGAGTGCCGCGAGCCCGATGCGTATGGCCGTGCCGACGTCCACGGGCGCCTTGCGCGCGTAGGTCACCGCGGCGCCGGTCGTCCCGACGATCGCCACCGCCTTGTTGGTGCCGAGTGCGTACGCGGCCGGGGTGCTGCCCGGCAGTCCGAGCAGCATCGCCGGCAGCAACAGCAGTCCGCCGCCGCCCACGACTGCGTCGATCCAGCCCGCCGCGAGGGAGGCGAGGCACAGCACGGCGACGACGGTCAGGGATATGTCGGGCATGATCATGACCCTAGGGACGGGTAGATGTGCAGTCCATGGATCCTGGGAACCTTGAGGGTCTTCTGAGGTTCGGCCCGCGGACCCCCGCCCCGCCCGTCCCGGCCCGCTCCGCCGGTCGTGGTCCCCGAACCCTCACACCCCGCCCCCGCCCCCGCTGAGGGCAGCGTTCCCCGCGGGAAACGGGAGGGATGCGGCCGGGAAACACCGGCACCGCACGCTGCGGTCATGACCTCGAATACGCGTGTGGTGGTGATCGGCGCCGGGCTCGCGGGCGCCCGGCTCGCCCGCCGGCTCGACGAGCTCGGCGTGTCCGCCGTGCTCATCGGCGAGGAGGAGCATCGCCCCTACAACCGCGTCCTGCTCGCCGAGGTCCTGGCCGGGCGGTACGCCCCCGAGGTGATCGCCCTCCCGGCCCCCGCCCGGCTCACCCGCGCCCGGGTGACCGCCATCGACCGCGCCGCACGCACCCTGCACTGCGCGGACGGCACGGCGACCGCGTACGACACGCTGGTCCTCGCCACCGGCTCGAACCCCGTACTGCCGCCCCTGCGCGGCCTGTTCACCCCCGACGGCCATGAACTCCCCGAAGGCGTCCACGCCTTCCGCACGATGGACGACTGTCTGGGGCTGTCGAAGGCCGTACGGCCGGGCTCGCGCGCCGTCGTCGTCGGCGGCGGTCTCCTCGGCGTCTCGGCCGCCCGCGCGCTGGCCGTGCGCGGCGCCCAGGTGGTCCTCGCCCAGCAGGGCGAGCGGCTCATGGAGCGCCAGCTCGACCCGTCCGCGTCCCGGCTGGTGCACCGGCACCTGACCGACCTCGGCGTGGAGGTGCACACGGAGAGCCGGGTCCGCGGTGTCCGCAGTGCCGGCGGGGCGGTCCGGGCGGTCGAGATGGCCGACGGATACGCCCTCGACACCGACCTGGTGGTCCTCGCCTGCGGGGTCCACCCACGGGTGGGGCTCGCCCAGGACGCGGGGCTCGCGGTCCACCAGGGCATCCTCGTCGACGACGAGCTGCGCACGTCCGACCCGCACATCCGCGCCATCGGCGACTGCGCCCAGCACGCGGGCACGGTCTACGGACTGGCCACGCCCGCCCTCGAACAGGCCGAGGTACTGGCCGAGTTGCTGGCCGGTGGCGCCGGCCGGGCCGACGCCCGTTACACCGGCACCCGCTCCCTGACCCGGCTCACTCTGACCGGCCAGGCCGCCCCCCTGGACCTGGCCGCGTTCGGCGAGCCCGACCCCCGCCCCGGCGACGACGTCATCCAGCTCGCCGACGCCACCCGCGGCACCTACCGCAAGGTCGTCGTCCGCGACGACCGGCTGGTCGGCGGGGTGCTCGTCGGCGAACTCGGCACCGTCGGCGCGCTCGCCCGCGCCTGGGAGCAGGCGGAGCCGCTCCCCATGGACGGCGCACCACCGCTCCATCTGCTCACCAACGACGGAGGCTCCTGATGACCGCCGCCCCGGGGTCCACCCCCACGATCGTGCTCGTCGGCCATGGCATGGTCGGCCAGCGCTTCCTCGAAGCGCTCGCCGAGCGCGGCCTGACCGCGACGCACCGCGTGGTCGTGCTGTGCGAGGAGCCCCGCCCCGCGTACGACCGGGTCCGTCTCACCTCGTACTTCTCGGGCCGCACACCCGACGAACTCTCGCTCACCGACCGGGAGTTCATCGACGGGCACGGGATCGAGCTGCACCTCGGCGACCCGGCCGAGGCCATCGACCGGACGGCCCGGACGGTGACCGCCCGCTCCGGTCTGGTGATCGCGTACGACACCCTCGTCCTGGCCACCGGCTCCTTCCCCTTCGTGCCTCCGGTGCCCGGCAAGGACGCCGAGGGCTGCTTCGTCTACCGCACGATCGAGGACCTGCTGGCCATCGAGGCGTACGCGAAGTCGAGGGCGACGACGGGCGCGGTGGTCGGCGGCGGTCTGCTCGGCCTCGAAGCGGCGGGCGCCCTGAAGGGGCTCGGACTGACCACGCACATCGTGGAGTTCGCGCCGCGTCTGATGCCCGTCCAGGTGGACGACGGCGGCGGTGCGGCGCTGCTGCGCACCATCGAGGAGATGGGCCTGAGCGTGCACACGGGCACGGGAACGCAGGAGATCGTCACCGGCGACGACGGCGCGGTGTCCGGCATGAAGCTGTCGGACGGGTCCGAACTCGCCGCCGATCTGGTGGTGTTCTCCGCCGGCGTACGGCCCCGGGACGGGCTGGCCCGTGACACCGGGCTCTCGGTCGGCGAGCGCGGCGGCATCACGGTCGACGAACAGTGCCGCACCTCGGACCCCTCGGTCTTCGCCATCGGCGAGTGCGCCCTCGCGTCCGACGGCCGGGTCTACGGCCTGGTCGCGCCCGGCTACGAGATGGCCGAGACGGCCGCCGCCACCATCGCCGCCGACGAGGCGAGCTTCACCGGCGCCGACCTGTCCACCAAGCTCAAGCTCCTCGGGGTCGACGTCGCGTCCTTCGGTGACGCGCACGGCACCACCGCGGACTGCCTCGACGTCGTGTACGCGGACTCCCGGTCGGGCACGTACAAGAAGCTGGTGATCGGCCGCGACGGAGAGCTGCTCGGCGGGATCCTGGTCGGCGACGCGGAGGCGTACGGCACGCTGCGCGCCCTCACCGGATCGGTGCCGCCCGTCGCGCCCGAACAGCTGGTGCTCCCGGCGGGCGCGGGCGCCCCGGTCGCCCTCGGCCCGTCCGCTCTGCCGGACACCGCGGTCATCTGTTCCTGCCACAACGTGACCAAGGGCGCGATCCGCGGCGCGGTGACCGAGCACTCCTGCACGACGGTGCCGGAGGTCAAGAAGTGCACCAGGGCCGGTACGGGCTGCGGGAGTTGCGTCAAGGTCCTCGGGCAGCTCGTCAACGAGGAACTCGCGGCGAGCGGCGTCGAGGTCGACCACGGCCTGTGCGGCTGCTTCGGGCAGACCCGCGAGGAGCTGTACGAGATCGCCCTCGCCCTGCGCATTCCCTCCCACCGCACCCTGCTGGACCGCTTCGGCCGGGAGAGCGCGCGGGGCGGTGACGGCTGCGAGATCTGCAAGCCCGCGGTCGGCTCGATCATCGCCTCGCTGGCCCCGGCGATCGGCGCCGAGGGTTACGTCCTGGCCGGCGAGCAGGCCGCGCTCCAGGACACCAACGACCACTTCCTCGCCAACCTCCAGAAGAACGGCTCGTACTCGATCGTGCCGCGCATCCCCGGCGGCGAGATCACCCCCGAGAAGCTCATCGTGATCGGGGAGGTGGCCCGGGACTTCGGGCTCTACACGAAGATCACGGGCGGTCAGCGCATCGACATGTTCGGCGCGCGGGTCGAGCAACTCCCGCTGATATGGGCGCGGTTGGTGGACGCCGGCTTCGAGTCGGGCCACGCCTACGGAAAGGCGCTGCGCACGGTGAAGTCGTGCGTGGGGCAGACCTGGTGTCGCTACGGCGTCCAGGACTCGGTCCGGATGGCGATCGACCTGGAGCTGCGCTACCGGGGACTCAGGTCCCCGCACAAGCTGAAGTCGGCGGTCTCCGGGTGCGCCCGCGAGTGCGCCGAGGCCCAGTCCAAGGACTTCGGGATCATCGCCACGGCGAACGGCTGGAACCTGTACGTCGGCGGGAACGGCGGCGCCACCCCGCGCCACGCGGACCTGCTCGCCCAGGACCTCTCGGACGCCGAACTGGTGCGTCTCATCGACCGGTTCCTGATGTTCTACATCCGCACGGCCGACCGGCTGGAGCGCACCTCGACCTGGCTGGAGCGGATCGAGGGCGGCCTCGACCACGTGCGCGACGTGGTCGTCCACGACTCGCTGGGCATCTGCGAGGAGCTGGAGGGCCTGATGAGGGCCCATGTGGCGGCCTATCGCGACGAGTGGGCCGAGACGATCAACGACCCGGAAAAGCTGGCCCGGTTCGTGTCCTTCGTGAACGCCCCGGACACCCCCGACCCGGTCGTGGGCTTCGTGCCCGAGCGCGACCAGATCAAGCCCGACCTGCCGCTGCTGACCATCGGCATGCGGCCCCTGGAACCCGCGGAAGCCCTGGAAGGAAGCGCCCAGCGATGACCCTCGCCCCCGAGACCACGACACTCGATGTGCACGTCCGGCTGGAGGAGGGCTGGCTCGCGGTCTGCGATCTGTCCCTGCTCACTCCGGGACGCGGGGTGGCCGCGCTGCTGCCCGACGGCCGGCAGGTCGCGCTCTTCCTGGACCGCGCGGGCCGGATGTACGGGATCGACAACCGCGATCCGTTCAGCGGCGCCGCCGTCCTCTCCCGCGGTCTGACCGGCACCCACCAGGGCCGCGCGTTCGTGGCCTCCCCGCTGCTCAAGCAGCGCTTCGACCTGGAGTCCGGGCAGTGCCTGGACGACGAGGCGGTGACGGTGCGGACGTACGAGGTGCGCGCCTCCTGACCATACTTGACCGAGCGTTCTCGAATGACCTACGGTTCCGACCATGGCCAGGACCAAGGAGTTCGACCCCGAAGCCGCGCTGCAGTCGGCCCTGGAGCTGTTCTGGCGGCGCGGCTACGAGGCGACGTCGATGGCGGACCTCGTCGAGCACCTCGGCATCGGGCGCGCCAGCATCTACGCGACGTTCGGCAACAAGCACGAGCTCTTCCTGAAGGCGCTGGACCGCTACAGCGAGAACCGCGACCCCGATCTGCTGCGCGAGCTCTCCCAGCCGGGGCCCGCCCTGCCCGCCGTCCGCACGCTGGTACGGCGTTTCGCCGCCGAGGCGGCCACTGAGGACCGGCGCCTGACCGGCTGCTTCGTCACGAACACCGCAGCCGAGCTGGCCCCGCACGACCCGGCCGCGGCCCGTCGGGTCGAGCACAGCTGGGACCACATCGAGACACTGCTGCACGCGGCCCTCGTCCGCGCGCAGGCCCAGGGCGAGCTGGCGGCCGGCCGTGATCCACACGCCCTCGCCCGCACGGTGCTCGTCCTGATGCAGGGACTGCGCGTGGTGGGCAAGGCCACCGCCGACCCGGCCCGCGTGCTGGACGCGGCGGAGCAGACCCTGACCCTGCTCGACTGAACCGCCCTTCCCGGGCGGGCGCTTTCGCATGCCCTCATAATGAACCGATCGGTCAAGAAAAGAGATCTCATGACGACCCGCTTCACCGGCCGGACCGCCCTCGTCACCGGCGCCGGCTCCGGCATCGGGCGCGCCACCGCCCTCGCGTTCGCCGCAGGGGGCGCGAACGTCGTCGTCGCCGGACGCACCGCCGCCCCGCTCGACGAGACCGTCGCGCTGATCGAGGAGCACGGCGGCAAGGCGCTCGCCGTGACCGCCGACGTGTCCCGCGCGGCCGACGCGCAAGCCCTGGTGCGGGCCGCCGTCGACCACTTCGGCTCGCTCGATGTGGCGGTCAACAACGCGGGCGTCTTCCGCGGCGGAGCGCCGCTCGCCGACCTCGCCGAGGACGACTGGCACACCCAGCTCGACATCAACGTCACCGGTGTGTTCCTCGCCCTGCGGGCGCAGATCCGCCGGATGCGGACACAGCCGGCCGGCGGCACGATCGTCAACATCGCCTCGAACATGGGCATGCACACCCGCCGCCCCGGAGTCGCCGCCTACGCCGCCTCGAAGGCCGCCGTCGCCGCGCTGACCCGCGCGGCCGCCCTGGACCACATCGCCGAAGGGGTCCGGATCAACGCCGTCAGTCCCGGCGCCACCGCCACCGCCATGTCGCTGCGGCCCGGCGAGAGCGAGGCCGAGCGCGGGGAGCGCGTCCGGCACCAACTGCCGCTCGGCCGGGTCTCGGCGACCGAGGAGGTGGCCGCCGCGGTGCTGTACCTGGCGTCCGACGACGCGGCCTCGGTCGTCGGCACGGACCTGGTGATCGACAGCGGCGGCTCCCTCTGAAAGGCGCCCTCCGGCCGGTCAGTCGTCGATCCCTGACCGCTCCACCCCCGCCACGATCCACCGCTGGAAGCAGAGGAACACCACCAGCAACGGCAGGATCGACACGGCCGCGGCGATGAACAGCTCGTGCAGCCGGATCACTTGGGACGTCGTGAAGGACGACAGCGCCACCTGCACCGTCCAGGCGTCGCGGTCCTGGCCGATGACCAGCGGCCACAGGAAGGAGTTCCAGGCACCGATGAAGACGATCGTGCCGACGGCCGCGAAGACGGGCCGGGCGTTCGGGACGACGATCCGCCAGTACGTACGCCAGTAGCCGAGTCCGTCGACCTGGGCCGCGTCCTCCAACTCCCGTGGGAAGCCGAGGAAGTACTGCCGGAAGACGAAGCAGGCGAAGGCGGAGAAGAGCGTCGGGACGATCAGCCCGCGCAGGGTGGAGATCCAGCCCAGCGAGGAGACCAGCACGAAGCTCGGTACGAAGGTGACGGCCGCCGGCACCATCAGGGTGCCGAGGAACGCGTAGAAGACCTTGTTCGCGTGCCGGTAGGGGATGCGGGCCAGCCCGTATCCCGCGAGTGAGGCGAGGACCAGCGTGCCGAGGGTGGTGGCGACCGCGATCAGCGCGGAGTTGAGCAGCGAGCGCGCGAAGGGCACGGACGTGTCGTCGAACAGCTCGCGCACGTTCGACCAGCGCAGCTCCGACGGGAAGAAGGTCCACTCCGGCGAGGTGATGTCCCGCTCGCTGGACAGCCCGTTGCGGACCAGGAGATAGAAGGGGATCAGGAACAGCAGGGCCAGCGCGATCAGCAGCACGAGCCGCAGCGCCCGCCCGGCCCGTACCGCCGCCTCGTCCTTCGTGCGCATCACTCCTCCCTCCTGCCGAGGCCGAACCACGTGGCCTGGCCGATCGTGACCACCGCGATGATCAGGGCGAGGATCACCGCGCCCGCACTGCCCAGGCCGAGGTTCTGCCCCTGCCCGAGGGCGGTGTAGTAGAGGTAGACGAGCGGCGGGCGGGCGTAGGGCGGGTAACCGCGGGAGTCCGAGAGCAGGTTGTAGAACTCGTCGAAGGCCTGGAAGGCGTTGATGACCAGGAGCAGGACGACGGCGACGGAGGTGGCGCGCAGCTGCGGCAGGGTGATGTGCCGCAGGACCTGCCAGCCGGGCCGGGCCCCGTCGACCGCCGCCGCCTCGTACAGCGTGGGGCTGATCCGCTGCAGCCCGGCGAGGAAGAGGATCATGTAGAAACCGGCCTGGAGCCAGAGCCGGACGGTCACGATGACCAGCCAGTACCAGGGCGGATCGGTCGTCGACAGCCACGCGGTCTGCTCGCCGCCGAACCAGCCGAGCACGGTGTTGGCCAGCCCGAACCGCACCCCGTTGAAGATCGACATCTTCCAGATGAGCGCCGCGACGACGTACGAGCAGGCCGCGGGCAGGAAGAAGACGGACCGGAAGAACGCCTGGGCGCGGCGCAGCCGGTTGACCATCAGCGCGAGGGCCAGCGAGAGCACGAAGGTCGCGGGCACGATGAAGGCGGTGAAGACCAGGAAGGTCCACAGGCTGTCGGTGAAGGCGTCGTCCGACAGCATCGCCGTGTAGTTGTCCAGGCCCACGAAGTCGGTCGGCGTGACCGTGTTGTGCGCGTCGAAGAAGCTGAGGCCGACGCTCCAGGCGAGCGGGACATAGGTGAAGAGGCCGAGGCCGACGGCGAAGGGACCGACGAAGATCCAGAACCAGAGCGTCCTGTTCCGTGCGCGCCGGACGGCGGTCCGCCGCGCCGCACCGGCCCGCTCCGCCGTTCCCGTCCGTCGCCCGGACGCTGCCTCCCGCGTGGCCGACGTCACGACTTCTTCTTCACCCGGTCGAGTTCGGCCGACACCTTCCGTACGACCTTCCTGAGTTCGCTCTCCGGGTTGGCGCCGTCCTTGATGATCCGGCTGAGGGCGTCCTGATAGGCGGTCTGGGCGGCGGGGGTCCACAGCAGGGGCTGGGCGTACCCGTGGTCGGTGGTGAAGCGGACGGCGTCCGCGGCGGCGCCCTCCTTCAGCTTGTCCGCCTTCTTGGCGAGGGAGATCCGGGCCGGGATGTGGAAGCCGTAGGAGAGGGCGAAGTCCTCCTGATAGTCGGCGCGTTCGACCCACAGCCACTTCACGAAGTCCTTGGCCTCCTCCCGGTGCCGGCCGCGCGCGCTGACGGCGGCTCCGTACGCGCCGACGGGCACCGAGGGCTGTCCCGCGGAGCCGTCCTTCGGGAAGGGCAGGACGCCGAAGTCGTCGCCGAGTTCCTTCTGGACCTGGGGCAGCGCCCACAGCCCCGACCACTGCATCGCGGTCAGTCCCTGGAGGAGGGCGGAGGGGTCGGACCAGTCGGTGGGCGCGCCGAGGAGGAGAGACTTGTCGGCGTAGAGCCGGTGGAGTTTGCCGAGTGCGGTGGCGGCCGCGGGGTCGTCGAAGCCGACCTTGCCGCCGTCGGTGACGAGCTGGAGTCCGGCCGCGTAGAGGGGCGTTCCGCCGAGGACGCCGGCACCGCCGTCATTGCCGAGGAAGAGACCCTTGACGCTCTTGGTGGTCAACGCCTTGGCCGCGTCGACGAGTTGGTCCAGGGTCTCGGGCGGCTCCACGCCCGCGTCCTTGAGCAGGCTCTTGCGGTAGTAGAGCAGCTGCATGTCGATGACCTGCGGGATGCCCCAGATCTTCCCGTCGTACGTCTTCGGCGCTAGCACCGCCGGGTTGAAGTCGTCCTTGACCCCGTCGAGCAGGCCGGTGAGGTCGACGACCTGCCCGCCCTGGATCTGGTCGAGGGTGGGGCCGTTCACCTCGAAGACGTCCGGGCCGGAGTCGGTGAGCAGCGCGGCGGCGGTCTGCTGGTCGTAGTTGCCGGGCCGCCACTGGACGGTGACATCGGCCTTCTCGTACGCGGCGGCGTACCGCTTCACGGCCTGTTCGGTGCCCGACTCGCCGTACTGGTGGTACCACTGCGACAGCTTCGGCCCGGACGAACTCCCGTCGTCCCGGCCGGTGTTGGACCCGCACGCGGTGAGCAGTCCGAGTCCCGCACCGGCTCCGGCGCCCGCCCTGAGGAGTCCCCTGCGGCTGATGGTCATGGTGTGCCCCCTGAATGACGTGGTCGTCGCACGGCCCAACGATCAACCATGCAGGTCGATTACGAAGGTGATGTTGCGACGGCATGTCACGGCACGCAAGCGGGCCCATGGCCTCTCTCCGCGGTCACCGGGTCGGCAGGGGGCGGTTCGGGCGAGCTGGAGGGCGCCGCGGGGAGGCTCCGGCCCCGTCACACCTTGAGCGCGTCGTACGGCACGCCGGTCAGCCGCTCGGACGCGGCCCACAGCCGCTCACCGGCCCGGTCGTCGCGCGTCCAGGGGGCGCGCCGGGACTTGCCGGGCGCGCCGCGCCACATCGCGAACGACGGCCCGACGAAGCAGTCCGGGCGGACGCCGTGCGCGGTGGCCGCGTACAGCGAGGGCAGCGCTCCGGCGTCGGCGCTCTGCCCGAGGATCCGGGTGCCGATCTCCATGACCCGCTCGGCCCCCTTGCGGCCTTCCAGCTTCGGCCCGGCGGTCTGCAGGTTGGTGGAGGCGTAGCCGGGGTGCGCGGCGGCCGCCACGACGTCGGACCCCGCGGCGGCCAGCCGCCGGGCGAGTTCGTGGGTGAAGAGGAGGTTGGCGGTCTTGGAGCGGGCGTAGACGGTCCAACGCCGGTAGGAGCGCTCGCTGTTGAGATCATCGAGGTCGATGTTGGACAGCACGTGCATCATGCTCGACACGGTCACGACGCGGGCGCCGGGCGTGGCCAGCAGGGCGGGCAGGAGCAGCCCGGTGAGCGCGAAGTGCCCGAGGTGGTTGACGCCGAACTGGGTCTCGAACCCGTCGGCGGTACGGCCCAGGGGCAGCGCCATGACACCGGCGTTGTTCACGAGGAGATCGAGCCGCTCGTAGGGGTACGCGGCCGCGAACTCCCGTACGGAAGCCAGGTCCCCGAGATCCAGCCGTACGAACTCCACGTCCGCGCCCGGTACGTCGGCCACGAGCCGGTCGCCCGCCTCGGCCCCGCGTGCCGCGCTGCGGCAGGCGAGCAGCACCCGGGCGCCCCGGCGGGCCAGCTCCCGGGCCGTGACGTATCCGAGGCCGCTGTTGGCCCCCGTGACGACGGCGATGCGGCCGCTCTGGTCGGGGATGTCGCTCGCGTTCCAGCCCGTCATGGCCGAACTCCCTCTCGGTGTCCCGGCGTGGGTGTGCCCGGTGGCCCCAGCGTATGCCGCGCGGCGCCCCCGGCCGCCGTATGCGGGACGGGCACGCGCCGGCCGTACGCGGGACAGGCACGCACCGGCCGTACGCGCGACGGGCACCCGCCCCGCCCGTGTGCGGGACGGGCACGCGCCGAAGGGGCGGCACCCCCGCACAGGGTGCCGCCCCTTCGTCTTGCGCGCCGGAGCCACGGCCGCGTCGGTGAGGGTCAGGATGACCGGCGGCGGCTCCGGAGACCGTTACCGGTGGTCGCTGCCCTGCGACTGCGAGGCCGCCCGGCCCGCTTCGAGACGGGCCACCGGGATCCGGAAGGGCGAGCAGGACACGTAGTCCAGTCCCACCTCGTGGAAGAAGTGGACCGACTCCGGGTCGCCGCCGTGCTCGCCGCAGACGCCGAGCTTCAGGTCGGGCCGGGTCTCGCGGCCGGCGATCGCGGCGTCCCGGACGAGCTTGCCGACGCCCTCCTTGTCGATGGTCTCGAAGGGGGAGACCCCGAAGATGCCCTTCTCCAGGTACGCGGTGAAGAAGCTGGCCTCCACGTCGTCGCGGGAGAAGCCCCAGACCGTCTGCGTGAGGTCGTTCGTGCCGAAGGAGAAGAACTCCGCGGCCTCGGCGATCTGGCCGGCGGTCAGCGCGGCCCGCGGCAGCTCGATCATCGTGCCGATGGCGAGCTTCAGTTCGGTGCCGGTGGCCTCCTGGACCTCGGCGATGACCTGGTCGGCCTCGTCGCGCACGATCTCCAGCTCCTGGACCGTGCCGACCAGCGGGATCATGACCTCCGCCCGCGGGTCGCCCTTCGCCGCCTTGCGCTCGGCGACGGCCTCCGCGATCGCCCGCACCTGCATGGTGAACAGGCCGGGGATGACCAGGCCGAGACGGACACCGCGCAGGCCCAGCATCGGGTTCTGCTCGTGCAGCCGGTGCACCGCCTGGAGCAGCCGCAGGTCGTTCTCGTTGGAGTCCTTGCGGGACTCGGCGAGCGCGACGCGCACCGACAGCTCGGTGATGTCGGGCAGGAACTCGTGCAGCGGCGGGTCGAGCAGGCGGACCGTCACCGGCAGCCCGTCCATCGCCTCGAGGAGCTCCACGAAGTCCTGCTTCTGCAGCGGCAGGAGCTCCTTCAGGGACTCCTCGCGCTCGGCCTCGGTGTCCGCCAGGATCAGCCGCTCCACCAGCTCGCGCCGGTCGCCGAGGAACATGTGCTCGGTGCGGCACAGGCCGATGCCCTGGGCGCCGAAACGGCGGGCGCGCAGCGCGTCCTCGGCGTTGTCCGCGTTGGCCCGCACCCGCAGCCGGCGCTTGCGGTCGGCGAACGCCATGATCCGGTGCACGGCCTCGACCAGCTCGTCGGCGTCGTCGGCGCCGGCGTGCATCCGGCCCTCGAAGTACTCGACGACCGGGGAGGGCACCACCGGGACCTCGCCCAGGTACACCTTGCCGCTGGAGCCGTCGATGGAGACGACGTCGCCCTCCTCGACGACCACACCGCCCGGCGCGGTCATCCGGCGCCGCTTGGTGTCGACCTCGAGCTCCTCGGCGCCGCAGACACAGGTCTTGCCCATGCCGCGCGCGACCACGGCCGCGTGGGAGGTCTTGCCGCCGCGGGAGGTCAGGATGCCCTCGGCCGCGATCATGCCGTCGAGGTCGTCGGGGTTGGTCTCCCGGCGGATCAGAATGACCTTCTCGCCCGAACGCGACCACTTGATCGCGGTGTACGAGTCGAAGACCGCCTTGCCGACCGCGGCGCCGGGCGAGGCGGCGATGCCCCGGCCGAGCTGCTCGACCTTCGCCTGGTCGTCGAAGCGCGGGAACATCAGTTGCGCGAGCTGCGCGCCGGTGACGCGCTGGAGCGCCTCGGCCTCGTCGATCAGGCCCTGGTCCACCAGCTGCGTGGCGATACGGAAGGCGGCTCCGGCCGTCCGCTTGCCGACGCGGGTCTGGAGCATCCACAACTGGCCGCGCTCGATGGTGAACTCGATGTCGCAGAGGTCCTTGTAGTGGTTCTCCAGCGTCGCCATGATCTGCATCAGCTGGTCGTACGACGTCTTGTCGATCTGCTCCAGCTCGGCGAGCGGGACCGTGTTGCGGATGCCCGCGACGACGTCCTCGCCCTGCGCGTTCTGCAAGTAGTCGCCGTAGACGCCCTGGTGACCCGAGGCGGGGTCGCGGGTGAAGGCGACGCCGGTGCCGGAGTCGGGGCCGAGGTTGCCGAAGACCATGGAACAGACGTTGACGGCCGTGCCGAGGTCGTGCGGGATGCGCTCCTGACGGCGGTAGAGCTTGGCCCGGTCGGTGTTCCAGGAGTCGAAGACCGCGTGGATGGCGAGGTCCATCTGCTCGCGCGGCTGCTGCGGGAAGTCCCGCCCGGCCTCGGTCTTGACGATCTTCTTGAACTTGGTGACGAGCTTCTTGAGGTCCGCCGCTTCGAGGTCCGTGTCGACCGTGACCTTCTTCGCCGCCTTGGCCGCCTCCAGCGCTTCCTCGAAGAGGTCGCCGTCGACGCCGAGGACCGTCTTGCCGAACATCTGGATGAGACGGCGGTACGAGTCCCACGCGAAGCGCTCGTCGCCGGCCTGCTGGGCCAGGCCCTGCACCGACTTGTCGGAGAGCCCGATGTTCAGGACGGTGTCCATCATGCCCGGCATGGAGAACTTCGCACCCGAACGGACGGATACCAGAAGGGGGTTGTCGGCCTGTCCGAGCTTCTTGCCCATCGTCTGCTCGAGGGCGTCGAGATGGGCCGTCACCTCGTCACGCAGTGCCGCGGGCTCGTCGCCGCTGTCGAGGTAGGTCTTGCAGGCCTCGGTGGTGATGGTGAAGCCCGGAGGCACGGGAAGGCCCAGGTTGGTCATCTCGGCGAGGTTCGCGCCCTTGCCGCCGAGGAGGTCCTTGAGGTCCTTGTTGCCCTCGGTGAAGTCGTAGACGAACTTCACGTCCTCACCGCCACTGTCGCCGTTCTCAGCTACGTGGGGATCTTTGTTTTCCGACACGAGTCTCGACTCCTCGACGTCGCGGTGGCTGCCCTGACGTCGGGGAACATACCCAGATCGAAGGCATCTGGGTACGTCCACTTGCGCGTCATGCGCCTGTAACCACCCGTCCGCCAGCAGATCGAAAGTCAAAGGTTGGCAAGCCAAGTTGAGCTGATGTTTTCACTTCTTGAATGAATCAACACCCGTAGATCGCGATAAGCGCTCTTCTGAGCGGCACTCGGCGCGCCTGAGTTCATTCGGTGAACGATCAAGGGGTGGCACTGAGTGCCACCCCTTAGGGAAGTGCAACCGCTGATGAATCGCTCATCTGAGCGCCACCCCTATCAGAGTGGCGAGAATCACGCCCGTCGAGCGACCGGATTTCACCATGCGGACCGCCTCGTGGACACGTCACACGGACGTCATACGCCGAGCGCGGCGAGCCGCTGCTCCACCCGCTCCGGCGCGTACAGATGCTCCACGACCAGCGCCCCGGCGCCGACCAGCCCGGCCCGCTCCCCGAGCCGCGCGGTCACCACGTCCAGATGAGCGGTGGAGCGGGGCAGCGCCCGCTGGTAGAGCAGCTCGCGGACGCCGGTGAGGAAGTGGGTTCCGGCCAAATCCCCGGCGATCATCAGGACGCCGGGATTGAGCAGGGTCACCACGGTCGCGAGCACGTCACCGACATGCCGGCCGGCCTCGCGTGCGAGCGCGACGGCCTCCGGGTGACCGGCCGCCAGCAGCGCGCGCACGTCCGAGCCCGAGGCGGCGGACACCCCGGCCTCGGCCAGCCGCCGCGCCACCGCGCCACCGCTCGCGACGGCGGCCAGACAGCCGTACGAGCCGCACTTGCACAGCGCGTCGGCGCCGCCCGGCACGCGGATGTGCCCGATGTCCCCGGCGCCCCCGTCGATGCCCCGGTAGACGGAGCCGCCGACCACGACTCCGGCGCCGATTCCGGTGGAGACCTTGACCAGGGCGAACGCCGAGCAGTCCGGATATCCGGTGCGCTGTTCGCCGTACGCCATCAGGTTGGCGTCGTTGTCGACGAGGACCGGCACGGGGGCGCCCGCGTCGGTGCCCGCGTGCTCGGCGAAGGCGCGGCCGAGGCGGCCTCTTATGTCGTAGCCGTCCCAGCCCGGCATGATCGGCGGCTGTACGACCCGGCCGCTGTCGGTGTCCACGGGTCCCGGGACCGCGAGCCCGATCCCGCACACCGCGCCGGCGCTGCGCCCCGACTTCTGCACCAGCTCGGCCAGCCACCGGCCGAGTTCGCCGAGCACCGCTTCCGGCCCGTCGTCGATGACGAGAACACCCATGCGCTCGGCCAGGATCTCGCCGGTCAGGGTGAGGACGGCCGCGCGCGCGTGCCGGGTGTCGAGGTCCGCGGCGAGGACGACGGCGTGGGCGTCGTCGAATTCGAGCGTGATGGACGGCCGGCCGCCGAGCGGCGAGTCCACCGGGCCGCCCGCGCCCTCGCGCAGCCAGCCCGCGCGGAACAGCCGGTCGAGGCGCTGCCCGACGGTCGCCCGGGACAGACCGGTGGCCTGTTGCAGCGCGCCGCGCGTCGTGGCCCGGCCGCTGCGCACGAGTTCGAGCAGTTCTCCGGCGCTTGCCTGGTTCCCGGCCCTCATGGCCTTCGCCGCCCTTCCTGTCATGCCCACCCTCTTGCGTTCACCAACTCTGCATTACATATTGAGTTTTGCGTGTTAAATAGACGTAACCCTACGGTAGCTAGTGCCGAACTGGTCGGCAGGATGTATTCGGGGAGACCTGAGTGGACCGCACAACCCAGCTCACCGCCCGTCGCACGGGAATCACCACCCCCGTGCGCACCTCGGGACCGCCTCCCGCGGCCGGTCCCGGCGAGATCGTTTCGTCCGCGACGGTCGTATACGATCCGGCCGACCTGTCCGGTTCGCTGCACCTCAGGGCGGCCCGGGTGCTGAACGGGAACTGGACCGGGGCGTCCACCGTGCCCTCGCGCGGCCTGTATCCGCACCAGTGGTCCTGGGACTCGGCCTTCATCGCGATCGGCCTGCGCCATCTGTCCCCCTTACGGGCCCAGACGGAACTGGAGACGCTGCTGACCGCCCAGTGGGCGGACGGGCGGATCCCGCACATCGTCTTCAACCCCTCCGTGCCGCTGGACGCGTACTTCCCGAGCCCGGACTTCTGGCGCTCCTCGACCGCGGGGCGCGCCGCGGGCGCCCCGCGCACCGTACAGACGTCGGGCATCGTGCAGCCACCGGTGCACGCGCTCGCCGCCTGGCTGGTGCACTGCGCCGACCCGGGCCTGTCGCGGGCCCGCGGCTTCCTCCCCCGGGTCTATCCGCGGCTCGCGGCCTGGCACCGCTACCTCCTGCACCGCCGGGACCTGGGCGGCGGCGGCCTCGCCTCCGTGGTGCACCCCTGGGAGCAGGGCATGGACAACAGCCCCTGCTGGGACGCGCCGCTGAGCCGGGTCACGCCGGCCGCGCCCCGCTCCTTCCGCCGGGCGGACCTCGACCACGGGGCTGCCGAGGACCGCCCGACGGATCTCGACTACGGACGGTATGTGCGGCTGGCCGCCGACTACCGCGACCGCGGGTACGCGGACGGGGTGGGCGAGTTCGCGGTCGAGGACCCGGCGTTCAACGCCCTGCTGATCGCCTCGGAGCACGCCCTGGCCCGGATCGCGCGCGAGCTGGGCGCGACCGGGACGGCCCGGCACACCCGCGCGGAGCGGCTGACCGGGGCCCTGGTGGAGCGGCTGTGGGACCCGGCGCGGTCCATGTTCTTCTGCCGGGACGTGCATGGGGAGCTGATCCCCGAGCGCGGGGTCGCCGGCCTGGTGCCGCTGATCCTGCCCGCACTCCCCCGCGAGGTCGCCGCGGCGCTCGTGCGCACCGTCCACGGCCCGCACTTCGGCCTCGGCTCGGCCGCCCGGCTGGTGCCGAGCTACGACCTCACCGGCGAGGCGTTCGACCCGCACCGGTACTGGCGCGGGCCGGCCTGGTTCAACACCAACTGGCTGCTGGAGCGCGGACTGCGGCTGCACGGGGAGCACGGCCGGGCGGACACGCTGCGGACCGCGCTGCTCGACACGGCCGGCGAGTCCGGATTCGCCGAGTACGTGGATCCGTACACCGGCGAGGGCTGTGGGGCGCTCGGCTTCAGCTGGACGGCCGCGGTCACGCTCGATCTGCTTCACGAGCCCCCGGGACACGGCGTGGCCGACGTGTCCTCGACGGGGTCCGGCACGTTCGACATGGGTGACAAGGGAGGGGACCGGCGATGACGGACCGGCATCATCTGCTCGTGCGCGGGGGGACGTTCGCCGCCGTGGGCGACGGCGGGGACATCAGCGGGGTGCGCGGACAGGGCGCTCCGGACGGCCTGTTCGTGCGGGACGCACGGCACTTGAGCCGCTGGCAGCTGACCGTCGACGGCGCGGTGCCCGAGGCGCTCACCCCGGTCGCGGACGGGGACACGGCACGCTGTGTGCTGGTGCCGCGCGGCGGACGCCAGGAGCCGCCGGCGTACACGCTGTTCCGGGAACAGGCCGTCGCCGAGGGCGCGTTCGTGGAGGCGCTGCGCGTCACCAGCAACCGCTCCACGCCCACCACGGTCCGGATCGCGGTCACCGCCGACGCCGACTTCACGGACCAGTTCGAGCTGCGCTCCGACCACCGCACCTACACCAAGACCGGTGCCGTGCGCTCCCGCCAAGTCCTCGACGACGGCGTGGAGTTCAGCTACCAGCGCGGTGAGTGGCGGTCCTGTACGACGGTCACGTCCGAGCCCGCGCCGGACGGCGTCGAGGAGACGGGCACGGGCGCCCGCCGCCTCGTGTGGGCCCTCGACCTCGAACCGCACGGTTCGGCGGAGCTGTCGCTGCGGGTCGCGGCGCGTCCGCACGGCGCGAGCCGGCAGCCGCGCGTGCCGCGCTCCCCCGCCGCAGCCAACGAGCAACTCCTTGCACTGGAAGGACAGTTCGCGGAGGGCGTGCCCTTCCCCACAGGCTGGCCCGAGCTCGCCGCGGCCTGCGCGCGGGGACTGTCCGACCTGGCGGTCCTCCAGGTCCCGGCCGACGGCCCGGACGGCGAGGAGCTGCTCGTCCCCGCCGCCGGCGCCCCCTGGTTCCTCACCCTGCTCGGCCGCGACGCCCTGCTCACCTCGCTCTTCGCGCTCCCCTACCGGCCGCAGCTCGCCGCCGCCACGCTGCCCGCGCTCGCCGCCACCCAGGCGACCGAGACGGGTACGGGACCGGTCGCCCAGCCCGGCAAGATCGTGCACGAGGTGCGGTACGGCGAGCTGGCGCACTTCGGCCAGGTGCCGTTCGGCCGCTACTACGGCTCGGTGGACGCCACGCCGCTGTTCCTCGTCCTGCTCGGCGCCTATGTCGAGCAGACCGGTGACGTCGAGCCGGCCCGGCGTCTGGAGTCGCACGCCCGGGCGGCCATCGGCTGGATGCTGGACCACGGCGGGCTGACCTCCCGCGGCTATCTCGTCTACCGCGCGGACGAGGGCGGCCTCGCCAACCAGAACTGGAAGGACTCCCCCGGCGCCATCTGCTCGGCCGACGGCAGCCGGGCCACCGGGCCGGTGATGGCGGCCGGCGCGCAGGGGTACGCGTACGACGCGCTGCGCCGCACCGCCCACCTCGCGCGGACCGTCTGGGACGACGAGGTCTACGCGGCCTTGCTGGAGCAGGCGGCGGGCGATCTGCGCGACCGCTTCCAGCGGGACTTCTGGATGGCGGAGCACTCCTTCCCGGCGCTGGCGCTGGACGGCGACGGCCGCCATGTCGACGCCCTCGCCTCCGACGCGGGCCATCTGCTCTGGTCGGGGCTCCTGGACAAGGAGTACGGCGAACTGGTCGGCCGCCGGCTCCTGGAACCGGACTTCTTCTCCGGCTGGGGCGTACGCACCCTCGCCGCCGGACAGGCCGCGTACCACCCGCTGTCGTACCACCGGGGCTCGGTCTGGCCCCACGACAACGCGCTGATCACGCTCGGCCTGGCCCGCTACGGCCTGCACGACGAGGCGCGCACGGTCGCCCACGCCCTGGTCGACGCGGCCACCGCGGCCGGCCACCGCCTCCCGGAGGTCCTCGCGGGCTACGGCCGTGACACCCACGCCGAGCCGGTGCCCTACCCGCACGCGTGCGTCAGGGAGGCCCGCTCGGCGGCCGCCCCGCTGGCCCTGCTCACCGCGGTGGGAGGCGCCTGAGCAGGCTGCGCCGCATGTCCCGACGCCGGTGACGGAGCGGTGACACAGCGGTGACACACGAGCCCACAACCAACCCCCGGGTCGCCTGGTCTCACCACACGTAAGCAACAGGCACCAGTTGACCGACCACCGACCACGGGGGAACACCATGAACACTTCTCGTCGCACCATCACGGCCGCCGCGCTGGCCGTCGCCGCTCTCGGCACCACCGCCGTCATCGCCGGCCCGGCCGCCGCGGCACCCCGCACGACCGCGGTCGCCGCGGCCGACGCCACCGCGCAGGCGGCCTACAACGGCGTCTGCGGCGCCGGTTACACCGTCATCGACTCCACGCCGGTCCCCGACAAGGGCACGGTCTACGTCACCTACAGCAAGGCGACCGGCAAGAACTGTGCGGTCTCGATCCGCACCAACCCGGGCACGCCGGTGTGGATGGCCGTCACGCTGAACATCGACGCCGGTCGCGGCGCCCCGAGCGTGACGGACAGCGGCTCGTACTCGACGTATGCCGGGCCCGTCTACCTGGACGCGAAGGGCCAGTGCATCCAGTGGACGACCGCCATCGACGGCGTCCTCGCGAACGGTCACGGCCACTGCGGCTGAGCCGTCACCCGGGCCCGTCCGGCGGTCAGCCGCCGGACGTGTCCAGTTCGGCGTCCTCCGTGATGCCCGCGCAGTCGTACGGGTCCTTCAGCCAGCCGTCCGGCAGGACGACCCTGTTGTTGCCCGAGGTGCGGCCGCGGGGCCCGTCGGCGCCGGCGGGCCAGGGCTGGTCGAGGTTCAACTCGTCCAGCCCGTCCCGCAGTTCGGCCAGCGACGAGGTGATCGCGAGACGCCTGCGCAGCTCGGAGCCGACCGCGAAGCCCTTCAGGTACCAGGCCACGTGCTTGCGGAAGTCGATGACCCCGCGCGCCTCGTCGCCGATCCATTCGCCGAGCAGGGTCGCGTGCCGGACCATGACCGAGGCGACCTCGCGCAGGGCCGGGCGGGCGTAGTCCCCGGGGCGGCCCTCGAAGGCGGCCACCAGGTCGGCGAACAGCCAGGGGCGGCCGAGGCAGCCGCGGCCGACCACCACTCCGTCGCAGCCCGTCTCCCGCACCATCCGCACGGCGTCCTCGGCCGACCAGATGTCGCCGTTGCCGAGAACCGGGATCTCGGGCACATGCTCCTTCAGCCGCGCGATGGCGTCCCAGTCCGCCGTGCCGCCGTAGTGCTGCGCTGCGGTGCGGCCGTGCAGCGCGATGGCCGTCACGCCCTCCTCGACGGCGATCCGCCCGGCGTCCAGATACGTGATGTGGTCGTCGTCGATGCCCTTGCGCATCTTCATGGTGACGGGCAGATCACCGGCCCCGCCGACGGCCTCCCGCAGGATCGCCCGCAGCAGGTTCCGCTTGTACGGCAGCGCCGAGCCGCCGCCCTTGCGGGTCACCTTGGGCACCGGGCAGCCGAAGTTGAGGTCGATGTGGTCGGCGAGGTCCTCTTCCGCGATCATGCGGACGGCCTTGCCGACGGTCGCCGGGTCCACGCCGTAGAGCTGGATCGAGCGCGGCTGCTCGCTCGCGTCGAAGCGGACCAGCTGCATGGTCTTCTCGTTGCGCTCGACCAGCGCCCGTGTGGTGATCATCTCGCTGACGAACAGGCCCTTGCCGCCGGAGAACTCCCGGCAGAGCGTACGGAAGGGCGCGTTCGTGATCCCGGCCATGGGCGCGAGGACGACGGGCGGCTGCACCGTGTGGGGGCCGATCGACAGCGGGGACGCGGGGGCGAGGGTGGGCGCGGACATTCCCCCATTGTCGCGTACGGCGGACGGTGCTCGTGCGGGCCCCGGCCAGCGCCCGGCGGACGGTGCGATTGCGGGCCGGCACCCGGCGTCCGGGAGACGCTTCTCGCGCGGCCCCGGCACCCGCGTCCGGCACGCGAGACGGAAGATCATGTATCAGTCATTAGTTAGACGCACTACCGACTCGGCGTTACGCTGGTGGAATGCCAGAGCTCAGCCACCGCCGCCGCATGCTGGTGCTCGCGATCTGCTGCATGAGTCTGCTGATCGTGAGCCTCGACAACACGGTTCTCAACGTCGCCCTGCCCTCGATGCAGCGGGAGCTGCACGCGAGCGTGTCGGGCCTGCAGTGGACCATCGACGCGTACACGCTGGTGCTCGCCTCGCTGCTGATGCTCGCGGGGTCGACCGCCGACCGGATCGGCCGCCGCCGGGTCTTCAAGGCGGGCCTGGTCGTCTTCACCCTCGGTTCACTGCTGTGCTCCATCGCCCCGAACCTCGAATCGCTCATCGTCTTCCGCATGGTCCAGGCGGTCGGCGGCTCGATGCTGAACCCGGTCGCGATGTCGATCATCACCAACACCTTCACGGAGCCGCGTGAGCGCGCCCGCGCGATCGGCGTCTGGGGCGGTGTGGTCGGCATATCCATGGCCGCGGGTCCGCTGGTCGGCGGCCTCCTCGTGGACTCGGTCGGCTGGCGCTCGATCTTCTGGATCAACCTCCCGGTCGGCCTCGCCGCCCTGCTGCTCACGCTGCGGTACGTGCCCGAGTCCCGCGCCCCCAGGGCGCGCCGCCCGGACCCGGTCGGCCAGCTCCTGGTGATCGCCCTGCTCGGCTCGCTGACGTACGGGATCATCGAGGCGCCGACCTCCGGCGCCGTCAAGACCATCGCGCTCGGCGTGGTCGCCCTCGCCGCGCTGCTCGGCCTGCTGCGGTACGAACCCCGGCGCGCCGAACCCCTCATCGACCTGCGGTTCTTCCGCTCGGCGCCGTTCAGCGGGGCCACGGTCATCGCCATCAGCGCGTTCGCCGCGCTCAGCGGCTTCCTCTTCCTGTCGACGCTCTATCTGCAGAACGTGCGCGGTCTGGACGCGCTGCACGCGGGCCTGTGGATGCTCCCCATGGCCGCCATGACCCTCGTCTGCGCACCTCTGTCCGGCCGCCTCGTCGGCAGTCGCGGGCCCCGCTTCTCGCTGCTGGTCGCGGGCGTCGCGATGACCGCGAGCGGGGTCCTGTTCGCCGCCTTCGAGGCCGAGACGTCGAACGTCACCCTGGTCATCGGCTATGTCCTCTTCGGCCTCGGCTTCGGCTTCGTCAACGCGCCCATCACCAACACCGCCGTCTCCGGGATGCCCAGGGACCAGGCCGGTGTCGCCTCCGCCGTGGCCTCGACCAGCCGGCAGATCGGCGGCACGCTCGGCGTCGCCGTGGTCGGCGCGGTCCTCGCCTCCGGCGTCGACGCGTCCGCGTACCGGGAGTTCTTCGTGTCGGCCGCCCGGCCCGGCTGGTGGATCATCACCGGCTGCGGCCTCGCGGTGCTGGTCGTCGGCGCGCTGACGAGCGGCCGCTGGGCCCGCCGCACGGCCGAGCGCGCCGCCGAGCGGCTGGGAACGCCCGAGGTCAAGGACGCGGCGGGCGTACGGGTCTGAGGACCCCGGAGGCCGTCCGGGGATCCCGGAGCCTCCGGAGGCTAGGCAGCGGTCCCGCGCTCCATGGCGATCGCCCGCAGCTTCTCGAGCCCTTCGCGGGACTCCTCGTCGGCGGGCGTGTACGTCACCAGGCGCGGCCCGGTGTCCGGGCTCAGCCAGAGGTCGGTGTGGTCGACGGTGAGCCGGCCGACGTGGGCGTTGCGGAACTCCTTGCGCTTGGTGCCCGGCGCGAGCACCTCGTGCCGGTCCCACGCCTCGCAGAAGTCCGGGGACTCCGCCCGCAGCCGCTTCAGCAGCGCCTTCCAGGCGGGGTCGGCGAGATGCCCGGCCATCGACGCGCGGAACTTGGCGGCCATGACCCGGGCCGTCTCCTCCAGATGCACGATCGACGAACGCCATTCCTCGTGCGTGTACGCGAGCACCATGCAGTTGCGGTCCTCGGGCGGTACGGCGTCGAGGTCGCACAGCAGCAGTCCGTAGGTGCGGTTGTACGCGAGGATGTCGTACCGGCTGTTCTGCAGACAGGCCGGGAACGGCTCCAGCTGCTCCAGGACGGCCCGCAGGGCGGGCGTCACCGACGCACCGGCCGAGGTGGGCGCCGGGTCCACGGCCCCGGCCAGCTGGAAGAGGTGCAGCCGCTCGCTGGGGTCGAGCATCAGGGTGCGGGCGAGGGCGTCGAGCACCTGCACCGAGACGTGGATGTCCCGGGCCTGTTCGAGCCACGTGTACCAGGTGACGCCCACCGCGGCGAGCTGGGCGACCTCCTCGCGGCGCAGGCCGGGGGTGCGCCTGCGGGGACCGCGGGGCAGGCCGACCCGCTCCGGCGTGACGTGCTCGCGCCGGTGGCGCAGGAAGGCGGCGAGCTCGTGCCGCCGGATCTCCGAGGCCCGGCCGCCGTCGCCCCGTACCGCTGTCGTCCGCTCCTGCGCCATGGTCGTCATGCTCCCAGCCTGCCGCACTCCTCACCCTGTTTCCAGGTACTTCTGCTACCAGGATAAGAAGACTCTGGTACCAGGCTGAGATCGGGACAAGGCTGGGTACGTGACCGAAACCGGAACTCTCGACCGTAGTACCGCCCGATCCCCCGCCCCACCCGCACTCGGCAGTCTCGGGCTCTTCACCGTGCTGCTCGGCGCGGCCCTTCCTCTCATCGACTTCTTCATCGTCAATGTCGCCCTGCCGACGATGGGCCGGGATCTGCACGCGAGCGAGGCCGTCCTCGAACTCGTGATCGCCGGATACGGCGTCTCGTACGCCGTCCTCCTCGTCCTCGGCGGACGGCTGGGCGACCTGTTCGGACGCCGCCGGCTCTTCCTCGCCGGCATGGCCGCCTTCGGCCTGACCTCACTGGCCTGCGGTCTGGCGCCGACCGCCTGGACGCTGGTGGCGGCGCGCGTCGCCCAGGGCGCGGCGGCCGCCGCGATGCTGCCGCAGGTGCTCGCCACCATCCAGTCGGCGACCGCCGGACAGCGCCGCGCCAAGGCGATGGGCTTGTACGGCGCGACGGCCGGCCTCTCCATGGTGGCCGGGCAGATCCTCGGCGGCGTCCTGGTCGCGGCGGACATCGCGGGCAGCGGCTGGCGGTCGGTGTTCCTGGTGAACGTGCCGGTGGTGATCCTCGGCCTGGTCCTGGCCGCCCGCGCCGTCCCGGAGACCCGCTCGCCGAACCCGGAGCCGGTCGACGGACCCGGCACGGTCCTGCTCGCCGTCTCGCTGCTGGCCCTGCTCGCTCCGCTGACCGAGGGCCGGGCAGCGGGCTGGCCGCTGTGGACCTGGCTCTCGCTCGTGCTGTTCCCGTTCGCTGCGGCCGCCTTCTACGCCGTGGAGCGCCGGGCCGACCGGCAGGGCCGTACGCCTCTCGTGCCGCCGAGCCTGCTCGCCCTGCCCTCGCTGCGCCGCGGTCTGGTGATGGTCGTGCCGTTCTCGATCGGCTTCAGCGGCTTCATGTTCGTGATCGCGGTGGCACTCCAGGAGGGCGCGGGACTCGGCCCGGTCCGGGCGGGACTGGCGCTCGCCCCGATGGCCGTCGTCTTCTTCGTCGTCTCCCTGTGCGGCCCGCGGCTCGTCGCCCGGTACGGCACCCGGGTCGTCACCGTCGGCGGGCTGATCCAGACGGTCGGCGTGGCGCTCATCGCCCTCGCGGCCTGGCGTTCCTGGCCCGGCCTGGGAGTGGCGGAACTGCTGCCCGGCGTCGCGGTGGCCGGTGCGGGGCAGGCGCTCCAACTCCCCATCCTCTTCCGGATCATCCTCTCCGAGGTCCCGCCGGACCGGGGCGGCGTCGGCAGCGGTGTCATGATCACCACCCAGCAGTCCGCGCTGGCTCTGGGAGTCGCGACCCTCGGCTCCCTGTTCCTGGCCCTGATCCCGGGCATGGGCATGCGGGACGCCCTCGTCATCACCCTCCTCGTGCAACTGGCGGGGGTGGCCCTGACGACCGCCCTCAGCCTGCGTCTGCCGCGCACGATCAGCTAGGGGGTCGTGCGCCGCGTGTGCCGCGCACGACCGGCCGCAAGTGCCGTTCCGGACACGGAGCGTCGGATCCGGATCACATGGTGCGACGGATCCGGACCAGGAACGACCACGCGGTGAACTCGCCGTGGAAGAACCCCCGTTGATGTTGGTCTTGCTGCACACTCCTTGCTGCGCGGACGGAGCGGTCAACCTGGAGGTGTCATGCTGCAGATCAACACGAGCAAGGTAAGCCGCTGGGACCAGCACGGGCGCGAGCACGTCGTACATGTGCAACGCGCGGGCGTGCAGCGGACGATCAGATGCGATACGTGCGGATGGCGCAAAGCGGCGCAGTTCCTGCCCTGGCTGAAGGCGGAGGAACATCTCTCCGAGGCGCATCAGGCGACGGTGGATCCCTCGGGACCGTAGCGGCCCGGGAGTTGAGAGCCGCGGGGTGAGCCCCGAGGACCTGGCGGTCACCCCTCCCCGGACGCCCCTTCGCTCCGGCGTGCGCGCAGGGTCCGTACCTTGTGGCGGTTGCCGCAGTGCTCCATCGAACACCAACGGCGCCGGCCGGGCCGGGAGGTGTCGACGTAGACGAGTGAGCAGTCGTCGGCGGCGCACATCCGGATGCGGTGTGCGTACGGGCCGGTCAGCAGGTCGATCGCGTCGCGGGCGACCGTGGAGAGCAGGCGGGTGCCGTCCCCCCTCCCGGCCCAGCCGCGCGCACCGTCCGCTTCGAAGGCGGGCGTGAGCGGGGGCCGGGCGGCGGCTTCGTTGACGAGATCCAGATCGCCGGGGGCGGCCGGCTCGCCGCGTGTCAGGGCGAGGACCGCCCGCCACAGCGCGTCGCGCGTCCGGCGGGTGGCCGCCACCTCGTCGTCGGTTGTCTCCAGGCCGGGCGTCGGGGTCAGCCGTGACCGGTCCGCCCAGGTGACGAGGTCGGCGGGCGCGTGCAGCACCTCGTACCGGGCGAAGGCGCCCGGGCCGCCCGTGGTGAGCAGCTCCAGACACAGCGCGCCCGGGTCGAAGCGGAAGGTGACCCCGCTGTGGGAACTGAGCAACAGGCCCGCGGTGGTGGACGTCGACCCCATGTAACCAATATAACCAGTTACATGGCAGCTCTGAACTGGAAACTGGTCGTCGATACACAGGACGCATCCGTGCTCGCGGACTTCTGGGCCGCGGCGCTGGAGTACGAGGTGGAGGACCCGAGCCCCCTCATCGGCCGGCTGCTGGCCGCCGGCCGGCTCCCCGGGGAGGCGGTCACCGAGCACGGCGGACACCGGGTCTTCCGCGGCTACGCGGCGATCCGGCACCCCGAGGACCCCTACGACGAGACGAGCGGGGTCGGCCACGGCCGGCGGATCCTCTTCCAGGACGTCCCCGAGCCCAAGACCACGAAGAACCGGCTGCACATCGACGTCCACAGCGAGCCGGGCGGCCTCGACGCGCTCGTCGCCCGCCTGGAGTCCCTCGGCGCCACCCGCGTCAGCGAGTTCGACAAGGGACCGGCCGGCCACTGGTGGCTCATGCGGGACCCGGAGGGCAACGAGTTCTGCGCCGCCTAGGACCTGTCCGGTCGATCATGGTGGAGGGAAGCTGCGGCGCCTTGTCGGTGCCGGTGAGCGGGTGCGGTAGCCGCCGTCAGGCGCGCAGGCCCCGCACCACCAGTTCCACGACCGCCTCGAACTCCCCGTCGATACCCGGCTGTTGCCAGTCGCGGGCGTAACAGGGGTCGTGGAACCGGCCGGTGGCGTCGAAGACGGCGCGGGCGGTGGTCCCGGGGTCGGCGGCCGTGAAGGTCCCGCCGCTGACGCCGTCCTCGATGATGCGGGCGAGCTGCCCGGTGAGGTCGGCGATGTGCCGGTCGACGACCTCACTGGTCTCGCCGATCAGCACCATGTACGTGGCGAACAGCTGGGGATCGTCGCCCGACTTGTGGCGCTTGGCCGCGAACAGGCCCGACAGCCAGTCGCGCAACCGGTCCTCGGGGGCCCGGTCCTCGGCGACGATCCCGGACAGCGTCTGCGAGGTGCGGTCCAGCCAGCGTTCCGTCACCGCCTCCCGCAGCGCCGTCTTCGTACGGAAGTGGCGGTAGACACTGCCGTGACTGACGCCGAGCGCGCGGGCCACGTCCACCACGGTGGCCTTCGCGGGGCCGTGGCGGCGCAGCACCTCCTCGGTCGCTTCGAGGATGCGCTCGGCGGTCAGGGTCTCGGTGGTCGGTGCCATGCCGGAAACCGTACCCGGGGGCCCGGTCAGCGCTCGCTGTCGAGGTGCGCCATCTGCGCCTCGGGGTAGCGGGCACCCGCGGCGGAGTCGGCCGGCACGGCACTCTCGATCGCGGCCAGGTCGGCGGCGTCCAGCGTGACGTCCAGCGCGCCGAGCGCCTCGCTCAGCCGGTCCCGGCGGCGCGCACCCACCAGCGGCACGATGTCCACGCCGCGCGAGAGCACCCAGGCGATCGCGATCTGCGCGACACTGACGCCCTTCTGCTCGGCGATCTTCCGCAGCGCCTCGACGAGGGAGAGGTTGTGCTGGAGGTTCTCGCCCTGGAAGCGGGGGCTGAAGGCACGGAAGTCGTTGGCTGCCAGCTGCCGGTCGGGCGTGAAGTGGCCGGAGATCAGACCGCGCGACAGCACTCCGTAGGCGGTGACACCGATGCCCAGCTCGCGGGTGGCGGGGAGGATCTCGTCCTCGATGCCGCGGGAGATCAGCGAGTACTCGATCTGCAGGTCGGAGATGGGGGCCGTGGCGGCGGCCCGGCGGACGGTGTCCGCGCCGACCTCGCTCAGCCCGATGTGGCGTACGTGTCCGGCCGCCACCAGTTCCGCGATGGCGCCGACCGTCTCCTCGATGGGCACGCCGGGGTCGACCCGGGCGATCCGGTAGACGTCGATGTGGTCGACGCCGAGCCGCTGGAGCGAGTAGGCGGCGAAGTTCTTCACGGCGGCCGGGCGGCCGTCGTATCCGGACCAGCCGCCGTCCGGGTCGCGCAGGGCCCCGAACTTGACGCTGGTGAGGGCCTGTTCGCGGCGGGCCGCCGGGGCGGATCGCAGGGCCTCGCCGATCAGCATCTCGTTGTGGCCCATGCCGTAGAAGTCGCCGGTGTCGAGCAGGGTCACGCCCGCTTCGAGGGCGGCGTGGATGGTCGCGACGGACTCGGCCCGGTCGGCGTCGCCGTACAGGGCGGACATGCCCATGCAGCCGAGGCCGAGGGCGGAGACCTGGGGACCGGTGGACCCGAGGGTGCGGGTGCGCATGAGAACTCCTTGGATACCCGGGCGAGCGTGCGCCCGCCCGGCGGGGTGTCGTGCCGTGTCGTACCTCCACGATGGCATGACAGCTGACAGATTTCAATATCTGTCAGCTGTCATCTGTCAGTCGGTCTGCGACGAGCCGTCCGTCACGCGTCGGCCACCGTCCGCGACAGCTCGCTTTGGTCCAGACCTATTGACGAAAGGTCTGGACCGCAGGCACTGTCATGTCTACGACACCTCACCGCACCCCACCGGGAGGCCACGCATGATCCGCCGGAAGTTCCGCCTCATGGGTGCCGCGCTCGCGGCGGCCTGTCTCGCCCAGCTGATGACCCTCGGCGCACCCAGCGCCTCCGCGGCCGACACCTGCGCCGTGAAGTCCCGCCCTTCCGGCAAGGTCCTCCAGGGCTACTGGGAGAACTGGGACGGCTCGTCCAACGGCGTCCACCCGCCCTTCGGCTGGACGCCGATCACCGACTCCCGTATCGCCGCCCACGGCTACAACGTCATCAACGCGGCGTTCCCGGTCATCCGCTCCGACGGAACGGCCCTGTGGGAGGACGGCATGGACGCGGGCGTGAAGGTGGCGACGCCGGCGGAGATGTGCGCGGCGAAGGCCTCCGGCCAGACGATCCTGATGTCGATCGGCGGTGCGGCGGCGGGCATCGACCTCAGCTCGACCACCGTGGCGAACAAGTTCGTCTCGACGATCGTCCCGATCCTGAAGAAGTACAACTTCGACGGCATCGACATCGACATCGAGACGGGCCTGGTCGGCAGCGGAAACATAGGCCAACTCTCCACGTCCCAGGCCAACTTGATCCGCATCATCGACGGAATCCTCGCCCAGATGCCGGCCGGCTTCGGCCTGACCATGGCTCCGGAGACCGCGTACGTCACCGGCGGCAGCATCACCTACGGCTCGATCTGGGGCGCGTACCTGCCGATCGTGAAGAAGTACGCGGACAACGGCCGGCTGTGGTGGCTGAACATGCAGTACTACAACGGCAGCATGTACGGCTGCTCCGGCGACTCGTACTCGGCCGGCACCGTCCAGGGCTTCACGGCCCAGACCGACTGCCTCAACAAGGGCCTGGTCGTGCAGGGGACGACGATCAAGGTGCCGTACGACAAGCAGGTCCCCGGCCTCCCGGCCCAGTCGGGCGCCGGCGGCGGCTACATGTCACCGAGCCTGGTCTCCCAGGCCTGGCAGCACTACGGCACCAGCCTCAAGGGGCTGATGACCTGGTCCATCAACTGGGACGGTGCCAAGAACTGGACCTTCGGGAACAACGTCAAGGCCCTGCAAGGCCGTTGAGCGGCCGCACCGCGCGGTGAGTCCCCCACCTCCCGCCCGCCGCGGTCGGCGCAAGGCGAAGCCCCCGGTTCCGTGTCACGGAACCGGGGGCTTCGGCCGTTCAGCACATCCGAGGTCAGCAGCCGATCAGACGGGCGGCCAGGTAGCCCTCGATCTGGTCGAGGGAGACCCGCTCCTGCTTCATCGAGTCGCGCTCGCGGACGGTCACCGCGTTGTCGTCGAGGGTGTCGAAGTCGACCGTCACGCAGAACGGCGTGCCGATCTCGTCCTGGCGGCGGTAGCGGCGGCCGATGGCGCCGGCGTCGTCGAACTCGATGTTCCAGTTCTGGCGCAGCGCGGTCGCCAGGCCCTTGGCCTTCGGGGAGAGCTCCGGGTTGCGGGACAGCGGCAGGACCGCGACCTTGACCGGCGACAGCCGCGGGTCGAGGCGCAGCACCGTGCGCTTCTCCATCTTGCCCTTGGCATTCGGGGCCTCGTCCTCGACGTACGCGTCGAGCAGGAAGGCCAGCATCGCGCGGCCGACACCGGCGGCGGGCTCGATGACGTAGGGGGTCCAGCGCTCGCCGGCCTCCTGGTCGAAGTAGGAGAGGTCCTGGCCGGAGGCCTTGGAGTGCGCGGAGAGGTCGTAGTCCGTGCGGTTGGCGACGCCCTCCAGCTCACCCCACTCGTTGCCGCCGAACTGGAAGCGGTACTCGATGTCCGCGGTGCGCTTGGAGTAGTGCGAGAGCTTCTCGGCCGGGTGCTCGTACCAGCGCATGTTCTCCTCGCGCAGGCCCAGGCCGGTGTACCAGTTCCAGCGCTCCTGCATCCAGAAGTCCTGCCACTTCTCGTCCTCGCCCGGCTTGACGAAGAACTCCATCTCCATCTGCTCGAACTCGCGGGTGCGGAAGATGAAGTTGCCGGGCGTGATCTCGTTGCGGAAGGACTTGCCCATCTGCGCGATGCCGAACGGCGGCTTGCGGCGCGAAGTCTGCTGGACCTGGGCGAAGTTGGTGAAGATGCCCTGCGCGGTCTCGGGGCGCAGGTAGGCGACCGAGCCGGTGTCCTGGGTGGGGCCGAGGTGGGTGGCGAGCAGGCCCGAGAACTGCTTGGGCTCGGTGAACTGGCCCTTGTTGCCGCAGTTGGGGCAGTTGATGTCGGCGAGGCCGTTCTCCGGGAGGCGGCCGTGCTTCGCCTCGTAGGCCTCCTCCAGGTGGTCGGCGCGGTAGCGCTTGTGGCAGGAGGTGCACTCGGTGAGCGGGTCGGAGAAGGTGGCGACGTGACCCGACGCGACCCAGACCTCGGTGGCCAGGATCACCGACGAGTCGATACCGACGACGTCCTCACGGGAGGTGACCATGTAACGCCACCACTGGCGCTTGATGTTCTCCTTCAGCTCGACGCCGAGCGGGCCGTAGTCCCAGGCGGCGCGCTGGCCGCCGTAGATCTCACTACAGGGGAAAACGAAGCCACGGCGCTTGCTCAGGCTGACGATGGTGTCGATCTTGTCGGCGGCCACGGTGCTCTCTTCATTACGAATGGACAAGTGACAAGGGCGGCGCCCTGCGCCGCGATGAGGGGTGGCGGTCGGGCGGCGGGCGGGCGAATGCTTCAGGTTACCGGCGGGGCCCACCCCTGTATCAAATCGGTCCGGCTGCCAGGGTCCGGACACCCTCGAATCGGTCCGGCTGCCGGGGTCCGGACACCCTCGAATCGGTCCGCGGCCGGGGTCCCGGTACCCGGCTTGTTGACAATCGTTTCCAGATTTGTTGAAAATGACTGTCATGAACGTACGACGACGCCTCATATCCGGGTCCGCGGTCGCGGCGGCCACCGCCCTCGGCCTCGGAACCCTCTCCGCCTGCTCGGACTCGTCCGCGGCCGAGGGCACGAGCGGCGGGAAGCTCGACGTGGTGGCGTCGTTCTACCCCATGCAGTACCTCGCCGAGGAGATCGGCGGCACGCATGTGCACGTCACCAGTCTGACCCAGCCCGGCCAGGAGCCGCACGACCTGGAGATCAGTGCCCGGCAGACCGCGCAGCTCCAGGAGGCGGACGCCGTCCTCTACCTCAAGAACCTGCAGCCGGCCGTGGACGACGCCGTCGCCCAGTCCGGCGTCAGGACGAAGATCGACGCCGCCTCCCTGACCACCCTGGAGAAGCACGGCAACGAGGTCGGCGGGCACGCGGCCGAGCACGACGACTCCCAGGGCGAGGAGAGCGGCGGCACCGACCCGCACATCTGGCTCGACCCGGTGAAGTACGCCGAGGTCGCCAAGGGCGTCGGCAAGGCCTTCGAGAAGGCCGACCCCCAGCACGCCGCGGACTACCGGAAGAACACCGCGTCGCTGGTCGGGAAGCTCGGCGGACTCGACACCCAGTACCGGGACGGGCTGAAGGACACGAAGACCAAGGTCTTCATCACCACCCACGCCGCCTTCGGCTACCTCGCCGAGCGCTACGGCCTCACCGAGGAGGCCATCAACGGCCTGGACCCGGAGTCGGAGCCGAGCGCGAACCGCGTGAAGGACCTTGAGAAGATGGCCGAGGCCGACGGCGTCTCGACGGTCTTCTACGAGACGCTCGTCAGCGACAAGACCGCCAAGACCGTCGCGAGCGACGCGGGCCTCACCACGGACGTCCTCGACCCGATCGAGGGCATCACCGGCAAGTCCAGGGGCAGCGACTACCTCCAGGTCATGGAGTCGAACCTGAAGGCGCTGCAGAAGGCTCTGGGCGCCAAGTGACCACCCCGGAGGACACCGTGAGCGAGCGCGAGCCCGTCATCTCCTTGCGCGGCGTGCGGGCCGAGCTGGGCTCACGCCCGGTCCTGCGCGGCATCGACCTCACCGTGCACCGCGGTGAGGTCGTCGCCCTGCTCGGCGCCAACGGATCCGGCAAGTCGACCGCCGTGCGCAGCATCATCGGCCAAGTCCCGGTCAGCGAAGGCGAGATCGAGATCTTCGGCACTCCGCACCGCCGCTTCCGCGCCTGGGCGCGCGTCGGCTACGTACCGCAGCGCACCACGGCCGCGGGCGGCGTGCCCGCCACGGTGACCGAGATCGTGGCCTCCGGGCGGCTGTCGCGGACCCGCTTCGGCGTGCTGCGCAAGGCCGACCACGCGGCCGTACGCGGCGCACTGGAGCTCGTCGGCATGGCCGACCGCGCCAAGGACTCCGTGAACGCCCTCTCCGGCGGCCAGCACCAGCGCGTGCTGATCGCCCGCGCGCTCGCCTCCGGGCCCGAACTGCTGATCATGGACGAGCCGATGGCGGGCGTGGACCTGGCGAGCCAGGAGGTGCTGGCCGAGACCCTGCGCGAGCAGGCCGCCCAGGGCACCTCCGTCCTGCTGGTCCTGCACGAGCTGGGCCCCCTGGAGCCGCTGATCGACCGCGCGGTGGTGCTCCGGGACGGCTGTGTCCTGCATGACGGCCCGCCGCCGCGCGCCGTGGGCCAGCACGCCCTGCCCGGCCACGACCACGTACACCCCCACGCGGCTCACGACGCCGAACCGATCCGGACGGGACTGCTGAGCTGATGGAGATCCTCGACTACGCCTTCATGCAGCGGGCGCTGCTGGCCGCCGTCCTGGTCGGCATCACCGCGCCCGCCATCGGCATCTACCTCGTGCAGCGCCGCCAGGCCCTGATGGGCGACGGCATCGGCCACGTGGCGATGACCGGCGTCGGCCTCGGCTTCCTGCTGTCCACCAACCCCGTCTGGATGGCGATGGCCGTCTCGGTCGTCGGCGCCGTCCTCATGGAGCTGATCCGCTGGTACGGCAGGACGCGCGGCGACATCGCCCTCGCGATGCTCTTCTACGGCGGCATGGCGGGCGGCGTGATGTTCATCAACCTCGCGCCGACCGGGTCCAACGCCAACCTCACGTCGTACCTCTTCGGCTCGCTCTCGACCGTGAGCGACAGCGACGTGACGGCGATCTGCGTCCTTGCGGCCTTCGTGGTCCTGGTCACCGTCGGCCTGCGCCGCCAGCTCTTCGCGGTCAGCCAGGACGAGGAGTTCGCCCGGGTCACGGGTCTGCCGGTGCGCGCCCTGAACCTGCTCACGGCGGTCACGGCGGCCGTCACGGTCACGGTCGCCATGCGGGTCGTGGGCCTGCTCCTGGTGTCCGCGCTGATGGTGGTGCCGGTGGCCGCCGCGCAGCAGCTGAGCCGCAGTTTCGCGGCCACGTTCGCCATCGCGGTGGCGATCGGGGTGAGTGTGACGATCGGCGGCACGGTGACGTCGTACTACCAGGACGTGCCGCCCGGCGCGACGATCGTGCTGCTGACGATCGGCGCGTTCGTCGTGCTGACGGTGCTGGCCACTCCACTCGCCCGGCGCCGGGCCCGGGCGGTGGCGGCGGCACAGGCGGCCGGGGACCCGGCCGAATGCGCGATTCCGGCCACCCGCGGCCCGGAGGGAAAGGTCGGCGTCTGACCGGGCACGGTCCGGACTGGCACAATGGCCGGGCAAGGGCAGACGTGAGGAGGCAACGGTGACAACCGCTGGATCGCCCGTTCGGGGCCGCTCCACCCGGCAGCGTGCCGCCGTGGCGGCCGCGCTCGACGAGGTGGACGAGTTCCGCAGTGCGCAGGATCTCCACGACATGCTCAAGCACAAGGGCGACTCCGTCGGGCTCACCACCGTGTACCGCACGCTGCAGAACCTCGCCGACGCCGGTGAGGTCGACGTCCTGCGTACGTCCGACGGCGAGTCCGTCTACCGCCGCTGCTCCAGCGGAGAGCACCACCACCACCTCGTCTGCCGGGTCTGCGGCAAGGCGGTCGAGGTGGAGGGCCCGGCGGTGGAGAAGTGGGCGGAGGCGATCGCGGCGGAGCACGGCTATGTGAACGTCGCGCACACCGTGGAGATCTTCGGTACGTGTGCGGAGTGCGCCGCCGCCAAGGGCTGACGCCGTGGAAGGGGCACCCTCTGCCGGGTGCCCCTTCACGCATGTCCGGTTCCTACTCCGGGCGGCCCTTCATCGCGGCCTCCATCTCGAGCAGTTGCTCGTTCGGGACGGCGCCGCCGAAGCGGCGGTCCCGGGAGGCGAACTCGACGCACGCGCGCCACAGGTCACGCCGGTCGAAGTCGGGCCACAGCACGTTCTGGAAGACCATCTCGGCGTACGCGCTCTGCCAGAGCAGGTAGTTGGACGTGCGCTGCTCGCCGCTCGGCCGCAGGAACAGGTCCACGTCCGGCATGTCCGGGTAGTAGAGGTAGTTCGCGAAGGTCTTCTCGGTGACCTTCGACGGGTCGAGCCGGCCCGCCTTCACGTCCTCCGCCAACGCCTGCGCGGCGTCGGCGATCTCGGCGCGACCGCCGTAGTTCATGCAGAAGTACAGGGTCAGCCGGTCGTTGTCCTTGGTCTGCTCCTGGGCGATCTGGAGCTCCTTGGCCACCGACTTCCACAACTTGGGCATCCGGCCCACCCAGCGGACCCGGATGCCGAGTTCGTCGAGCTGGTCCCGGGTCTTGCGGATGAAGTCGCGGTTGAAGTTCATCAGGAAGCGCACCTCGTCGGGCGAGCGCTTCCAGTTCTCGGTGGAGAAGGCGTACAGCGAGATGGCGCCGACCCCCATCTCGATCGCGCCCTGCAGCACGTCGAGGACGCGCTCGGCACCGACCTTGTGGCCCTCGGTCCGCGGCAGCCCGCGGTCCTTGGCCCACCGTCCGTTTCCGTCCATGACGATCGCCACATGGTTCGGCACCAGCTCGCCGGGGAGCTTCGGCGCGCGGGCACCGGACGGATGCGGTTCCGGCGTGCTGTACTCGCGGCGCCGGCGTCCCAGGATCCCGCGTACGACCATGTGCTTCTCGTCTCCCTCTAGCTTGCTCTGTCTTACTTTTCCACGTACCGCAGCGAGCGCAGACCGCGCTCCAGATGCCAGTGCAGATAGGCCGACACCAGGCCGCTGCCCTCCCGGACGTACCGCGGCTCGCTCGCGTCCGCGGTCCCCCAGTCTCCCGTCAGCAGCGCGCTGAGCAGTTCGAGGGCCCCTGCCGAGGGTACGACGCTGCCGGGGACCCGGCAGTCGCCGCAGACGGAACCGCCCGCGGCCACCGAGAAGAACCGATTCGGTCCGGGCATACCGCACTTGGCGCAGTCGCTGAAGCTCGGCGCGTAGCCGTTCACGGCTAGGGAGCGCAGCAGGAAGGCGTCGAGGACGAGATGCGGCTCGTGCTCGCCGCGGGCGAGGGTGCGCAGTCCGCCGACCAGCAGCAGGTACTGCTGTACGGCGGGCTCCCCCTCGTGGTCCGTGAAGCGCTCGGCCGTCTCCAGCATGGCCGTCCCGGCGGTGTAGCGCGCGTAGTCGGTGACGATTCCACCGCCGTACGGAGCGATGGTCTCGCTCTGGGTGCACAGCGGCAGGCCCCGTCCGATCAGCTCGCTGCCCCGCGCGAAGAACTGCACGTCGACGTGGGAGAACGGTTCGAGCCGCGCCCCGAACTTCGACTTGGTCCGCCGCACCCCCCGCGCGACGGCCCGCACCCGTCCGTGACCGCGCGTGAGCAGCGTGATGATCCGGTCCGCTTCACCGAGCTTCTGCGTCCGCAGGACGACGCCGTCGTCCCGGAAGAGGCTCATCGCTCGCCCCCACGGGTGTCCGGCCGGCGGTACGGAGAGCGGTCCCCGGAGGACCGCGGCACGGTCCGGTCCGCTCCCCCGGGCTCCCGGGTGCGCAGCACGATGCCGTCGTCGCGGAACAGACTCATGAGGTCCATTCTCGCCTACGGGACGGGGGCCGCGGGCCGGGTGGGCGGGTTCGCTCGCTCACCCCTTCGAGGCGCCGCGCCGCTTCGAGGCACCCCGCCTCTTCACGGCACCTCGCCTTTTCGCAGCACCCCGCCTCTTCACGGCACCTCGCCGCGGCTGCGTGCGTTGGCGTACGCCGTGGCCGCGCTGAGCCGTTCGGCCATGGTGGCCACCCGGAGGGCGTCCGGCGCGCAGTCCCACTCCTTGCCGCCGCCGTACGGCTTCAGCCGCACGTACGGGCCCTCGTGCCCCGTCACGACGCCCACCTTGCCGGTGCGGGTGTCGACGACATACGCGCCGAGTGGCGGCCTCATCGACAGGCCCGGGATGTCGGCGACATCATTCCGGCCGTGCCCGTTGCCCGCGGTTCCTTCACGCTGTCCTCCGCCTCTTCGGCGCGCATCGCCGAGGTCGTCCCCCGAGTGGTACGTAATCCGCCCCCAGCCTGCTCCCCTACGACCGCGACTTTCACCCTTCGCATCTCCGGGGTCACGCTCTGCATCTACACTCGGCAGGATTCCGCCCCATTCGGGTCGGCGGTTCGGGTCGCGGCGGTCATCGCGGGGACGCGACGGGCCGCCGGGCGGGTGACTCAGGGCTCGTCGGGGCCGGTCCGGTTGGGGGTGGCGTCCCAGAGCTGGTTGAAGCGCTTCATGCGGTACTGGACGAGGGCGGGCCGGGCGTTCAGGGTGGTTTTCGCGTTCACGTCGCGGGTGTCCTGGTCGATCTCGTAGGAGAGTTCGCCGTCGAAAATGATGAAGTCGCTCTGCGTGCCCAGCTGTAAGCGGTGCGGCAGCTCCGAGACGATCACCACGCGCGCGTCGACGCCCAGCGAGCGCTGGCTCTCGCACAGTTCCAGCAGATCGGCGTCGATGTCCTCGGGCGTGTTCACCAGGAACAGCCGCCTGATCTTCACGCCCCGCAGGATCGCGTCGGCCTGCGCCTCCAGATAGCGGCTCGCGGGCTCGCTGCTCCAGAAGTCCCGGTCGACCGAGGTGCTGGTCGCGTCCAGGCTCTCCTTGATGCACTTGGTGAGGTCGATGAGCCAGTCCTGGTTCTCCCCCAGGCAGTCGGCGATGCGGTTGCTGAGGTTCTCCAGCAGGCCGGCGAGCCGGTCGATCTCCTCGCTGGCGAAGGACTTCACGAGTCTGTTGTTCAGCATGCCCGCCTTCGTGGCACTGCGGGCGAGGTTGATCACGCCGTCGGAGCGCAGGACCGAACGGTCCACCTGGCTGAAGAGTTCCGTCGCCTCGCTGATCCGGGCGAAGCGGTCGTCGACCAGTTGGGTCATCTCCCGGTGGTGCTCGGCAAGATGGCCGCGCACCTCGCGGTGGTTCTCCGCCAGGCTCTCCTTCATGTCCCGGATGCGGGTGCGCTGTCCGGTCTCCATCGTCTCCAGCCGCCGCTCGAAGTCGACCAGGTACTGGACGATCAGGGCGGAGCCGCCGATGACGATGGACACGGTCAGCTTCCAGACCTCGTCCTGGTTCTGGTTGAGCGCGTTGGTGAGCACGTACGCGACGATCGCCACCACGACCGTGACGAGTGTCTTCAGCAGCAGCGGCGGCACCCGCGTGCCTTCCGGCCGTCCCGCGTTCGGTGTTCCTGACGTTGTTCCTGAAGTGGTTTCCGGAGTGGTGCCTGAGGTGGTTCCTGAGGTGGTTCCTGGGTTTGCGTTCATTTCCTTTTCTCCCCCCGTCGGGATCCCCATCGAGACGCTGTGCCGAGGCGGCCCCCCGGATCGGCTTCAGCGTGGTGTCAGTTCTTCGCGCAGCAGCGGAGCGACCTGCAGCAGCGCCAGTTGGTCGCGGATCCGCCGCACCAGCGTTCGCCACTGCCGGGTGAACCCCGGCTCCCGTTCCAGCACGTCCCACAGCGGTGCCAGCGACCGGTCCACCCGGGCTCCGGGCATCCACAGATGCAGCAGATGCTCCACAGCCGGACGCAGCGCCCGTACCGCCGCCGGTCCGTCCACCGACCCGAGGCGGCTTCCGTCGAGGACACGCACGACGGCGGTGAGCAGCCAGTCGTGCAGGGCGAGGTCCTCGCACAGCCCGGCCACCGCGGCCGGATCGGTGCTGTCCGGCACTCTGAGCCGCAGCGTGCGCAGTTCGTCCTCGGCAAGCGTGAAGCGTTCGATGACGGGGCCCGCGCCGTCCGCGGCGGGCAGCGCCGCCCAACGCAGGCGGGTGGGGCGTGACTTCATGGGCACGTGGTGATCGAGCAGCGGGTGGCGCAGCAGGCGCGTCAGCAGGGTGTCGGCGATCAGTCCGAGGTCGAGGTCGCCGGGCCGGCCACCACTCAACACGCCGTGTGCGGCGGCCTCTTCGGGCAGCCGCCCGAGCGGCTCCACCACCCCGGGGCGCACCAGGTAGTGGCCCCACGGCTGTCGCTGGTCGGGTCCGGCGGCCGGGGCGCGGAAGTACGCGGTGGCCTGGAGGACCCGGCCCTCGGTGAGCGCGGCGCGGGCGGCCACGGTGCCGACGGCGCGGACCTTGGCGCTGTTGCCTGTGGGCAGCGGGCAGTCCACGCCGGTGAGGGTGTCCGGCGACAGGGCGTACAGGTTGGGGCGCTCGGAGACCAGGACCCGCTCGTCGGCGCGCAGTCTGAGCAGCTGGGCCGCGGCCCGGGCGTCCAGCGGCTGGAGCGACGGCAGCAGACAGGTGCGCACTTCCCCGCAGGCGAGCACCGCACGCGTGGTGTCCCCCGGCGCCCGCATCTCACAGCTCCGCGTAGAAGACGTAGGAGGCACGGTCCGCGACGGAGTCGGGCACCGCCGCGCCTTCGCGGGCGGAGCGCTCGGCGACCTGGCGCAGGGCCCCGGCGTCCACATCGGTCTGGTCGAGGATGACGCGTACGGCGTGCTCGACGGGCAGGAACCTGGACGGCAGTACGGAACAGGTCCGGTAGGCGCTGAACGGGGCGGCGGAGGCATTGAGCTGGAGCAGCGGCGCCAGCTCGTCCCAGCGGGCGGGTAACTCCCCGCGGGGGCGGGGCACGAGGACGGGCTCGCCCTCGTTGCGGAGCAGGCCGAGGCGGGCCAGCTGCCAGACCGCCGCGAGGAAGGGGCAGGACCAGGTGCGGTGCCCTTCCTTGTCGTCGTCCCACAGTTCGACGTCCATGAAGACGGAGTGGCGGCGCGCCGCGGTCTCCTGCGGCGGCCGCCAGGCGGGGGCCGTCTTCATCGCCTGCGGGCGGGCGGCCGGGGTGCGTTGGCCGTTGGCGAGCCAGCCGGTCTGGCCGGCGGGCGGTCGCAGGCCGTAGCTGCCGGCGGGCGGTGACTCGACGAGCCGGTTGGCCACGGATTCCGCGAGCGGGATCTTGTCCGCGACGGCGCAGGCGGACTCCCTGGCGAGGTAGTCGATGGTCAGTCCGGCCCGCTCGGCCTCGTCGAGGAGTACGGGCACGAGATCCGCGGGCGAGGAGAAGCGGCCGAAGTAGTCGTCGACGAGGAAGCAGGTGCTGACCCGGGGCCGCTTGCCGCCGGCCTGAAGGGCGGCGCTTGCCTGGACGGCGTCCACCCACGGCCGTACCTCGGCGAAGTGGCGCCGCAGCCGAGCGGGGCCGCCCTCGAAGTCCTCCATGTACAAGTGCCCCAGTTCCAGGGACAGATGGGCGAGCGGGACGGACTGGGTGCGGGGCTCGGCGGTGGTCTCCCGGAATACGGCATCCGTCACGGCCGCCCCCACTGGGTGTCGTCGGTCAGGCTCCGGGCGATCTCCTCCAGGGCCTCCAGCGTCTCCTTGTTGGCGATCTGGGTGGAGATCACGTCCTCTTCGGTGATGAGCTGCTCGCGCCACTGCAGGACCGGTTCCAGCGGCACCGTGCCCAGCACCACGCTGTCGCCGATCCGGTGGTCGGAGGCGAGCCGCCGCAGCTGCTCGTCGCACCGCTGCATCCAGGTGGACTGGGCGGGCGACACCTGTGACCACAGCGGCGACTCGGGATCGGGCACGGCGGCCCGTACGAAGCGGATGGCGTCGCGGAGGGTGTCCTTGTCGTGCCCCCGGGCGGCGCCGCCCTCCAGGATGCCGTGCTCCTTGAAGGCCAGTCCGGCGGCGGCGACCACATGCTGGCGGGTCCAGCGGTGGAAGACGAGCCAGCGGGAGTCGATGCCCCGCGTCTCGGGCTGCGCGGTGGCCTCCAGGACCATGTCCATGGCGTAGCTGCGCCCCGCGCTCAGATCCACGATGATCACGTCGAACTCGCCGTTCAGCCGGAGCAGGAGGTCCACGCAGCGGCGCAGGGTCTCCTGGTCGGTGGCGAACTCGCCACCGCTCGCGTCGCCGGGGATCAGGACGAGGCGACCGGAGCCGTTGGGCCTGCTGCGCAGCACCGGGTGCTCGGTCCGGGCCCAGACGTCGACGCGGACCGGTTCGCCGATCGCGCCCTCCAAGTAGGAGTGCAGGCCGCCCTGTTCGACGCCGCGCAGTGCGCCGGGGACGTCGAAGACGGCGGCGGCGGTGGGCGAGCCGAAGTCGAAGTCGACGTACACGACGTCGTCACCGGTGAGCGCCCGCTGGTAGGCGAGGTTCGCGCTGGTGACGGAACGGCCCGTGCCTCCCTTGTCGGAGACGGCGAAGACGAGCATCCGTCACACCTCCTCGGCGGCCGCGTCCCTGGCCTGGGACAGGGTGTCGAGTTCGCCGAGCACCGAAAGGGTCAACGCACAGGCGGTGCCGGGCTGTTCGTCGAGGATGCGGCGGGCGCGGCGCAGCCGGATCTCGATGTTCTTCAGTGCCCGCGCCCGCTCGCCGTCGACGGCAAGCGACGGCTCCATCTGCTCGTAGCCGAAGAGGTGGGTGGACTCACTGAGCAACGCGCGGGCGAGTACGGCGAGTTCGGGACTGCGGATGGGCCGCTGCACATAGAGCTTGCGGGCGGCGACCATGCACTCGGTGACGCGCTCGGTGATGCTCCAGGACAGCGGCCCCTCGCTCTCCGGTGAACCGGGGTAGACGGAGTGCACGTTGTCCCACAGGCCGATGCCCTCGCCCTCCTGGATGCGGCGCAGCCACAGATGGTCGAGGGTCTGTTCCGCGAGGCGCAGCAGCCGGTCCTGCGAGGTGATGTTGCGGGACAGTTCGCACAACTGGATGGTCCGCTTCAGCAGTTGGGCCGAGAAGTCGGTCATCGTCCACTGCAACAGCGGGCCGAGCCGGTCGCTGCCCTGCAACGGCAGAGTGACGCCCGGGCTGTGGAGCCGGACGGCCGGGTCGCCGCCCGTCATCCGGCTGGTGATGCGGCCGCGTTCGGCGAGCCGCTCCATGACGCTGACGGTCCGGGTGAGGTCGTCGTCCGTGGCCCGGCGGCGCACCAGGTCGTGGACGACGATGGCGGCGACGGAGAGGGAGAAGTACTCGGACTCCAGCCGCTGGCCCGTCGTACGCCAGGGGATGTCCTCCAGTGGCCAGCGCTCGGTGTCGAAGCGGGCGATGCCCGACCAGTACTGCTGGGTGATCTCCCAGCGCAGCCTGAGGGCCTCGGCGAGCTTCTGCTGGTCGGCGTTGAGGAGGCCGAGGGTGAGGGTGCGGTCCGAGAACAGGTCCTGAATGCCGTCGAGGGCGACCACGGTGAAGTAGAGATACGGCACGGCGTCGGCGACGCCGTCCGGCTGCCGTCCGATCGGCTCGGCGATCTCCTCCACCTTCGGTGCGTCCTTGACCAGACTCCACGCCCAGCCGCACTCGAAGAGCCGGCTGTCGTCCTTCAGGCCCTCCTCGACGTCGACGCCGAGGGTGAAGCTCTCGGAGATCGTGGCGCGCAGCGGCTTGAAGCGGCGCTGGAACTGCTGGAGGACCGCCCGCTCGGAGAGCCGCCCCTCGCCGACCAGCCGCCGCAGGCGCCGGCCCTGGCCGGACTCGGCGTCGAAGACGTTGACGGTGAAGGAGCGCAGCAGGCTCACCATCGCGGCGGTGAGGCGGACGCTGGTGGCCTCCTTCAGCTTCGCGATGCTCTCCTTCATGTCGCTGCGTGACGTCCTGTCCTCGTAGACCTTGAGGAATCCGAGCGTGGCCAGACAGAGAGTGACCGACATCGAGAAGGAGTCGACCACGCCCAGTTCGAGCTGTTCCCGGGTGACGTCCGCCTTCTGCTCACGGGAGCCGAAGTAGTAGCCGCCGGAGAAAGTGGGGCTCTCGTCGGCGCCGGTGTGCGTGCGCATGAACTGGGTGAGGACGGTAACGAGATTCGCGGGGATCTCCGTGCGGCCCCCGGCCCGCTTCAGGATTCTTTCGACGTCCCGCTGTGTGGTGTCGGGCTCGTCGAGACGGAATGCCGGAATCTCGGTGGCGGGATACATGAGGCACAGCAGCCTTTCGGCGTCCGCGACACTGCTGAGTCCGCCCCATTCCCCCCAGACCCATTTACCTCCGTCGAAAGAGTGGCGAGCAATGGCCTGCCAGATGTCCAGCAGGTGCTGACGTGGCTTGATCTGCATCCCCATGCCCCTCACACAGGTCGCACTGCCCGCTATGGAGAATCAGTCGGAATTACGATGGCCCCGGGCCAGGATCATTCCGGTGTGCCCCGGTCGCACCAACGCACTCGGTTTCCGCAGTCGGTAGATGTCGACCTTCCCCGCAAAAGGCTCCAGGCTTTCGAACACCTGTAGATCATTGACGTCACAGGCCGGGAAATGGTGATCGCCGACGTCATAACCGGTCGAGCCCTCCATGAAAGCGGCGGCGAAAGGAGCACCGGGAGCGAGGGACCGCATAAAGCATTCGACACCGCGCCGGAACTCCTCATGGGAACTCGACATGGACTCGGCGACGAAGAACATGGTGCCGATGGACCAACGTCCCTGATGGCTCCTCAGCCCTAGCAGGCCCCGGCGCCCCAGGTCGAACAGGTCGCCCTGGCGGACCCTCACGGCCTGATGGAACCGCGCCCTCCGGTCGGTATCGATCGCCTGGTAGGCCGGATCCGCGCAGAGCACCTTCCAGAAACTGTCCCAGTCCGCATCGAAGTGGCGGCGCTGGCCGCGTAAGTAGCCGACATTGCTTGAGGAGCGCTCGAGCAGCGTGATCTTCTCGCACCACGGAAGCATGGACAGGGCCGGATAGAGGTTGGCACCGGCACCGACGTCAATACCCAAAACCGGACGCTCAAAATTTTCACGGAAGTGATCGCTGAAGTGATCGCGGACGAGCGCGATGATCTCCGCGTCGACGTCGAGCAGATCGCGGTAATTGTGATCAATATATGCGTGAGAGTCGAATGCGTCCCACGGTGCGTCGGCATTGAGTGTACGGGTGCCCTCTCGGGCTCTCGAGTCCATGCTCCACGGTACCAACGCCGTACACAACGGGGAGCCCCTTTGCCGTCTTGTAGCGGCCCTGCGACGCGATGAGTTGCGGAACGACGCATCGACTTTTGGCCCTGAACCGCCCTTGAAGCGCCGCACGCTGCCACGCGATGCTGGTCGAATCCCTGCCGAACGCAGTCCCACGACAAGGTGTGCGCCATCTGATCCGTATTCACCCAAATGAGGCAACACGCCCTTGACTCCCGACTCAGGGGGGCGCATGACAGTTCATCCCGCGGACCGCTCCGGAGATCGTTTCGCGCTGTCCACCGGCTCGGCGCTGTACCGGCCTCCCAGGGACCGGCCCCTGCGGATGAGAGGAGTCGAGGAGTCCGACCTTCCCGCGCTCGCCCGGCTCGACCAGGAGGTCTTCCAGCGCGACGCGTACCCCTTCTTCGTCCTGCGCCAGCTCTTCGACGTGCACCCCGAGGACTTCCTCGTCCTGGACGACGGCGAGACGCTCCGCGGGTACGTGCTGGTCGGGAGCGCGCCGGAGGCCGGCAGCAGCTGGATTCTGGGGCTCGGGGTGACCCCGGACCGGCGCGGGCGTGGCCACGGCCGCCGGCTGATGGTCGAGATCCTGCGCCGGCTGCGCACCACCGCCGGCATCCGGGAGGTCCGCCTCACGGTGGAGCCCACCAACGCGCCCGCCATCGTCCTCTACCGGTCCCTCGGCTTCAGCCCCGAAGGAGCCGTGCGCAAGGGCTATTTCGGGCCGGACGAGGACCGGCTCATCATGACGCTGAGTCTGTGACGCCGCTACCTCCGGTGCCGTCGGTGCCGTCGGTGCCGTCCGCGAAGCGGCGCACATAGCGGCGCTGCCAGGGGGTCTCCACGGCGTGCCGGTCGTAGTGGCGGCGTACGTAGTCCACCGCCTCCGCCGGCGGCACCCCGTCGAGGACGGCCAGGCAGGCCAGGGCCGTTCCGGTGCGGCCTCGGCCGCCGCCGCAGGCGAGTTCGACGCGTTCGTCCGCGGCCCGCCGCCAGGCGTCCGTGAGCACCTCGCGCGCCTCGGTACGGCTGCTGGGCAGCCGGAAGTCCGGCCAGCGCAGCCAGTGCGCCGCCCAGGGAACCTCGGGCGGCCGCTTGCCGAGCAGGTACACGGCGTACGTCGGGGTGGGGGCGCCGGGCGGCAGCGGCCGGCGCAGGCCCCGGCCACGGACCAGCCGGCCGGAGGGCAGACGCAGCACACCGGCGTCGGACGGGTCCCAGGTCACGGTGGCATCGGTCACGGGGTCAGGGTAGATCGGCGGGCGCGCGTCCCGAGACCGTCCGGGAACACGGTCGCATCGGGCGCGGGGTCAGGACAGATCGGCGGGCGCGCATCGCGAGGCTGTCCGGGAACTCCGGGCTCGGCCGGGGAGTTCCGACCGCCCGCGGAGTTCCGGCCACCCGGAGCTCGAACCGAGCCGACCCGTCAGCCGACCCCCCGTGACTCCTGGGCCGCGCGGGCCTCGATGCCGCGGAAGTGGTCCGCCATCGCGCGCTGGGCGGCCTCGACGTCACGGGCGCGCAGGGCGGTGACGATGTCGCGGTGACGGCGGACGGTCAGTTCGGGCGCCGGGTCGTCGGTCCAGCCGCGGGCGCCGGCGACCCGGCGGAAGACGGTCCAGAAGGCGCCGAGCAGCTGCTGGACCAGCGCGTTGCCGAGGGAGGCGTAGAGCAACTCGTGGAACTCCCGGTCGAGTTCCGGGAAGGGCAGCCCCTCCCGGCCCGCCTCCTCCATCTGCGCCACCACGGATTCCAGCCGGTCCAGTTCCGCTTCGGAGAGCGTGGCCGCGACCCGGCGTATCAGCCCCTCCTCCAGGACCTCACGGACCTGGAGGATCTCCGTCAACGCGCTGGTGTCCTCGTCCTGTTGGGCGAGGGTGCGGAAGGTGAGGCCGTCGACGAGCGGGGTCAGGGACGCCTGGCCGACGTAGGTGCCGTAGCCGTGTCTGATGTCCACTATGTCGAGGGCCTGCAGGGCCTTGAGGGCCTCCCGGACGGAGTTGCGGCTGACGCCGAGGTCCTCCATCAGCTCCGTCTCGGTGGGCAGCGACGCGCCCGCCTGCAGCCTGCGGTCGAGGATCAGCTGCATCACCTCGCGCTGGATCTGGCTGCTCACCCGCCGTTCACGGGCGATGCGCATCCCGGCGGGGCCGGGCCGGTTCCCGGTCTGCTCAGACATGCGCCGCATCGTACGCTCACTGGACATCGGACGTCCCACCTCCGGACGGAACAAACCTCAACTGGCCATGTTTCACAGTGTCATTGGTCGCACCTCTGGAAGGTACGCCATTTGTGTGCGATCCCTTGACCGCCCCGACGGCCCCTCTTATGGTCACGCTGCCGCCTATGACGTAGGACGTCGTATCTCCGATCCGCTCCACTCCCGCATCTCCCACTCCTTGCTGGAGGAACCGTGCGCGACGTGACCCCCGCCGCGGCCCTGCGCCGCCGGTCGTTCCTGAAGTACTCCGGCGCGCTCGGCGCGGCCGCCGCCCTCTCCTCCTCGCTGTCCGCCTGCTCCTCCGGGCCGGAGTCGACGAACGACACCGGCGACGGGAAGGGAGGCAAGAACGGCACGCTGACCGCGGTCATCGGCTATGGGAACGACGGCAGTTGGGACCCGACCCAGACGGCGTCGGCCTTCAGCATGGCCGCCAACAACCACATCTACGAGGGCCTGCTCGACACGGACCCGATCTCCCGCGAGCCGTATCCGGCGCTCGCCACCGAGGTCCCCTCCGATCTCAGCGGCACCTCCTGGAAGTTCGAGCTGCGCGCCGGCGCCAGATTCCACGACGGCAAGCCGGTCACCGCCGACGACGTCGTGTTCGTCTTCGACCGGATCCTCGACCCGAAGACCCCGACCCTCGCCAAGGGCTTCTTCGCCGGCTGGCTCCAGGACGTCAGGAAGATCGACGCACAGAACGTCGAGCTGGTGCTCAAGTTCCCCTTCCCCGAGGGGATTTCCCGGCTGACGCTGGCCAAGATCATGCCCAAGCACGTCTTCTCCCGGCCGGGCGCCTGGGACGACGCGATCAAGGGCAAGGCGGTGGGCTCGGGGCCGTACCGGCAGACCGCCCACCACCCGAAGTCGAACACCACCTTCGAGGCCTTCGCGGACTACAACGGCCCGCGCAAGGCGGCCTTCCAGAAGATGAACTGGCTGACCATCGTGGACGCCGCACCCCGCGTCGCGAAGATCTCGGGTGCGAGCGCCGGCGCGCAGATCGCCGACAACATCCCCTACGCCAACATCCAGCAGCTGAAGAAGAGCGGCCTGTCCGTGCAGGGCGGGGCCGGCATGAACAACCTCTTCCTGATGTTCAACACCCGGCACAAGCCCTTCGACGACGTCCGCGTCCGGCAGGCGCTGCACTACGCCATCGACACCGACAAGATGGTCGAGGTCGCCCTCAAGGGACACGGCAGGGCGTCGACGTCGTTCCTCAACGAGAGCAACCCCGGCTACCGGCCGGCCAAGACCGTCTACGCGTACGACCCCAAGAAGGCGAAGAAGCTCCTCGAGGAGGCCGGGGTCAAGGGGCTGAAGATCGAGATCCTCGCGGTCAACGTCAGCTGGATCGTGGACTGTCTGCCGACCATCAAGGCCTCCTGGGACGCGATCGGCGTGGAGACCACGCTCGCGCCGCAGGAGACGACAGCCGTCTTCACGAAGATGGACCAGAAGCAGGACTACCAGGTCGTCGCGGCGGCCTCGAACCCGAACCAGTTCGGGCTGGATGCCGACCTGATCATGCACTACAACTACGGGCCCCAGAACCTGTGGATGGGCTACGCACGCTGGGCCGGAAACTCCGTGGCCGAGAAGCTCTTCAAGGACATGGACCAGGCGACGCGGGAGGCGGACGCCGACCGGAAGAAGACGATGATCCAGGACTACATCGACGTCGTCGCCGAGCAGGCCGTGCTCTACCCCGTCGTGCACACCGAGCTGATGACGGCGTGGGATCCGAAGAAGCTGGCCGGCATCCGGGCCCAGCCCTACCCGGGCATCAATCTCCTGCAAGCCAAGTGGGCTTAGCGGCAGAGGAGTTCGTACGTGGTCACCGTCGCCAGAATCCTGGCCCGCCGTATCGTGCTGCTGGTGCCGCTGCTGCTCGGCATCGTGCTCTTCGTCTTCCTCGTGATGCGGTTCTCGGACGTCGACCCGGCGTCCGCGTTCTTCCAGGGCGCCAATCCGACACCGCGGCAACTGCACGACTTCCGGGAGCAGAACGGGCTGCTGGACCCGTTCCCGGTCCGCTACGTCCACTTCATCGGCGACCTGCTGCACGGCGACATGGGCACCAGCGCGCTCACCAGGGCGCCGGTCGTCGACCAGGTCACCACCGCACTGCCGCTCACGCTCCAGCTCACCTTCCTCGGGCTCGGCATCGCGGTGGTGCTCGCGCTGCTCGGCGGGGTCACGGCCGCGATCTACCGTGACCGGCTGCCCGACCAGGCCATCCGGGTCGTCTCGCTCACCGGGGTCGCGGCCCCCGGCTTCTGGCTGGCGCTGCTGATGATCCAGTACCTGGCGGTCGGCCAGGGCTGGTTCCCGACCGGCGGATACGTCAACCCCGGTGACTCGCTGAGCGGTTGGCTCAAGACGATGACCCTGCCCGCCCTCGCGCTGTCCCTGCCGGTCGCCGCCCAGCTCACCCGGATCGTGCGCACGGCCGTCGTGGAGGAGCTGGACAAGGACTACGTACGGACGGCGATCGGGAGCGGGCTGCCGCCGGTCGTGGTCGTCGGCCGGAACGTGCTGCGCAACGCCCTGATCAATCCGCTGACCGTCCTGGGCCTGCGCGTCGGGTATCTGCTCGGCGGGGCGGTCGTCATCGAGACGATCTTCTCGCTCCCCGGGATGGGGAAGCTGATGATCGACGCGGTGAAGAACGGCGACCCGGCGGTCGTCCAGGGGGTCGTCCTGACGACGGCGACCGGGTTCGTGGTCGTGAACCTCGTCATCGACATCCTGTATCTGCTGGTCAACCCGCGACTGAGGGACGCCCGATGATCACTCGTACGCGGCTGGCCGCGGCCCTCGCCCGACCCGGCGTCCGGCTGCGCGGATGGCGCCGGCTGCCGCTGGTGTCCCGGGTCGCCGTCTGCTTCCTCACCGTCGTCGTACTGCTGGCCGCCTTCGCCCCGCTGCTCGCGCCGCACGACCCGCTGGACCAGCAGACGCCGGTGGACGGCAGCGGGCATCCGTCCGGCTCGCACTGGATGGGCCAGGACAGCCTGGGCCGGGACATCCTCAGCCGGCTGATGTACGGCGCCCGCTGGTCGCTCGCGATCGGACTGGGTGCCACCGCGCTGGCCCTCGTCGTGGGGGCGCTGCTCGGCGCGGTCGCGGCGACCTCGCGCAAGGCGGTCGACGAGACACTGATGCGCTGTCTGGACGTCGTGATGGCGTTCCCGGGGATCGCGCTCGCCGCGGTCCTGGTGGCCGTGTTCGGCGGGGGCATCACGGTCCTCATCTGCGCCATCGCGTTCCTGTTCACACCGCCGGTGGCCAGGGTCGTCCGGGCGAACGTCCTCGACCAGTACGGCGAGGACTACGTCACCGCGGAACGGGTGATCGGCGCGCGGACACCGCACATCGTGCTGCGGCACGTGGCCGTCAACTGCGCGGCGCCCGTCCTGGTGTTCTGCACGGTCCAGGTGGCCGAGGCCATCGTCTTCGAGGCGTCCCTGTCGTTCATCGGCGCGGGCGTACGGCCGCCGGACCCGTCGTGGGGCAGTGTCATCGCGGACGGCAAGAACATGGTGCTGACCGGGGGCTGGTGGGCCACCGTCTTCCCCGGCCTGCTGATGCTGATCACCGTGCTGTGTCTGAACATCCTGTCCGAGGGGGTCTCGGACGCCTGGGCGGCGCCTTCGGCACGGGAGGCCGCACCGCGCGAGGTGACCGCCCAGGACCCACTGGAGGCGCCGGAGCCGGGCAGCGGCAAGGTCCTCGAACTGCCAGGGCTCACCGAGGCGGCCCGGCGGCTGCGCTCCCGGGCCCGGCCGCTGCCGGCCGGCCGCCCGGTGCTCGCCGTCGAGGACCTGGCCATCGGTTTCGACGCCCGGCACGGCGGGGTGGACATCGTCGACGGGGTCAGCTTCGAGGTCCGCCCCGGTGAAGTCCTGGGCCTGGTCGGCGAGTCGGGCTGCGGCAAGTCGCTGACCGCGCTGACGGTGATGGGCCTGGAGCCCAAGGGTGCCCGGGTGCGCGGCCATGTCCGGTTCGACGAACGGGAGTTGGTGGGGATGCCGATGCGCGTACGGCGCCGGCTGCTCGGCCACGAGATGGCGATGATCTACCAGGACGCGCTGTCCTCGCTGAACCCGGCGATGACGATCCGCGCGCAGCTGAAGCAGGTCGTCCGCAGGGGCGGCAAGCGCACGCCCGCCGAACTGCTGGCGCTGGTCGGCCTCGATCCCGGGCGCACCCTGCCGAGTTACCCGCACGAGCTGTCCGGCGGTCAGCGCCAGCGCGTCCTGATCGCCATGTCGCTCTCCCGCAGCCCGAAGCTCATCGTCGCCGACGAGCCGACCACCGCGCTGGACGTGACGGTGCAGGCGCAGATCATCGAACTGCTGCTGCGGCTGCGCGCCGAGCTGGGCTTCGCGCTGATCCTCGTCTCCCACGACCTCGCGCTCGTCGCGGACGTCACCGACCGGGTGGTCGTGATGTACGGCGGCCAGATCGTCGAGACGGGCGTGACGACGGACCTGGTGGAGGCGCCGGCCCACCACTACACGCGCGGGCTGCTGGGCAGTGTGCTGTCGCTGGAGTCGGCGGCCGTGCGGATGACGCAGATCAAGGGGGTCGTCCCCTCGCCCGCCGACTTCCCGGCGGGCTGCCGGTTCGCCGACCGCTGCCCCCTGGCGAGCGAGGTGTGCCGGACGAGGGCGCCGGATCTGCTGGGCGCGTCCACCCACATGGCGGCCTGCCACCATCCCGCGATCGACCTGACCGCGGCAGCCGCCACCTCGGGAAGCGAGGTCCACAAGTGAGTCCACACGCGAGTCCACAAGTGAGCGCACTCGTCACGGTGTCCGGCGCCCATGTCGTCCACAAGGCGCGCAGCGGCGGTCTGTTCACGCGGGACCGGGTGTACGCGCTGACCGGCGCCGATCTCGTCATCGCGCGCGGTGAGACGGTCGGCGTGGTCGGCGAGTCCGGCTGCGGGAAGTCGACGCTCGCCAAGGTGCTGGTGGGGGTGGAGCGGCCGACGGCCGGCACGGTGTCCTTCGGCGACCGTGACCTGTGGTCGATGAAGCCGGCCGAGCGCCGGGTGGCCGTCGGCCGCAGCACCGGCATGATCTTCCAGGACCCGTCGACCGCCCTGAACCGCCGGCTGACGGTCCGGCAGATCCTGCGCGACCCGCTGGATGTGCACCGGCGCGGCACCGCGGCCCAACGCGAGGAACGGGTACGGGAGTTGATCTCGCTGGTCGGACTGCCACGGGCCCTCGCCGACGGCCTCCCGGGGCAGCTCTCCGGCGGTCAGCGCCAGCGCGTCGCCATCGCCAGGGCCCTGGCACTCGACCCGGATCTGGTGGTGGCCGACGAACCCACCAGCGCGCTCGACGTCTCCGTACGCGCCCAGATCCTCAATCTCCTCCTGGACCTGAAGGAACGCCTCGGCCTTGCGCTGGTGTTCGTCTCGCACGACATCCAGACGGTGCGCCGGATGAGCGACCGGGTGATCACGATGTATCTGGGCAGGATCGTCGAGGAGTCACCGGCGGACGAGGTCACCGACCGCGCCCGGCACCCGTACACCCGGGCCCTGTTCTCCGCGACGCCCGGTCTGCTGGACCCCATCGACCCGATTCCGCTGGCCGGCCCCGTTCCGTCGGCGACCCGGCCGCCCAGCGGCTGTCCGTTCCGTACCCGCTGCTGGAAGGCCGACGCGGTGTGCGCGGAGCGGATGCCGGACTTCGCGGCGGCGTCGTCCCCGGAGCACCGCTTCCGGTGTCACCATCCTGTGGAGGAGAGCCAGTCGACCCGGGACCTGGTGGCCCAGGCCGGGTCCGCGTCGCAGGCACCCTCCCCGGCCACCGCCCTGGCCGACATCCCCACCCAGCACCACCCCTAGGGAGCCTCGATGACGATCACCGCCCCGCTGACCGGTGTCGTACCCCCCGTCTGCACACCCCTGACACCGGACGGCGAGGTGGACGTCCCCTCCCTCATCGGGCTGGTGGACCATCTGGTGGCGGGGGGTGTGCACGCTCTGTTCGTGCTCGGCTCGACGTCCGAGGCGGCGTACCTCACGGACGCGCAGCGGCGGCTGGTCGTCGCGACCGTCGCCGGCCATGTCGCCGGCCAGCTGCCCGTCCTCGCGGGGGCGATCGACATGACGACGCCCCGGGTGCTGGACCACGTCGCGGCCGTCGTCGCGGCGGGCGCGGACGCGGTCGTGGCCACCGCGCCCTTCTACGCCCGCACCCATCCCGCGGAGATCGCCCGCCACTATCGGCTGATCGCCGCGCGTTCGCCGGTGCCGCTCTTCGCGTACGACCTTCCCGTCGCCGTGCACACCAAGCTGTCCGCCGAGCTCGTCCTCGAACTCGCCGCCGACGGGACCCTGTTCGGCCTCAAGGACTCCAGCGGTGATCTGGGCGCCTTCCGCTCCGTCGTGACCGGCGCGCGTACGCGTCCCGACATCTCCCGGTTCACCGTCCTGACCGGGTCCGAGCTGGTCGTCGACTCGGCGCTGGCGCTCGGGGCGGACGGGGCGGTGCCCGGGCTCGGGAACGTGGATCCCGTCGGGTACGTGCGGCTGGACCGGCTCTGCCGGGAGGGGGACTGGGAGGGGGCCCGGGGTGAACAGGAGCGGTTGTGCGGGCTGTTCGGGATGGTCGGGGTGGGCGACCCCGGGCGCATGGGGGGCAGCTCCTCCGCGCTCGGGGCGTTCAAGGCCGCGCTGTATCTGCGCGGGGTGATCGCGTGCCCGCTCACGGCGGCGCCTCAAGTCCCCCTGTCCGAGGGGGAAGTGGAGCGGGTGGGGAAGTATCTGGCGGGGGCGGGGTTGTTGTAGGGGTGTTTTTCGCCCCCGCCGCCCCTACCCGTCCCTTGTTCCTGGGGGCTCCGCCCCCAGACCCCCGCTGTCGCGCTTCGCGCTCGTCCTCAAACGCCGGACGGGCTGAAATCTTTCCCCCGCCCGGGACAAGTAGCCGCCTAGTTAAGCAGGTCGGGCATCGGCAGCCGGCGGAACTGGATCGTCTCGTAGGGTCCCGAGACCCCCGTCTCGTACAGGACACCGACCCGGCCCGCACTCAGCTGGACGAGGTCGGAATAGGCAGCCCGCTGCTGCGAGAGCGTCGCGGCACGGACAAACGTGGCACCCGCATCCCCGCTGCGCCAGACCGCCATCGCCTGCCGGGCGGTGGGCACGGACGGCCCGGAGAAGAGCAGGGGAGCGCCCGGCCCACGGAGCTGGAGGACGCTGCCCTGCACGACGGGCACGTCGTTGAGGGTGGGCTGCACGGTGTAGGGCCGGTCCAGCGTCGCGCCGCCGTCGCTGGAGTAGGTGTCCAGCCGGTTGCCCGGGCTGGTGCCGTTCTGGTCGCGGGAGCTGAAGTAGAGCCGCCCGTCGGGGAGTTCGGCGGCGGAGGTCTCGTTGATGTTGTTGACGCCGTCGTGGTCCTCGTCGACGTAGCCGAGCCGCCAGGTGACGCCGTCGTCGTCACTGAACAGGGCGTGCCCGCCGTAGTACTTGGCCTCCTGGCCCGTGTCGGACGAGCCGGCGGGCGGGGCGGCCGAGTGGTTGGCGGACACGACGAGACGGCCCCGGTGCGGGCCCCGCGTGAGCGCGACGGCGTGGCCGGGCCCGGTGGCGTACCAGCGCCAGTCGGGCCGCTTGACGCGGGCGGTGATCTCGCGCGAGTCGGAGAACGTGCGGCCGTCGTCCCGGCTGGTCTGCACGAAGACGCGGCGGCCCTGCTCGGGCGTGACCTCGCCGCGCATGATCTGCGCCTCCGTCACGGCACCGCTGTTGTACGTGGTCAGGAGCACGATCCGGCCGGTGCGGGGGTCGACGACCGGTGCGGGGTTCCCGCGGGTGTCATGGCCGTCGTCGGCGACCACCGCGAGCGGGCCCCAGGTGCAGCCGCCGTCGGTGGAGCGCCGGAGGACGACGTCGATGTTGCCGGTGTCCCCCGCCCCGCCCACCCGCCCCTCCGCGAAGGCCACGAGCGTGCCCCTGCGGGTGCTGACGACGGCGGGGATGCGGTAGGCGGCGTAGCCGCCCTGACCGGCGGTGAACGGTACGGAGGAGGTGCACGCCGGTGCGGGGCCGTCGGGGGCGGCGGCTGGGGCGGCCGTCGCAGCGGCCGCCCCCGCGAGCAGGGCGAGGCCTGCGGCGGCCAGTGGCATGACGGCTCGGGACAGGACGGTCATCGCGCTCCCTGGCTCGGGGTGGTGGGCGTCGGGCGCGGCGGACCGGCTTCGGCTTCGGCTTCGGCTTCGGCTTCGGCTTCGGCTTCGGCTTCGGCTTCGGCTTCGGCTTCGGCTTCGGCTTCGGCTTCGGCTTCGGCTTCGGCACGATCGACGCCTGCACTTGCCCTGAACTTTGGATTCCACTTCAAAGAGAGTCAAAAAGCTCGCGACCCGCCCCGTGATCGGGGATAACTGTCACTGCTCCCAACGGGGGGAGTCGCACACAGCACCGACAGGGAGCTGAGGGAGCCACGTGAGCCAAGCATGTTCCTCGCACATCGGCCGGGCCGACGGCCCGATCCGGTCAGAACGGTGTCCGAACCACCGCCGGCAGCCGCTCGGCGGAGCCGGCGCACCCCTGCACGGCAGCACCGGCCGTGATCAGGGCCTGAGCCCGACCGCCACGCCAGACCGGGCCGTACGGCCCCTCCACGAGCGCGATACGCGCCCCTCGCAACAGGATCGATTCACGACCTGATGGCGCCAGGTGAGGAGCCGGCGGCTCTGGCGGCTCCAGCGGTTCGACCACGAGGGTCCCGCCGGACGGGCCGGCCCGGGCGCGAAGCGACCCGTCGATCATGGAGTGGTCCAGCACATCCGTGCCGCAACGGTTCTGGCAGACGGCGCACGCGACGACCTGCCCCGACGAACCACCCGGGAGCAACGGCACCCCGCCAGACGTGAACCGGCGCTGTCCGGCGCGCCGCAGGCAGGTGCGGTCGCCACTGCGGCCGGAGCAGAGGAACGTGCCGACGCCCACCGTGTTCCACGAGATGCGCAGGCCACAGAAAAGCAGTCTCCGGGCGAACGTCTCGATCTGCTCGCGCCTCGCGCCTCGCATCTCGCACCTCGACCTACGTGACCCTCCGACAACGTTGCCACGCAGACGTGGGTCGGCCCCATCCCTGTTGGCCCCATCCCTGTTGGCCCCATCCCTGTCGGCCACATCCCTGTTGCCCCGTCAGCACCCGGGACCCGTCGGCCCGGACATGACTGATCCAGCGCGTGGTCCGGCGCCTTCATCGCGCGGCCCTCGGCCCCGGTCCAGGCGCACGCCCCGCACGCCCTCGGCCCTCACCCACCGACCTGCCGCGCCGGCCGCCGGCCTGCTTCCGTAAGACCGATCAAGGAGTACGAGTGGAGAACGTCTCGGAGTCCGTCCTGGTCCCGGAGTCCGTCCTGTACGAGGGACGCGACCTGGCCCGCATGCACGAGGTCGTGGCCGCCCAGTTCGCTCCGCACCGACTGAGACTGCTCGGGAAGGAGACCGGGCCGGCCCGCTTCCGGATGAGCAACTCGCAGGGTGACATGACCCTTTACCACTTGGCCTACGGGGCCGAAGTGGAGATACGCCCCGTCCCGCAACACGGCCTGTATCTGATCCACATCCCCCTGGCCGGTCGCAGCAGTCTGGTCGTCGACGGAGAGCCCGTGGCGGCCGCGCAGGACGTCGTCAGCCCGGGACAGCGGCTGGAGATCCGCCGTTCCCACGACATCGACATGCGGATCCTGGGGATCCCCCGACCGGTTCTCGAGAAGGCGGTCGAGCTGCGCGGCATCCCCGTCGACCGGGGTGTCCCGGTCCGGTTCACGCCTTCCATCGACAACCGATGTCCCGGCTCACGGGCCTGGCTACGCACGTTGCACGCCTATGCCGAGGCGTTGGAGAGCGGGCTTCTCGCCCGCTCGCCGCTCGGGACGCGGCACTTCGAACAGCTCCTGACGCACGGGCTGCTGGACAGCCAGCCCAGCAGCCTCAGCGAATCCCTGCGGCGTTCCGCCCGGCACGCCGCACTGCCGAGCGCACTGCGCCGGGCGATGACGTACTGCGAGGAGCACGCCGGCGAACCGCTGTCCACCGCCGACATCGCGCTCGCCTCGCGGCTGAGCGTCCCGGCGCTGCGGGCCGCCTTCCGTGCCCACCTGGGCACCACTCCGCTGATGTACCTGCGCAGGGTCAGGCTCGACCACGCCCACCGGGACCTGCTCGCGATCGCCGAGGGCCGGGCCGACGGCACGGTCACCGACGTGGCGCTGCGCTGGGGGTTCGTCCATCTCGGACGCTTCGCCGCGTTCTACAAGGCCACCTACGGCAATGCGCCGTCGAGGACGGCCGGCGTTCGTGGCTATCCGGAAAACGCTCGAATCCGATCATCCTGTGGATAGTTCGCCAACTGCCGTGCGCCTAGCGTTCTTTGCACCGGAAGGAGCCCGCCGGAGCCGACCGGCAGTGATCCGTCCGACACACAGATACGAGAGGAGACACCATGAACACTCTTACCGCTGTTGCCGACAAGCTGCTGAGCCACATCGTTCCGAGTCAGGCGGCGCACGCCACGTCGTCCGGTGCCAATGGATGCTGGATCGAGCAGAGGGTCTGCAACCCGCACTGCGCCTTCTGGTACTACAAGGAGGACCTCTACTGGAAGTGCAGCGACGGCACGTCCTACTGGTCGCAGACGGGCTGCACCGAATCGGACAACTGCTGATCCGTGCCCGTACGTCGGCACAGTGAAGTGACATGAACGAAGCGTGGGGGCCCCCGGGGTTAGGGGGGGGGGGCGGGGCGGGGTGGTGGGTGTCCTTATTTCCGGGGGGGGGGGGGGGGGGGTCTCTGTTTTTTCGGGGGGGGGGGGGGTCTTTTGGGGGGGGGGGGGGGGGTTACCGGGGCCGTCGAGGG
>NZ_JBHVXW010000002.1:0-49980 GCF_042881375.1 Streptomyces sp. NPDC058274
TTCGGTCTTGCGTTTCCGACTCTATCAGACCGTTTCCGGTTCCGATTTCCTCGGTGCTTTCCAGGTTTCCGCTTCCGCGTTTCCCTTTCCGGCGGTTCCGACTCTATCAGATCCTTTCGGGCCTGATTCCCAGTCAGCGGGGGTTGTCTTCCCGGCCGTTGGGCCGTTCCGACGTCCCAAACTTTAGCGGATCCTCTCGGCGGTTCCTAATCGGAGCCGTCGAACCCAAATCGAATTGAATTCGGGCGCGCCGAAATACAACCCGGTCAGGGAGATCGTGCTGGTGGTTTGGTGCCGCTTCTGCGGCGGGATGTGCTGTCGCAGAACCGTTACGGCTCCGTGGCAACTCGAAGAACCTTACGGATCCGGCATGGGGCTGTCAAGCCGCCCTGTCAAGATCTTTTGGGGGCCGCGCGGCGACCTCAGTCCAGGTCCGTGAGCCGGCCGCCGGCGTCCGGCTGGGCGTGCTCCACCCGACGCAGCAGCCGGGTCAGCACCTCGCCCAGGACACCGCGCTCCTCGGTGGAGAGGTCCTGGAGCAGGTCCTCCTCGAAGACCGTGGCCAGACGCATCGCCTCCAGCCACTTCTCACGGCCCTCGCCGGTGAGCTCCACGATGACGCGGACGCGGTTCGATTCGTCCCGCTCCCTGGTGACCAGTCCCTCCGTGACCATGCGGTCGATCCGGTGGGTCATCGCGGCCGGTGTGAGACCCAGCCGCTTGGCCAGGTCGCTCGGGCCCAGGCGATAGGGAGCCCCGGAGAGGACCAGGGCCTTGAGCACCTCCCACTCGGCGTTGCTGATGCCGAGGGTGGCGGTCTGCCGGCCGTAGGCGACGTGCATGCGCCGGTTGAGCCTGCCCAGCGCCGAGACGATCTTCTCGACCTGGGGATCGAGGTCCTGGAACTCGCGCTGGTAGGCCTCGATCTGCTCTTCGAGGGTCGGCTCGCTGACGCCGACGCCGGGGATGTCGCCCATGGCCGCAGTATGGCACGCCCTCGCTTGGCATCGAAGTCCTTCGAGGTGTACTGTTTAGCTCTGAACTTTAGCTTTGAAGTCTTCAGGGCTAACTCCTCGTACACCTCGGACCGGCTCCCCCTCGGGGGCCGGCCGGTCCGCGTTCAAAGGCAGGTGAAAGTGACCAGGGCGATGGGCGCAGCGATGCGCCGGATCCACGTGGGCAACGCACTCAGCGCGTTCGGGCTCGGCTTCACGGTTCCGTATCTCTACGTCTATGTGGCGCAGGTGCGGGATCTGGGAGCCATGACTGCGGGTCTTGTGCTCGCTGTCTTCGCCGTGGCCGCGCTGGTCGTGCTTCCGTTCGCCGGGCGGGCCATCGTCCGGCGCGGTCCGCGGCCGGTCCTCATCGCCGCCCTGGTCACCGCGGCCGTCGGTGCGCTGAGCCTGGGGCTCGCGGGCAGCGCCACCTCCGTACTGCTGTCGGCCGCCGCCCTCGGTGCCGGACAGGCCGTGATGCAGCCGGCGCTGGCCACGATGATCGTGGACTGCTCGTCCGCGGACACGCGGTCGCGTGCCTTCGCGATGCAGTTCTTCCTGCAGAACCTGGGGCTCGGCGTCGGTGGTCTGATCGGCGGCCACCTCGTCGACACCACGCGCGCCGGCTCCTTCACGCTGCTGTTCTCGATCGAGGCGGCGATGTTCCTGCTGCTCGCCGGGATCATGGCGACGGTGCGGATGCCGCAGGCGCCGCAGGTCGAGGACGCACCGCAGGCCGCGGGGGGCAGTTGGAAGCGGCTGCTCGGGAACCGCGCCATGGTGCAGCTGTGCGTGCTCGGCTTCGTGCTGTTCTTCGCCTGCTACGGGCAGTTCGAGTCCGGGCTGAGCGCGTACGGCGTCGAGGCGGCGGGCATCTCGACCTCCGCGCTCGGTACGGCGCTGGCGGCGAACACGGCGATGATCGTGGTCGCGCAGTTCGCGGTGCTGAAGTTCGTCGAGCGCCGGAAGCGGTCTCGGGTGATCGCGGCGGTCGGGCTCATCTGGGCCGTCGCGTGGGTCGTGGCGGGATACGCCGGGCTCGGGCACGGCAGCAAGACGATGGCGACGGCTGCGTTCGTCTCGACGTACGCGCTGTTCGGGCTCGGCGAGGCGATGCTGTCGCCGACGGTCGCTCCGCTGGTGGCGGATCTGGCGCCGAGCGGTATGGCGGGGCAGTACAACTCCGCTTTCGCCCTGGTGAAGCAACTTGCGCTGGCGGTCGGCCCGGCGGTGGGCGGTCCGATGGGGGCGTCGCTGCACGCGCCGTACGTGGTGACCTTCCTGCTCTTCTCCCTGAGCATCACGTATCTGGCCATCCGCCTCGGCCGCCGGCTCACGCCCGTACAGAACCAGCCGTCCCTGGGCAAGAGCCGCGTCGTCGCCCAAGGCGCCCCGCGGCATCCCGTACGAGACACCTCGCCGGCGGCCTGACCGTCGTACGGATGGGCCCCCCGGTGTCGGTGGGGCCCAGGTCAGTGTCCCGCGCGCGGGAGGGCGAATTCGCACCAGACCGCCTTGCCGCCGCCCGGCGTACGCCGGGATCCCCAGCTGGAGGCGATCGTGGCGACGATGGCGATCCCGCGTCCCGCCTCGTCCGCGGGATCGGCCCGCCGACGCCGCGGCAGGTGATCATCGCCGTCGGTGACCTCGATGATCAGGCGACGGTCGGTACGGCGCAGCCGCAGCCGCATCGGCGGGGTCCCGTGCTGGAGCGAGTTGGCGACCAGCTCGCTGGCGGCGAGGACACCGAGGTCATGCAGCTCACGCGAGAAGCGCCAGCTGGTGAGCACGCCGGAGGCGAACGCACGCGCGCGTGGCGTCGCCTCCACACCCCCCAGCAGCTCCAGCGCCGCATTGCGGAAGAGCTCACTGTCCGGACCGGTATGCGCCGGGTGCTGAAGGACGAGGACGGCCACGTCGTCGTCGTGGTCGGCGGTGACGCCGGCCGAGCGGACCAGCCGGTCGCAGACCACCTGCGGTGTCCCCGTGGCACCGGCCAGCGCCCGCTGCAGCGAGGCGATCCCCTCGTCCAGGTCCTCGGTGCGGCGTTCGACGAGACCGTCCGTGTAGAGGACGGCCGTGGCACCGGGGCCCAGCGGGACCGAGCCCGACGCGTGCATCCAGCCGCCCGTGCCGAGCGGGGGCCCGGTGGGTTCGTCCGCCCGCAGCACGACGCCGCTCTCGTCCCGGACGAGGATCGGCAGGTGGCCGGCCGACGCGTACACCAGCCGCCCCTCGTTGGGGTCGTGGACGGCGTACACGCAGGTGGCGATCTGGTTGGCGTCGATCTCCGTGGCGAGTCCGTCGAGGAGTTGCAGGACCTCGTGCGGGGGCAGGTCCAGGCGGGCGTACGCGCGTACGGCCGTGCGCAGTTGACCCATGACCGCCGCCGCGCGCACCCCGCGGCCCATGACGTCGCCGATGACGAGCGCCGTGCGGCCGCCGCCGAGAGTGATCACGTCGTACCAGTCGCCGCCGACCGCGGCCTCCGTGCCGCCGGGCTGGTAGGTGGCCGCGATGCGCAGGTCGTCGGGCTCCTCCAGCTCCTGGGGGAGGAGGGAGCGCTGGAGGGTGACGGCGGTCTCGCGCTGGCTGCGCTCGCTGGCGCGCAGCCGCTCGGCGGCCTCGGCATGGTCGGTGACGTCGGTGGCGAAGATCAGCACGCCCCCGCGCCCGCCCCCGCCCTTGCCGCCGGACGCCTCGTCGCCTTGGGGGCGGGCGGGGACGTCGACCGGTGTGCAGGTGAACGTGTACGACCGGCCGTCGGGGGCCTTGCGGGACTTGACCGTGCGCGGCTTGACGCTGCGCAGCACCTGGTCGAGGAGCGGCAGCAGGCCCAGCTCGTCCAGCTCCGGCAGCGCCTCACGCGCGGGTTCACCCGCGGGGCGTACACCGAAGGCCGCCACATACGCGTCGTTGACGTACGCGACGCGGTGGTCGGGGCCGTGCAGCAGGGCGACGAGAGCCGGTACGCGGTCGAGGACCTCGCGCACCGGCAGTTCGTCGACGGCGGGCACCGGCGCGTCGTCGGTCAGCTGCTCGGCCCGGGCCGCGGGCACGGCCCCTTCCCCTCGCCGGTCCGGGGAGACCACGGGCTCGGTCCGCGCTGCGGCGCGGCGCTGCGTTCCGGGAAGTCGGGCGCTCCAGCGCGTGAAGTTCACCTGGGAAAAGCCTCATGGGGTTCGAAGAGCGAGCGGTGGGCCCGCCCAAGGTCGGGGACCAGTCTGGCCGACCGGACCGGTATCCGTCAGACGCCGGCCTGTCCGGGGGAGTTCCTGGGTCCGGTCAGGACGACCCCTTCGGGTCCTGAGGAGGCTTTCCACCGGCCGCGAGTTCGAACTCCGCACGGGGATGTTCGAGTGAACCGAGGGACACGATCTCCCTCTTGAAGAGCCCCGAGAGCGTCCATTCGGCCAGTACGCGGGCCTTGCGGTTGAAGGTGGGCACCCTGCTCAGGTGGTAGGCGCGGTGCATGAGCCAGGCAGGGTAGCCCTTGAGCTTGCGTCCGTAGACCTGCGCTACGCCCTTGTGCAGTCCGAGGGAGGCGACGGAACCGACGTACTTGTGGGAGTACGTCTCCAGCTCCTCGCCGCGCAGGGAGTGGACGATGTTGTCGCCGAGGACCTTGGCCTGGCGCACCGCGTGCTGGGCGTTGGGCGCGGTCTCCGTGCCGGGCTCCTGGGCGGTGACGTCGGGGACGGCCGCGGCGTCTCCCGCGGCCCACGCGTGCGGGGCGCCGTCCACGGTCAGCCGGGGGGTGCACTTGAGGCGTCCGCGCTCGTTCAGCGGCAGGTCGGTGGCGGCGAGCAGGGGGTGCGGCTTCACTCCGGCGGTCCATACGACCGTACGCGTGGGGAAGCGTGCGCCGTCGCTCAGGACGGCGACCCGGTCGACGCAGGATTCGAGCCGTGTGTGCAGGCGTACGTCGATGTTGCGCCGCCGCAGTTCGGTGACCGCGTACTTGCCCATCTCCTCGCCGACCTCGGGGAGGATGCGGTTCGTCGCCTCCACGAGGATCCACTTCATGTCCTCGGGCTGGACGTTGTGGTAGTACCGCGCGGCGTAGCGGGCCATGTCCTCCAGCTCGCCGAGTGCCTCCACGCCCGCGTAACCGCCTCCTACGAAGACGAAGGTCAGGGCCGCGTCACGGATCGCGGGGTCGCGGGTCGAGGAGGCGATGTCCATCTGCTCGATGACGTGGTTGCGCAGGCCGATGGCTTCCTCAACGGTCTTGAAGCCGATGCCGTGCTCGGCGAGCCCGGGGACGGGCAGGGCGCGCGAGACGGAGCCGGGGGCGAGGACGAGTTCGTCGTAGGTGATCTGCTCCGCGCCCGCGCCCTCCTCCTCGGTGGCGAGTGTGACGAGGGTGGCCGTGCGCTTGGCGTGGTCGATCGACTGGACCTCGCCGATGAGGACCTTGCACTGGCCGAGGACCCGGCGCAGGGGTACGACGACATGGCGCGGCGAGATGGAGCCGGCGGCCGCCTCCGGCAGGAACGGCTGATACGTCATATATGGGTCGGGGGAGATCACGACGACTTCGACGTCGCCTGCCTTGAGCTCCCGTTTCAGCTTCCGCTGCAGACACAGCGCGGTGTACAGCCCCACATAGCCGCCGCCGACGATGAGAATGCGCGCAGTCTTCCGGGCTTCGGGGGTCGTCCCCTGATTGATCGCAGCCGTCACCACACCATGACGCACCCGACTCAGGAGTTTGTCCACAGGCCCGGCAATTTGTGTGACCGGCCGCCGCGGTCGCCCAGGGTTGGCCGATTTGCCGGAGCGTGCGAGAAGTTCGCAGGTCAGATGGGGTGAGCCAGGGACCGGGAGGGGAAGCAATCGGGATCAAACCGACCCGTACTCCGATCGGGGGGCGCTCCGTGCGGAACCTGCCCCTTCTGAATTGACCCCCTCTCAACTATGTTCGTGTGTCGACGGGGTGTAGGGGGATGCGCTCGGCGAGTCCGCGAGACGGGCTCGTGAAACACGCTCGTTCCACACGCTCCGGCTACCAATGGCGGGGAGAGTCTCCGGGGGGAGACGTCATTACCGGGGGAACGCTTATGCACATTCAGGACTCTCATTGGGCTTCCGCTTCCGCCCTCGCACCCAGTGGTGCGGTCGGCGCGGCGGGTGGCAACGGACGCGGTCCGGGGGACGGTTCACGGACGACCCCGTTGCGCGTGGACGCACAGCGCAATCTCGAGCACGTACTGCGCGCGGCGCGCGAGGTCTTCGGCGAGCTGGGGTACGGCGCGCCGATGGAGGACGTCGCGCGGCGCGCCCGGGTCGGTGTCGGCACGGTCTACCGGCGCTTCCCGAGCAAGGACGTCCTGGTGCACCGGATAGCCGAGGAGGAGACCTCCCGGCTGACCGACCAGGCGCGCTCGGCCCTCGGCCAGGAGGACGAGCCGTGGTCGGCGCTGTCGCGCTTCCTGCGCACCTCGGTGGCCTCCGGCGCCGGCCGGCTGCTGCCCCCGCAGGTGCTGCGGGTGGGGGTCGCCGACGAGGAGGCCGAGGACGTGCTGGTGGACGAGGCGCGGGTGCCGCAGCAGCGGTCCCAGTCCAGCGCGGAACTGCGGCTCATCGAGGACGCGGAGCCGGAGATCGGTGACGGCACCGGTGCGGCCGCCCTGCTCGAGGTCGTCGGGCAGCTCGTGGAGCGGGCCCGCGCGGCGGGCGAGCTGCGGCCGGACGTGACGGTCTCGGACGTCCTGCTGGTGATCGCCACGGCGGCGCCCTCGCTGCCGGACGCCGCGCAGCAGGCCGCGGCCTCGGCCCGGCTGCTGGACATCCTGCTGGAGGGACTGCGGTCGCGCCCGCTGTAGGCGACGGTCACCGGGCCTGCGCCGGGATCTCCGCCGCAGGCGCCGGTCGGGGCGCGACAGAGACCACCGCCGCAGGCGACGGTCGGGCACGACGGAAACCTGCGCCACGGGTGACGGTCGGGCGCGACACAAACCTGCGCCACGGACGACGGTCACCGGGCTCGCGACGGACATCTCCGCTGCCTGCATGGGGCGGTGTCCGGTGCGGGACCGGTGACCGGCTCCGGCTCCCTCTTCGGGCATTCCGGTCATTTCAGTCCATGTTCAACTCCCGTTCCGGGGAGGTCCGTTGAGCCTTCCCCGATCGGGTGACGGCTAGTGCTGTCGTATGGGAAGTCCCCACGGACGAGTGGTTGGTCCGTACTACAGGGCCTGCCCTGCGCCTCGTGTGGCACGCTTTCCCGGTATCCGGGTCCGAGTGTGCAGGCGGGGGCATTCCGCAATGAGCGTTGACGGGCGGGACGAGTCACTCGGTGACGGGGGCGCGGAGGCCGGCGGACCGGCTCCGCGGCAGGTGCCCAGTCAGGGTGGCCCCGCGAGGAGCGGCGGCCTGGCCGGGCCGCCCGGCGCGGGCCCCGGCATGGACGGCGGCCCCGACCCCAGCGTCCCTCCCCAGCGCGAGCGGCGCGACGAGGGCGTACTGCCGCCGCCGGTCGAACTCCCGCCCTCCGACGCCGGTCTGATCGCCCGCATGCGTGCGGGCGACGACACCGCGTACGAGGCGCTCTACCGCCGGCACGCGGATGCCGTACGCCGCTATGCCCGTACCTGCTGCCGCGACGGACACACCGCGGACGACCTCACGGCCGAGGTGTTCGCGCGCATGCTCCAGGCGGTGCGCGGCGGCAGCGGCCCCGAGCACGCCGTACGCGCATATCTGCTGACGACCGTCCGGCGCGTCGCCGCGAACTGGACGAAGACGGCGAAGCGTGAGCAACTGGTCGACGACTTCGCGGTGTTCGCCGCGCAGGCCGCCCGCGGTTCCGAGGTCTCCGACGACGACACCCTCGATCTGGGCGCGGACGTACGGGCGATGCACGAGGCCGAGCAGTCCATGGCCATGCAGGCGTTCCGTTCGCTGCCGGAGCGCTGGCAGGCCGTGCTGTGGCACACGGAGGTCGAGGACGAGTCGCCGAGCGAGGTCGCCACCCTCTTCGGTCTGGACGCCAACGGCACGCGCGTCCTTGCCAGTCGGGCCCGTGAAGGCCTCAAGCAGGCCTATCTCCAGGCGCATGTCAGCGCCACGCTGATCCTGGACGAGGAGTGCGCGCGTTACGCGGACCGGCTCGGCGCCTACGCCCGCGGCGGGCTGCGTACCCGGGCCGAGCGCGGGCTGCGCAAGCACCTGGAGGAGTGCGCCAAGTGCCGCCTCGCGGCGGGCCAGATCAAGGAAGTGGCCAGCGGGATTCCGGCGGTCGTACCGCTCGCGGTCATCGGCTGGTTCGGAGCCGCCGGGTACGCGAAGGCGGTCGCGCTCATCGCCGGCGGGGCCGGTGCGGGTGCGGCGGGGGCCGCGGGTGCGGCCGCAGCGGCGGGCGGCTCCGGCGGGGCGAGCGCCGGTGGTGGCGCGGCGGCCTCGGAGGGGCTGGGCGCACCGGTGAAGGCGGGTATCGCGGCAGGTGTCGTCGCGGTGGCCGCCGCGGCGCTGGCGCTCGCGCTGGCGGGCAGTGACGGCGCCGCCAAGAAGCCCGAGGCCAAGCCGGACACCTCGCACGCGGTCGAGTCGGAACCACCGGCACCGACCCCGAACCCGCCGAAGGCCGCGCCGGCGCAACAGCCGCTGCCGATCGTCGCCCCGACGTCGGCGGCCCCGGCTCCCCCGCCGAAGCCCACACCGTCGAAGGCCGAGCCGTCGCCGGCGCCCACCAAGGCGAAGCCGAGGCCCACGCCGCCCCGGCCCGCCCCGAAGCCCACCCCGCCCCCGGCGCCCGCCCCCGCCATCTACCAGTGGAACGAGCTGAAGTACGGCATCACCGGCGACGGAACGGCTCCCGAGATGCGGCTCGGCGAAAGCAGCTGGGTGTGGCAGCGGTGGGGCGTCTCGGTCGGCGACCGGCAGTACGCGCACGGCGTGACCGTCCACGGCAGGTCCTCGGTGACCATCGACCTCAACCGCAGCTGCACGGCGTACGACGCGATGGTCGGGGTCGACGACATGACGCTGGGGCTGGGCAGGCTCCGCTTCTCCGTGTACGCCGACGGGGTCCGTCAGTGGCAGTCGCCGCTGATCAGGGGCGGCGACCCGGCCGTCCCCGTCCATGTGAACCTCAGCGGGCGCAAGACGATCCGCCTGGTCGTCGAACCCCACACCGCGTTCGACTCCGTCGCGTTGGCGGACTGGGCCGAGTCGAAGTTCATGTGCCGGTGACGCCGGCGGCGTCCTTCAGCGCGTCCGCCAGGTCCTTCAGCACGTCGTCCGGGGTGAAGCCCGCGCCCCTGGCCCGCTCGGACTCGTAGCGGGGACGGCCCAGGGCCGCCAGCGCGCCGGCCTCGATCCGCTCGGCGTCCGAGCACTCCCGGCCCGGCCGGGCATGGCCACCGCGCCAGCGTCCCGACGCGGCGAGCAGCCGGACCGCGCGCGGCAGATCGCCGTACTCGGCCAGCAGCCGGGCCGCGTGGTCGACGAGCGCGCCCGTCACCCACTCCGCGCAGCGCGCGTCCACCGCCTCGCGCAGTGCGTCGGCCAGCAGGCTCAGGCCCCGCAGCGGACCGGACTCGGCGGCCGCGGCCAGGGCGTCCGTCTGGTTCAGGACGGCGGCGAACTGCGGCGGCGGGCTGCCCCGCCCGGCCTCCGTGCGCGCCGCGTCGCTGAGCTCGCGCGCCCGGGCCGTCTCCCCGTCGTCCAGCGCCAACTGGGCCCGCAGCAGGAGGATGAAGGCACGGGAGTCGATCACCCCGTAGCGATCGGCCGCCGCGCTCGCCTCGTCCAGCCGCGCCAGGGCTCCGGAACGGTCCCCCGTGCGGTAGGCGATCTCGGCGAGCCGGGCCATGAGGAACGGCGTCTCCGCCTGCGCGCCCACCTCGTAGGCGAGGCGCAGGGCTTCCTCGTACTCCTCCTTCGCCTCGTCGAAGGAGCCGAGGGCCATCGCCCGCTCACCGGCCGCGCTGGAGGTCTGCGCGCGCATCCAGCGGTCGCCGACCCGGCGGCTGAGGGCGCGCAGTTCCGTCAGGTCGCCGTCCATGTCGCGCAGGCCGCCCGGTGAGTCGACGACCAGGTGCGTACGGAACATCAGGCTGACGCCGATCTCCCAGTCGCCGCCGTACGCACGGCAGTTGGCGACGGTCGCGTCCATGGCGGACAGCATGTCCTCACCGCCGCCGAGGAAGAAGACGGCCAGCCCCCAGGCGAGGCCCGGCAGCCGGGCCGCGTCCGGGCCGCCCTTCTCGAAGGCGGCCCGCGTCCGCCGGACGTATTCCTCCGCGACCTCGTCGCGCAGGAGTTCGGCCGGCTGGGCCTCCGCGACGAGGAAGAGGTGCTGCATCCGCAGCCTCATCCGCATGCCGTGCAGCGGATGGGTCGCCTCGGCGTCGGCCCCGGCCACATACGCCTTGGTCGCGTCGATGGTGGTCAGCCTGTCGAGGATGTCGTCGCCCAGGGGCCCGCCGGTGTCCAGGACCACTCCGAGCTGCAGGACGCGGCTCGTCCACTCGATGCCCTCGCGGCGGAAGTTGCGCAGCCACCAGAACCAGCCGATGTCGAGGGCGAGGGCGCCGGCCTCCTCCTCTGCGCCGGCGGCGGTCGCGCGGTGGAGGGCCGCCCTGATGTTGTCGAGCTCGGTCTCCAGGCGCCGGATCCACGGGAGTTGGCCACCGGAGCGGATCTGGGGCTCGGCCTCCGCGAGCAGGGCGCGCACCCATGCGCGGTGGCCGAGCTCGGCCGCGACGCGCTGGTCCGGCTGCTCGGCGGCGCGCTCGGTGGCGTACTCGTGGATGGTCTCCAGCATGCGGTAGCGCATGCCGCTGCTGCGGGCGGTGCCGGCGCCGCCGTCCTCGTACGGGGTCGCGACGATCAGGGACTTGTCGACGAGCGCGCCGACCAGGTCGGACACGGGACCGCTGCATACGGCCTCGGCGGCGGCGAGGTCCCAGCCGCCGGCGAACACGGACGCCTCGCGCAGCACGGTCCGCTCCCCCTCGTCGAGCAGGTCCCAGGACCAGTCGACGACGGCACGCAGGGTCTGCTGGCGGGGCAGCACCGTACGACTGCCGGAGGTGAGCAGCCGGAAGCGGTCGTCGAGACGGTCGGCGATCTGCCGGGGGGTGAGCAGCCGCAGCCGGGCCGCGGCCAGCTCGATGGCCAGGGGCAGTCCGTCGAGCCGGCGGCAGATCTCGTCGACGGCCTCGGGATCGTGCGCCGCCTCGCCGGCGGGGCGGACGGCGGCGGCGCGCTCCATGAAGAGGCGGTGCGCCGACACCGGCGGCAGCGGCTCGACCGGGCGGACGGACTCGCCGGGCACGCCCAGGGGTTCACGGCTGGTGGCGAGGATCGTGAGCCCCGGGCAGCGGGTCAGGAGCGTCTCCGCGAGGGCGGCGGCGGCGCCGATGACATGCTCGCAGTTGTCAAGGATCAGCAGCAGGCTGCGCGGAGCGCAGTACTCCACGAGAAGGGCGACGGGGTCGTCCTGCGCGACCGCTGCCGACATCTCGCTGGTGATCAACGCCGTCTCGCGCAGACCGAGGGCGCTGACCACCGCACTGGCGACCGCCTCCGGCCGGTCGAGCGGGGCGAGCTCGGCCAGCCAGGCCTGCGGAAGCCCGGCGGCGGCTTCCTCGGCGAGGCGGGTCTTTCCGGAGCCGCCCGGTCCGGTCAGGGTGACCAGGCGTGCCCTCTGCACATCCGAACGGATGGCCTCGATCTCCGGTTCCCGCCCGACGAACGAGTTCAGCCGACGCCGGATGTTCCCCCGCGGCTCGCCCCGTGCGCCGTCGGGTTCGACCCCTGCACCCGGGGCGGGGTCCAGCAACTCCTGGTGCAGTGCGCGCAGTTCCGGTCCAGGGTCCGCGCCCAGCCCCTCCAGCAGCGCGCGGCGCGCCCCCTCGTACGCGGCGAGCGCGTCCGCGTGACGGCCCGTGTCGCGCAGGGCGCGGATGAGCAGCGCGTGCAGCGGTTCGTCGTACGGATGGTCCGCCGTCAGCGCCTGCAACTCCGGTACGGCGTCGGGGGCGCGGCCCAGTCGCAGATCCGCGGTGAGCCGGGTGCGCGTCGCCTCCAGGCGCAGCGCTTCCGGGCGGGTCGCGGCGGAGCGGTCGGGGAGGTCGGCGAGGGCGGGGCCGCGCCACAGGGCGAGGGCCTCGCGGAGCAGCCGGGCGGCGGCCGTGGCGTCCCCCCGGCCGAGGGCCGCCTTGCCGTCCCGCACCAGCCTTTCGAACACGAACAGGTCTACGTCGTCCGGTGCGGCGGCGAGCCGGTAGCCGCCGGGTTCCGAGGTGACCGCGTCCTTGCCGAGGGCTCGGCGCAGCCGGCCGACGAGGGCCTGCAGGGCGGCCGGGGCGTCCTGGGGCGGGTCCTGCGCCCACACCTCGTCGATGAGGGTCTCCGGGGTGGCCGTGCGGCCGGGGCGCAGGGCGAGGGCCGTGAGCAGGGTACGCAGGCGGGGGCCGCCGACGGCTACGGGCGTCCCCTGGTCGTCCTCCGCCTGGGTAACGCCCAGGATTCTGTACCGCACCCCACCCATTCTCCCTGCCCATCCCCCCACAGCAGCGCCTTTCCCCCGGCCCGGCGCCCCTGCCCGGCATATCGAGAGTGACCGGCAGTTCCGGGACCGGAACGTCCGCGGGCCGTCTGCCGGCGAACGATCCTTTGCCGGCGCCCGCTTGACATGTGGTGCGCCGTGACGGGGCGTAGCGCGGGTCAGTAGTACTGGGCCAGGCAGAATTCGTGTTCTTCGGGATCGGCCATCACGACGACCACACCCTCGTCGTAGTCGTGCCGTTCGCCGGTGAACCGGCCGCCGAGGGAAATGACTTGGGCAATGCCCTCGTCGATGTCGTCGACGACGACGTCGAGGTGCAGGCGTACCTTGCCGCGCTTCGGCTCGGCCACCGGCTGGAAGACGAGTCGGGGCAGCGGGTCGTCGCGGTCGCCGAGGTAGACCCAGCCAGGCCGGGACGGCCCCGGCTGACGGTCCAGCAGGACGCTCCAAAAGGCTGCCACCTTTTCGACGTCGGCGCAGTCGATGGTCACTCCGGCCCAACGGTTCGGCATGTTGTCAGCGCTCCTGTTTCATGGCGTGGGTGGTTGTCGGTCCCCGGCGGACCCGGTCCTGGGTCAATCGTGCGGCCGCGACCGCGGGTGTGGTCCGGTGGGTCCTGGCCAGGTGGAAGACCTGGCGGAGCGTGACCGCGATGCCGTCGATCCGCGCGGTCAGCCGCTCCTCGGATTCCTGGCGCAGTTCGACCCCGGTGGCGTGGATGACGCCTCCGGCACTGACCACCACGTCCGGCGCCCACAGGATGCCACGCGCCGCGAGGAGGTCTGCGGTGGCCGGTTCGTCCAGTTGATTGTTCGCCGGGCCGGCGACGGCGACGCACCGCAGGCGCGGCACCGTGCAGGCGGTCAACAGCCCGCCGAGCGCGGCCGGAACGAGGACATCGACCTCCATGGCGAGGGCGTCGTCCGGATCCACCCAGGTCGCGCCCAGCTCCTCGGCCAGGTGGTGTGCGGCCGGGTCGATGTCTGTCACCACGAGCCGGGCACCAGCCCGGTTGAGCAGCCGCGCCACATGGCCACCGACCGCACCGAGACCGATCACCCCGAACGTCCGGCCTGCGAACTGCGCTGCCCCGAAGGCTTCCTCAGCCACCGCGCCCAGTGCCGCGAGGGTGCCGCGCGCGGTGTGCAGAGAGGAGTTGCCGCTGCCGCCGTCCTCGACGGGCCGGCAGCAGACATGGCTGGTGCGTGCGCCGATCACAGACATGTCGGCCGGGCTGCTGCCCACGTCCGGCCCTGCGATGTAACGGCCGCCCAGCGATTCGATCGCGTCCCCGAGGTCGTGGAGCAGCGCCGTGCGCTCCGCTCCGGCCGGCCGGGCTGCGGTCGGCAGGGCGACAACTGCCTTGGCGCCGCCGTGTTCCAGACCGGCCAGCGCGTTCTTCCCGGTCATTGCCTCCGAAAGCCGCAGCGCGTCCGCGACCGCCGCGCCCGGGTCGGCGTAGTGAGCGATCCGGCAGCCGCCGGCAGCCGGGCCGAGAACGGTCGAGTGGATGGCGACACAGATCGCGTGGCCGCTGCGGCGGCCGCGTACCACCTGTACCAACTCGTGCGAGAGATTCGGGATGTCAAGGGTCAGAGCTTGCGCAAGTACGGCTGTCATCCCGTGAAGCTAAGCGCTCCGGCACAGCTTGCGGCCTCCAGCCGAATGAAAGTCGGCACGAGGGCGATACTCGCCGCATGGACGAACTTGATTCGGCGATACTCCGGCTTCTGCAGCGTGATGCGCGCCAGACCAACCGCGCCATCGCCCGCACCCTCGGCATCGCCCCCTCGACCTGTCTCGAACGCATCCGGGCGCTGCGCGCCCGCGGGGTGATCACCGGCTTTCACACGGCGATCGACCCGGCGGCCCTGAACCGCCATGTCCAGGCGCTCATCCACTTCCAGATCCGCCCCCTCAGCCGGTCGGTCATCGAGGCATTCAAGACGTACGCCGTCGGCCTGCCCGAGGTCAGCACGGTGTACGTCGTCACAGGCGGCGACGACATGATCGTGCACGTCTCCGCGCCCAGCGTGGACTACCTCCACGGCTTCCTGATGGACAAGTTCACCGCGCGCCGCGAAGTCGTCGGATTCCGCACCTCGGTGATCTACCAGCACACCCACAACCAGGTGCTCCCACCCCTCACCGCATGACCGCACCAGATGTCGCGCTGACGCCGGCACCCAGGGGACCGCCCCCGCACACCCGCACCCGCCCACGCACCGACGAGGCCACCCCGGGGCCCCCGCCCGCAACCCCCACACCCCCGCAGCCGCCCACTCGCCGAAGGGTCCGTGCCGGTACATCACATGCCCGTCGCCATGCGCGAGAACACCCGACCGAGCACCCCCAGAAGACAGCACAGCCGGTAGGGCGACGGGCGGATGTACCGGCACGGACCCGACCCACCCCCGGGCGCCAGGCGACCCACCCACCCACCGCCGGACAGCGAACCGACGCCCACCGGCACAAGGACCCCCGCTCAAGGCGCCCCCGCCAGATCACGCTCCCAACGCCCTCCCCCGAGGCGCAATCCCCGCAGGAACCGCCCGCTGCCGAGCCGGCGTCCCCGTCCAGCACGTGCCCCGGCGGGACAGCAGCCGGCGGAGCCAGAGTTCGAGGGAGACCAGGTCGGCGAGGCCGTCCAGGGGCAGCGGCTCGCCGTCCGCCGCCGCGCGGAGCGCCTTGCGGACGACGCGCGCCTCGACCAGCCCCGCCTCGGCAAGCAACGGCGTGTCGAACAGGGCGACAAGGGAGTCCACGGAAACCCGCAGCCCCGTACGCGCGGCCGCCGCCGACGAGGCGTGGGACGGCGCCCCCCAGCCGGCCGGAAGGTCGGCGACCCCGGCCCCCTCCAGCACCGTACGGAGAATCGCCGCCCGCGCCCCCGGCTGGACCCGGAGCGCCTCGGGAAGGGCCCGGCACGCGCGTACCACCTGGTTGTCCAGGAACGGCGCGTGCAGCCGCTGGAAGCGGACCTCCGCGGCCTGCTCCAGGATGCGCAGATCCGCCGCGTGCCTCGCCAGCGCGGCACGCGCGCGGAAGTCGCCGGGCCGCTGCCCCGGCCCCACCCCCGGCCGCCCCATCGCCGCCGTCCCCAGGCGAACCGATACTTCAGCAAGCGCCTCACCGGTCAGCCAGCGCGCGGCGGGCCCGGGCCTGGCCCAGGTGAGCGCGGCGAGCGACGCCCCGACGGCACCGCCGGGCTCCTCGAACCGCCGGTGCAGCAACCGGTCGGCGAGCGCGTCGACGCCGGTCCGGTACGGCGTACGGGCCAGTTTCCGCGCCGCGCCATACACGCGCGCGGGGACCATCACCGAGCCGTCCGCCTTCGCCAACGCGGCCACGGGCCGCACCAGATGACGCCGTTTGCGGTCCATCAGCAGATCGGCGAGGCGCGCGGGGTGCGCGTCCAGCACCTGCCGGGCCCCGTACCCCGTGAAGTGGTCCGCGCTGCCCGCGGCGAGCCGCGCCCGGTGCCGGGCGGCCGTGACCAGCGAGGGCCCCGGCTCGTCGGTCAGCGGCCCCTCCAGGTCGGCGTACGGCAGGACCTCTTCACCGCCGGCGACGACCACATGGTGCAGCCGGGGATTCGCGGCCAGCGACCCGGCGCGCTGCAGCTCGGCCTCCCGCCCGCTGACCGCGAGGTCGTTGAAGGTGAGGGCCAGCAGCCGCTCGCCGGCGCCCGTGCCGTGCCCCAGGACGGTCCCCGGCATCCCGGGGAGCCCGGCCGCGAGCAGCGCGAGTGTCCCCGAGGCGGGCCCTCCGGAGAGGTCGGCCCCGATCCCGGGCACCGGCATACCGCGCGCCGCGCGGCGCTCGGCGGGTCCCATCCCGGGCACGGGGCCGGGGTCCACATCGGCGCCGGGGACATGCCGGGGCGCGGCGAGCCGGGCGCGTACGGCATCGATGAGGGCGTCCCGGACGGCGTCCACGGCGCTCGTCGGGTCGGCGATGGGCGCGGCCACCGCGAGCGAGGCGACCTGCTCGTACCCGGCGATCTCCCGGGCGCCCGCGCGCAGAATCAGCGCGTGCCCCGGCGGAATGCGCCGCACGCCGTCGTACGGCGTCGAGTCGTGCACCGCGGCCGGTACGTCGGGGGCGGCGAGGAGCGCGGCGAGGTGCCCGAAGTCGAGGTTGGCCTCGATGAGGTCGGCGAGGGGCAGGGCGGCGGTCGCGTAGGCCGTACCGCCCGCCCAGGGGGTGTAGAACACGGGCCGCGCGCCCGCGATGTCGCCGCAGACCATGACGCGGCGGCCGACCTGGACGACGGCGGTGTAGCTGCCGGACCAGTTGGTCAGATGGCGAAGTGCCCCTCCCCGGGCGGCGACGAGACCGAGCCGGAGCTCTTCGTCGGAGGCGCCGCAGATGCCGAGGACGGCGATCCGGTTCTGTGCGTCGGCCTGCACGACGCGCACTTCGTCGGGACGCCAGTCGCCGACCGCCCAGAGCGGATCGGGGTCGCCCCACAGGAGTTGGGAGCCCACCGGGTGCACGGTCTCGCCGTCGCTTCCGGTGGATCCTGCCGAGCCGATCTCAGAGGCTCTGGCGGCGGTACTGCTCCACCCCACCAACCACCGCATCGCCGCCTCCACAGGCTGTGGACAACCAGTGCACCGTACGAACTCGGCACCATGCTGCCACGAAGGAAGCACACAGGAGACTCCGTGCGACTGCTCGCGCTCCCCGCAATGCGCCCCCGCGAGCCTCCCACGGGCTCCGGGGCGACGCCGGCGGGTGGCCGAACTGCCGCACAGGGCACGGCGATCCGAGGGGAGGCGGGCGAAGGCGGCGACGCGAATGCGCCCCCGTTGCGCTCCCCCAAAACTCCTAACGCGCCCTCAAGACACGTGGTGAGAACGGGAATTACCCTCTGGGGGCACCGTCGAAAATCAGCCAAATCGTCGACAGATGGCCAGCCCTGCACACGCTCCGTACAGGCCTTGCGCAAGGCGAGCGGCGCACAGTCCGGGAGGCGGAGTCCGCCTCCCGGACCGGTCCGCCGCCCGCGGGGATGTAGGCGGCGGCGTTCCCCCAGCCCACTGGATCCAGTACAGCGGGCCGACCCACGCACGATCCATGGAAGCGCTCCCCCGGTGGCCGGAGAAGAGCGCACGGACAGGCGCACAGCCACACAACGGGAGCACGCCGCAACCGTCCGTACTGTCGTACGGACCACAATCCCGCCATCCGGACCTACGCCCCTTAACGCTTGGGATCGGGCGAACTACGCTGGGTTTACGAATGCCGCGTGGTTATGCCAGCGCGGCAGCCGTCTGTGTCGAGGGGTGGCGCATGTCCAGGGAGCAACGCGGGCCGAACGAAAAACTCGGCACCGTTCTCGCCCTCGCGGGAATCAGCAACGCAGGCCTCGCACGACGCGTCAACGACCTTGGCGCTCAACGCGGTCTGACTCTTCGCTACGACAAGACGTCGGTGGCGCGCTGGGTGTCGAAGGGAATGGTGCCGCAGGGTGCGGCGCCGCATCTCATCGCCGCCGCCATCGGCCAGAAACTCGGCCGCCCCGTACCGCTCCACGAGATCGGTCTGGCGGACGCGGATCCCGCACCCGAAGTGGGCCTCGCCTTCCCCCGTGACGTCGGGCAGGCGGTGCGGTCGGCGACGGAGCTGTACCGCCTCGACCTGGCCGGGCGCCGGGCCGGCAGCGGCGGCATCTGGCAGTCGCTCGCCGGATCGTTCGCAGTGAGCGCTTACGCAACTCCCGCTTCACGGTGGCTGATAACACCGGCCGACAGTTCGGTGGCGCGGGACGCGAGCCCGGCCGAGGGCTCCGGAGCACCGCTGAAAGTCGGCCACACCGACGTGCTGAAACTCCGCGAGGCGGCGGAGGACGCGCGGCGCTGGGACTCCAAGTACGGCGGCGGCGACTGGCGTTCGTCGATGGTGCCCGAGTGCTTACGGGTGGAGGCGGCACCCCTGCTGCTCGGCTCGTACTCGGACGACGTGGGCAGAGCCCTCTTCGGGGCGAGCGCCGAACTGACCCGGCTGGCCGGCTGGATGGCCTTCGACACCGGCCAGCAGGAAGCGGCCCAGCGCTACTACATCCAGGCACTGCGCCTGGCCCGCGCGGCCGCCGACGTGCCCCTCGGGGGCTATGTGCTCGCCTCCATGTCCCTCCAGGCGACCTACCGCGGCTTCGGCGACGAGGGCGTCGACCTCGCCCAGGCCGCTCTGGAGCGCAACCGCGGCCTGGCCACCGCGCGCACCATGAGCTTCTTCCGCCTCGTCGAGGCACGGGCCCACGCGCGCGCGGGTGACGCCCACGCGGCAGGCGGCGCCCTGAAGGCCGCCGAGGGCTGGCTGGAGCGGGCCCGTGACGGCGACCAGGATCCGTCCTGGCTCGGCTTCTACTCGTACGACCGGTTCGCCGCCGACGCGGCCGAGTGCTATCGCGACCTGAAGGCGCCGCGCCAGGTCCGCCGCTTCACCGAGCAGGCACTGTCGAAGCCGACGGAGGAGTTCGTACGCTCGCACGGGCTGCGCCTGGTGGTGTCCGCGGTCGCCGAGCTGGAGTCGGGCAACCTGGACGCGGCCTGCGAACAGGGCGTCCGGGCGGTCGAGGTCGCCGGCCGTATCTCGTCGGCGCGCACCACCGAGTACGTGAAGGATCTCCTGCACCGACTGGAGCCGTACGGCGACGAACCGCGCGTGGTGGAGCTGCGGGAGCGCGCACGCCCGCTGCTCATGGCTCCCGCGTAGGCGCTCCGCTTTGATCGCCTGTCCCGGAGAGCGTCTGCCCGATTGCTCGCGTCTTGGGCTGCGGGTGATCTGTGGCTGATCACGCACTTCCTCGCGCCCCTACCGGGGCGCCGGGGCCTCCCCCTGGTTTGAGGGCGTTGTCAGTGGCGCAGTGCACTCTTGAAGTCGGGAGGTGGTGCAGGTGTCCATCGTGTACGACTGCGATGTGCTGGTGATCGGCGGCGGGATCGTCGGTCTGTCGACGGCGTACGCGATCACGCGGGCCGCGCCGGGCACGCGCGTCATGGTGCTGGAGAAGGAGCTGGGCCCCGCCCGCCATCAGACGGGGCGCAACAGCGGCGTCATCCACAGCGGGATCTACTACCGCCCCGGCTCCCTGAAGGCGCGCTTCGCGGTGCGGGGCGCCACCGAGATGGTCAAGTTCTGCGCCGAGTACGGCATCGACCACGCCGTCACCGGCAAGCTGATCGTCGCCACCCACAAGGCCGAGCTGCCCCGGCTGCACGCGCTCGTGCAGCGCGGCCGGGAGAACGGCATTCCGGTCCGCGAGCTGGGCGCGGCCCAGATCGGGGAGTACGAGCCGGAGGTCCGCGGCCTCGCCGCCATCCAGGTCGGTACGACAGGGATCTGCGACTTCGTCGCCGTGGCCCGCCGCCTCGCGGAGTCCTCCGGCGCGGAGATCCACTACGGCGCGCGGGTCATCCGGATCGACCGCCGCCCCGAGCTCGGCGTCGCCGTCCGCACGGCCGACGGCCGGGTCGTCCGCGCGCGCGTGCTGGTCAACTGCGCGGGGCTGCACTGCGACGAGATCGCCCGGCTCAGCGGGGACGACCCGGGGATGCGGATCGTCCCGTTCCGGGGCGAGTACTACACGCTGGCGCGCCCGGAGCTGGTGCGCGGCCTGGTCTATCCCGTCCCGGACCCGGCGTTCCCGTTCCTCGGCGTGCATCTCACCCGCGGCATCGACGCGAGCGTGCACATCGGACCGAACGCGGTCCCGGCCCTGGCCCGCGAGGGGTACGGCTGGGGGACCGTCCGCCCCCGCGAGCTGGCGGCCACCCTGGCCTGGCCCGGTTCCTGGCGCATAGCCCGCCGCCACTGGCGCTACGGCGGAGGGGAGCTGCTGCGCTCGGTGTCGAAGGCGGCCTTCACGGACGCCGTCCGGCGGCTGCTGCCCGCGGTGACCCCGGACGACCTGATCCCGGCAGCCGCCGGGGTCCGGGCCCAGGCGGTCCTGCGGGACGGGACGCTGGTGGACGACTTCCTGATCCAGGAGACCCCCCGGACGGTCCACGTCCTGAACGCACCGTCACCCGCGGCCACCGCGTCCCTGCCGATCGGCCGCGAGGTCGCCCGACGGGCCCTGACCGCACTGTCGACCGCCTGACCTGCGCGAGGTGCCCGGCCGGCCACGGATCGGGCACCGGCTTCTCCGGCCGGCGCCTTGCCTGCACCGAGCCGCCAGGCACGAAACCCGCCCGAGGCCACCGCCCTACCCGCACCAAGCCGCCAGGCACGAAACCCGCCCGAGGCCACCGCCCTGCACAAAATCGCCCGCAGGGCACTCCGTCCGCACCCCCCGTACCGCCGCGGGAGGCGCGTCCGCCGGACCCCCGTAAAATCGACCCCACTGTGTCTGACTCCCTCAAGTCCTCCGAAGAGTCCCCAGAGTCCCGGCCCTCCGTCGCCGGCGGCTCGCTGCGTCATGCCCGGGCCAAGGGCGAGCCCCGCTTTCCGGACGGCCCCAAGGCCGACCCCGCCGGATCGCACTTCGAGCGGCGGATCCGCAGCTTCCAGCCGCGGCGCAGCCGGGTGACGGCCGGGCAGGCGGACGCCCTGCAGCGGCTGTGGCCCAAGTGGGGGCTGGACATCGACGGGCACGCGCTGGACCTCGCGGAGCTGTTCGGCTCCGACCGTCCCGTCGTCCTCGAAATCGGGTTCGGGATGGGCGAGGCCACCGCGCGGATGGCGGCCGAGGACCCGGAGACCGGAATCCTCGCCGTCGATGTGCACACCCCTGGGCAGGGCAACCTGCTCAATCTCGCCGACCAGAGCGGGCTGTCCAACGTCCGGGTCGCCAACGGCGACGCGATCATCCTGCTCCGGGAGATGCTCCCGCCCGAGTCCCTCAGCGGACTGCGGGTGTACTTCCCCGACCCCTGGCCCAAGAAGCGGCATCACAAGCGCCGCCTCATCCAGCCCGAGTTCCTGACGCTCGCCGCGACCCGCCTCCGGCCCGGTGCCCTCGTGCACTGCGCGACCGACTGGGAGCCGTATGCCGAACAGATGCTCGAAGTGCTGACCGCTCACCCGGACTTCGAGAACACCCGGACCGACGGCGGATACGCGCCACGTCCCGACTTCCGCCCGCTGACCCGTTTCGAGGGCCAGGGACTGGAGAAGGGTCATGTGGTGAATGACCTGCTCTTCCGCCGCGTACAGCATCGAGACCAGCCCTCTGCCGGCGACTGAGCCGGGCCCCCGGGCCCCACCAGGCACCGTCGCAGGCAGCGTCCCTCCCTCGTTAGGGTCAATGCCGTGGCCACCTGTCCTCCGTACCCGACGCACCCCAGCGGTCCCGCCGGCGGTGCCCTGCGGCACGCGCACTGGTGGCAGCGCAGGTGGGTCCGCTACGGGGCACTGATCACCCTGCTCGCACTCTCCGGCCTCGTCATCCTCGCCCTGGTCCGCCAACAGACCGGCACCGAGGGCTTCCTGGTCGGCCTGGGCCTTGCCGTGCTGCCGGTACCGCTCCTCATGGCCGCCTTCCGCTGGCTGGACCGGGTGGAGCCGGGCCCCTGGCGCAACCTGCTCTTCGCGTTCGCCTGGGGCGCCTGCGCCGCCGCGCTCATAGCGATCGTCGCCAACAGCTTCGCGACGAAATGGATAGCGACCGCCACCGCCGACCCGTCCAGCGCCGACACCCTCGGCGCGACCGTCATAGCGCCCATCGTGGAGGAGTCCGCGAAGGCCGCGGCCGTCCTGCTGATCTTCCTCTTCCGCAGACGGGATTTCACGGGGATCGTCGACGGAGTGGTCATAGCCGGGGTCACCGCCACCGGCTTCGCCTTCACCGAGAACATCCTCTACCTCGGCACCGCGTTCGGTACCGACCAGCTCAGCGGCGAGCGCGGGCTCGCCTCCGTCACCGCCGCCACCTTCTTCGTACGCGTGGTGATGTCGCCCTTCGCGCACCCCCTGTTCACCGTCCTGACCGGCATCGGCTTCGGCATCGCCGCGCTGTCCCCGGAGGGCCGGCAGCTGCGCCGGGTCCTTCTCCCGCTGTCCGGGCTGCTGCTCGCCATGGGGATGCACGCCGTCTGGAACGGCTCGTCGTCCTTCGGGGAGTACGGGTTCTTCGCCGTGTACGCGGCCTTCATGGTGCCCACGTTCGGGCTGCTCACCTGGCTCGTCATCTGGACCCGGCAGCGGGAGCTGCGCACGGTGCGCGCCGAACTGCCCGCCTACGCGGTCGCCGGGTGGCTGGCCCCGCCCGAGCCGTTCGTACTCGGCTCCATGCGGGCGCGGCGGCTTGCCCGCGACTACGCCGGGCAGCACTTCGGCAAGGGCGCCGCGCGCTCCGTCGCCGAGTACGAGGCGTACGCGACCTCGCTCGCGTTTCTGCGGCACCGCGCGCGCCGGGGCCGTGCGGGGGCCGGTTTCGGTGACCGGGAGCGGGAGTTGCTGAACGAACTGTGGCGGCGCCGGGAGGTGGCCCGGCCGGCCCTGGCATACGCCGCCCGGGCGACGGCACCGGTCGCGTTGCCGCCGTGGCCGATGTACACGCCCTTGTACGGCCGCGGCGGGCCGTACATCGGGTCTGCGACGCCGTATCCGGGCGGGGCGCCCTATTCGGGCGGGGCGCCTTATGCCGGTCCGGCGGCGCCGTATCCCGCGTACAACCCGTATCGGTCGTAGACACGGGGGTACGGCGGGTACGGCACCGCCGGAGAACACCGTCACGGCTGATCACCGTCGCGGCGGAAAGGACTCCGGCCCAGCGACGGGAACACGCTTCCGCGAGACGGAACTACACGGCCGACGCCTTCGTCAGCGTCGTCAGTTCCCCGTCCGTCAGGGTCAGGTCGGCGACCCCCAGCAGCGCGGGCAGTTGCTCGACCGTCCGCGCGGAGGCGATCGGCGCGGCCACCGTCGGCTGGGCGGCGAGCCAGGCCAGCGCCACCGTGGCGACCGGGACGTCGTGGGTCCGGGCGATCTCGTCCAGGGCCGCGAGGACGTTCACACCACGCTCCGTCTCCAGGTGCTTGGCGGCGCCGCCCGCCCGCGGGGAGTCGACGGTCGTACCGGGCCGGTACTTGCCCGTGAGGAAGCCGGAGGCGAGCGCGTAGTACGGGACGGCGGCCAGGCCGGAGCGGGAGGCGACCTCCTGGAGCGGACCCTCGTACGTCTCGCGCGAGACCAGGTTGTACTCCGGCTGGACGGCGACGTACCGCGCCAGCCCCTCGCGGTCGGAGAACTCCAGGGACTCCTGGAGCCGCTCGGGCGAGATGTTGGAGGCGGCGATGGCCCGCACCTTGCCCGCCCGCACCAGCTCGTCGAGCGCGCCGATGATGTCCTCGACGGGGACGGAGGGGTCGTCGCGGTGCGTGTAGTAGAGGTCGATGTAATCCGTGCCCAGCCGGCGCAGCGACGCGTCGGCCGCGGCCCGCACGTTGTCCGGGGCCAGCCCCTTGTAGTCGGGGTGGGAGCCCACCTTGGTGGCCAGGACGATGTCGGAGCGGTTGCCGCGCGCGGCGAACCACTTGCCGATGATCGTCTCCGACTCACCGCCCTTGTTGCCCGGCACCCAGGCGGAGTACGTGTCGGCGGTGTCCACGAAGTTGCCGCCCGCGGCCGCGTAGGCGTCCAGCACGGCGAAGGACTGTGTCTCGTCTGCGGTCCAGCCGAAGACGTTGCCGCCGAGGGCGAGCGGGAAGACCTCGAGCTCGGACGGGCCCAGCTTGCGAAGAGAAGTCATGTCGATCAGCAACACCGGTGGCGGAGCCATCTATTCCGCAAGCCCGCGGAAAAGCCCGCACGAAACGGGCGAAGCGCCCCGCGTAGAAGGCGAGGCGCTCACACCGGGAAACTGTCAGGGATGCCGGGTGCCGATGTGGCTGCCAGGAGCCGTCATGGGCGCCCGGAAGCTGTCAGGGGTTGAGTCCCTTGCTCTGCAGCCAGGCCATCGGGTCGATTCCGGTGGCGTTGCCGCCGGGGTGCACCTCAAGGTGCAGATGCGGCCCGGTCACGTTGCCGGTCGCGCCCACGCGCCCGATGACGTCACCCGTGGCCACCTTCTGCCCCACGCTCGCGCTGATGGAGGACTGGTGGCAGAACCACAGCTCCGTACCGTCATCGAGGGTCAGGATCGTGCGGTAGCCGTACGAACCGGCCCAGCCCGCTTCCGTGATGGTGCCGCTGTGGACGGCCTTGATCAGCGTGCCCGTGGGAGCCGCGAAGTCGAGGCCGGTGTGGTACCCCGAGGACCACAGCGCGCCGGCCTCGCCGAAGCGCGAGGTCAGCGTGTACGAGGAGGTGGGCAGCGAGTAGCTCTTGGCCAGCTTGGCGAGGCGCTCGGCCTCGGCCTTCTGCTTGGCCTCCTCCTCCGCCTTCTTCTTGACGGCGGCGGCCTTGGCCTTCGCCTCGTCCTGCGTCTTGGACGCTTCGGCGGCGGCCTTCTTCGCGGCGGCGGTCTCGGCGGCCCGCTGGGCCGCGCTGTCGACCTGGTCCTGCTGCGACTCGGCCTGCTGCATGATCCGCGCGCGCAGCGCCTCGCCGGCGTCGGTGGTGCCCTGCGCGGTGTCGTCGGTGGTGAGACCGGCGCTGGTGAGCGGGGTGGCGGAGCCCTTCGCAGGGGCCTCGCCGTCGGATATCAGGGCCTTGGCCGAGGTGGCGACCGACGACAGGTCGGGCATCGAGATGGACACCGGGGGCTTGCCGGTCTGCGCGGTGGCCATGCCACCCGCACCGACGGCGGCGATGACGCCGACGCCCAGAACGGTGGAGCTGCGGGCGAGTCCTCCGCCACGCTGCTTGGAGACGCGGTGCCGGCCGCGGACGGGACGGACGGAATCCGCGGTGGGATTCCACTCCTCCCAGGGCCCCTCGTCGCTGCCGCGGCCGTAGCCGAAGGTGTCGCTCTGCTTCTCACTCGGCGCGAACGAGGTGGGTTGTGCAGGCCGGTTTGACGCCACGTGGGCGCGCTCCTTTCCTTCCTTCTCGCCTACCGGGTTAGCTGACGGGTTCGGAGCAGGAAGGTCTCCTACGCGCGTCAACCGCAGTGTGATCCACCGCGAAAGACGCTCGATTCACCCCAAGTTGGTGGTTCCCCGGTTCCCTTGCGGGATTCGGCGCGTGCGCACGGAGCCGACTCCAGTGACGGCTGTGACGACCGCGCTGCGTTATCGAACGTTAATAGACTCGGGCTACGGATTCCAAGCTGTTCGGACTGATCATTAACGTCTTCCGCCTGGACTTACGGGTCATGAGGGGTGGAAAACGGGCGAGTTGACCACGCCTCATAAACCCCAGTTCAATTGACGGTTCGTCAGCTGTTATGCGGAGGGGTGCCATCCGGTCACCTCCGGTGACAACGATCAAGAACAGTTCGTACGACGCTCATGGCCGGCGTACGGCGAGCAGCGCGAGGTCGTCCGTCGTCCCGCCGCCCGTGTGCCGGCGCACGTCTCGCGTGAGGGCTGCCAGCAGCGCGTCGGGGCCGGCGAAGACCCGTCCGGCCAGCCGCGCCGCCGGATCGTAGAACTCCCCGCGCCCGTCACGCGCCTCCGAGAGCCCGTCGGTGTAGAAGAGCAGCGTGGCCCCGCTCGGGAAGGCCGCCTCCTCCGCACGGTCGGGCCGGCTGCCCAACTCGCCCAGCCCGAGCGGCAGTGCGGGCTCCGCGGCGTCCAGGACGCGCAGCGTGCCGTCCGCGCCCAGGAGCAGGGGCGGGGGGTGGCCGCGACTGACGATGCGTACGACGCCGTCGCCGTGCGGGATCTCGGCGAGGACGGCCGTGGTGAACCCCTCGAAGGCGTCGAGTCCGTCGCGCCGGGTCCCTTCGCGCGCCAGCGCCCGCTCCAGTCGCTGGGCGACCGCCTCCAGCGTCGACTCGTGCTCGGCCGCCTCCCGGAACGATCCGATGACCACCGCGACGGCCGCCACCGCGCCCATGCCCTTGCCCCGTACGTCGCCCACCACCAGCCGTACGCCGTGCGGGGAGTCCTGCACCGCGTACAGGTCGCCGCCGATGAACGCGTCGGCCTGCGCCGCCTCGTACCGGGCCGCGAACTCGAAGCCGCCGATCCGTTCGGCCGGCCGCGGCAGGACGGCGCGCTGGGCGGCCTCGGCGATCTCGCGGGCGGAGGCGAGCCGCTCGTCGGTGCGCCGGACCAGGATGTTGATGAGGACGGCCAGGACGGCGACGGTCGCCACGGTGACCAGTTCGGTGACCGAGTCGACGTTCAGGGCGATGCCGAGCCTGATGTGGATGGTGAGGACGGACACCAGGGCGCCGAGGCCGGTGAGGATCGTGCCGCGCAGCGAGAAGAGGGGCGCGGCGACCAGCGGGGCCGCGGTGAAGAGGGGGGCCGCGGTGAAGTCCGAGGGGGTGAGGTAGTCGTAGACGATCCCGACCACGATGAGCAGCGCGGGCAGCGCCCGGACGAAGCTGCGGGCGCGCGAGATGCGCCGGGTGGCCGGCTCGGCAGCGGCGGGGGACGGACTCTCCCCGAGCCCGGGATCAGGCACGGCATCCCCGGGCAACCGGCCCCCGGCCCACTCGAACCCATCGGCATCCCCGGGCAACCGGCCCCCGGCCCGCTCATACCCATCGGGATCGGCCTCGCGGCCGGCCCCGCCGGACGCCTTCTCCGGCCGCTGTGAACCTCCCTGCTGCCCCACCCGTCCAGGCTTCCCGGCGCGGGGGCGGGCGGCGACCGCTGAGGGCCGACCGGATGACGTCCGGCGCACAGGGCGGGACCCGGATCGGACGGATCGGACCCCACGGCAAACACCAAGGGCCGGAACTCAATATCTGAGTTCCGGCCCTTGGCCTTCAGTAGCGGGGACAGGATTTGAACCTGCGACCTCTGGGTTATGAGCCCAGCGAGCTACCGAGCTGCTCCACCCCGCGTCGTTAGAACCAGTGTACGCCATGCGCGGGACCCCTCGCGCACACGCTGACGTGCACCGGCCTTCACCAGGCGTATTCCGCCCGTCGGGACCGGAGGCCCGGGGGCACCTAGTCGGCCGGGTTGCCCGCGTGGGTCAGCGTCTCCCAGGACACGAACAGATCGTCCGTGCCGGCGGGGCGCGTCTGCTCGACGAGCTTGTGAGCGGCCGGGACGTGCACGTCCATCCGGTTCTCCAGGTGGTTGAGCGCGACCTCCACGTCGGGCCCCATGTTCCGGTCGACCTTCCCGCCGCACAGCCAGGCGGGCGCCGCCTCCCCCATCTGGTACCTGGAGTGGAAGTCGAGCGCGGCCTTCAGCCGGTCCTTGACGTCGCGGTAGAGGTCGACGCCCTGGTGCCAGGCGGTCTCGGCGATGTGGGCGGTGGCGGCGAGGGAGTACCCGACGTGCTTGAAGTTGCGGCAGGTCTCCTGCGCGACCCCGTCCATGTACCGCTGCTGCCCGAACCAGTACGTGGTCATCTTCTGCGGGGTGTCGACGGTGCTGCCGACCGGCGTGAGCGGCACGTGCCCGTCCTTCTGGAGGTAGAAGTACGCGGGCACGCGCTGGCGGAACCGTTCCAGGGCGTCGTCGAAGGCCTGGTGGTCGTCGAGGAAGACGGCGATCCCGATGGCGGCGTCGGTCATGGCGAGGTCCCAGTTGCCGTTGAAGTCCGGGACCTTCTTGGTGACTTCGGGGAGATAGGCCGTGCGCAGCATGGTCCGGAACCGCTCCACCCGGTCGGCCGGCCAGCCCGCGCCCGGTGTGTACCGGACGAGCTCGGCGGCCCGCGACCAGGTCGACCCGGCCCACGCGGTCTGCAGCCCGGCGTCCTCCTCGGTGTGCCCCTTCATCTTGGCCGACCAGGCGTCCATGATCTCCCTGGCCTTGACCGCGTGCTCCTGCTTGCCGGTGATGCCGAACAGCAGGGCCTGGGTGTAGGCGGCGATGGCGTCCTCGCGCTCCTCGACACAGCCGTGCACCGGCTCGGCCGACTTGTCACCGCCCGGGCAGTCGACGCTGGCGTACGGCTTCGCCTGGTACTTGTACGAGCCGTACTTGCTGTCGCGCATGTCGAGGAACGCCTTCAGCCAGGGCTGCTTGCCCGCGCCCACGCGGGCCCGCACGGTGTCTAGCTGCCCCTTGCTGACCAGCACTCCTGGGTGCTGGAACGCCGCGTTCTTGGGCCGTGCCCGCGCTTGCGTGCGCGTCTGCGACGACGCCCCGCACGAGGCCACCAGCCCCACCAGCACCGGCGCGAGCAGCACCGCCGTCACACGCCGCCCGACTGAACGCATCGCTCCGCCTCCCGGGTCCACCACCGCACCGACTCACTCGCAGCCTGGCGCTTCGGCGGCACCCCCGCAGAATCTCTTAGCCCGTCCGGCGTTCGGGGCCAGGCCCTTCAGGCGACGGGGGCAGGCCCTTCGGGCGAACGAGCCCGTGCGGCGTTCGGAGGCAGGCCCTTGCAGGCCCGTTGCGCGAACCAGCCCGCCCGGCGTTCGCAGGCAGGCCCGTCGCCGAAGCCGAACGAGGGCGCGGGACCGGGGACAGGTGGGCCAGGACCTCACGCCCGGTCGGCGGCCGTCGGCGGCAGGAGGTGCCGATTGGGCGCCTTGGCCGGCTCCTCGTATTCGGGGAGTACGACGACATCGGCGCCCCCGGCGGCCAGCACCCCGCTCCCGTCGGCCCCGGCGACGAACGTGTCGGGCTCCCGCCACGCCGTCACCACCCGTCGTACTCCGGCATCGAGAATCAACCGCGCGCAGGGCGCGGGGCGTGACGCCCGCCGTGCGCATGGCTCCAGGCTGCTGTAGACCGTGGCCCCGGCCAGCCGCGGATCCGCGGGGTCGGCCTTGACGAGCGCGGACTCCTCGGCGTGCTCCACCGGGTCGCCCTCGCGGGAGTACCCGCGGGAGATCTCGGTGCCGTCCGCCGCCACCACGACCGCGCCCACGCTGAACGCGGTCCGCGACGGCGGGCACTGCGCGGCCAGTTCGCAGGCCAGCGCGAGCCACCGCCGGTCGGCGGCCGAGGCGAGCGGCCCGCTGCCGGGTGCGGTGGGGACGTACCGCATGAGGACGACGTCCCCGACGGGCCTGGTCTCCACCAGGCGCAGCCGCCCGCCGGGATAGGGCCCGGGGCCGAGCATGCGGGGCGCGTCCGGCTCGCCCACGAACAGCGGCGCAAGGACGAGTTGGAGCTCGTCGGCGAGGCCCTGGCGCAGCAGCTGGGTGTGGACCCGGCCGCCGCCCTCGACCATGAGGCGCCGCACCCCGCGCACGTCGTGGAGGTGCTCCAGGACGACGCGCCAGTCCAGTTCGGGCCCGGCGGCGACGACGTCGACGCCGAGACCGCGCAGGGCGTCGGCGGCCCGGCCGGCGCCCTTGTCCGTCGTATAGACGACCTTCTCGCCGCCCGTGTGCCAGAACTGGGCGGCCGGGTCGAGGTCGCCGGATCCGCTGACCGTGACCTTCAGCGGGTACTCCGGCCGCCCGGCGGCGACCCGGGCCGCCCGCCGCTCGGCCGAGTTGACCAGCAGCCGGGGGTTGTCGGCGCGGATCGTGCCCGCGCCGATCAGGATCGCGTCACTGGACGCCCGTACCTCGTCGACCCGGTCGAAGTCGGCCGGGCCCGAGAGCAGCAGCCGGTCGGGACCGGTGTCGTCCAGGTAGCCGTCGAGGGAGACGGCGGCGGACAACAGGACGTAGGGGTGGGGCATGGGACGCACCCTCCAGCTCCGAGCTCTCGGCTCTTAGTGGTTCAACTTTTAAACAATACCTACACTGGACGGCATGACGTCGACCCGCTGGCTCACCCCCGAGGAACTGCGCGCCTGGAAGGCGTACCTCGCCGCGTCGCTGCTCCTGGAGGACGCGATCGACCGGCAGCTCCAGCAGGAGGCCGGCATGCCGCACCTCTACTACTCCGTCCTGGCCACCCTCTCCGACGCGCCGGACCGGCGCCTGCGTATGACCGAACTGGCCGAGGCGCTGAAGATCACGCGCAGCCGGCTGACGTATGCCGTGACGCGGCTGGAGAAGGACGGAACGGTACGACGCGAAGGATGCCCCACGGACCGGCGGGGCAACATCGCGGTCCTGACGGAGGCCGGGACGGCCGTCCTGGAGCGGACGGCGCCCGGTCATGTCGAGACGGTTCGTACGGCCGTCTTCGAGCACCTGAGCCCGGAGCAGGTGGGGCAGCTGGAGGAGATCTGCACGGGGATCGCCGAGACCCTCCAGCAGAACCGGCCGGCCACCACGCCCGACGACGTCCCGTGGCGCCGCCGCTCCTCGGCGCCCTGACGCATCAGGCACTCCCGCGACACAGGCCCCGCCCATTTCCAGTTGCTTGAACTTTAAAACAGGAGTTAGAGTCTCCGTTCCAGGGCTTGCTTCAAATCTGAAGCACGAGCCGCAGGCCGGGTACCGCCCGTGCAGCACCCGCCTGTCCGCCCATCCGCCGGACCGGAGAACCCCCATGCGCGACTTTCCCACCGCCACGGTGCGCACCCGCGTCCCCGTGCCCCTGCGCTTCGCCGACGGCTACTCGGCCGACGCCGAACTGGTCACCTTCCACGGACTCACCGACGGCCGGGAGCACCTGGCCGTCGTCCTCGGCGACCCGGGGCCCGCCCCGCTGGTCCGGCTGCACTCCGAGTGCCTCACCGGCGATGTCTTCGGCTCGGCCCGCTGCGACTGCGGCCCCCAGCTGCGCGAGGCGGTGGAGCGCATCGCCGAGCGCGGCGGGGTCCTGCTCTATCTCCGCCAGGAGGGCCGGGGCATCGGCCTCTACAACAAGCTCGACGCTTACGCCCTCCAGGACGAGGGCCTGGACACGTACGCCGCCAACGCCGCTCTCGGCCTCCCCGAGGACGCCCGCGACTACACGCCCGCCGCCCAGATGCTGGCGGCCCTGGGCATCGACGCCCTGGACCTCCTCTCCAACAACCCCGACAAGGCCGGCCAACTCCGCGCCCTGGGGCTCGACGTGCAGACCCGCGTCCCCACCGGCGTCTTCGCCACCGCCCACAACGTCCCCTACCTCCGCGCGAAGGTCCTCCAGACGCAGCACACCCTGCCCCTGCCGCAAATCACCGTGGCCCCGTCCGCCCTCCGGCGGGATTGACGCGGCCCCCGTCCCGGCCGACGATCCGGACAGGCCCCTCACCACGGCTCCGGGCCGGCCCGTCAGGAGAAGCCACGCGTGGACGCACCCGACGACACACCCCCGGGGACCTCCGAAGCCCTCGCCCTGCTGCGTGAACTGGGCGCCGAGAAGATCGACCACCCCGGCGGCACCCTGCTGGCCCATCTGATGCGCGTACGCGAGCGGCTGGCCCGCTGGCAGGCACGCCCCGCCCTCCAACTCGCCGGACTGTGCCACGCCTTCTACGGCACCGACGGCTTCGCCACCGCGCTGCTGCCCACCGAGCGCCGGGCCGAACTACGGGCCGTCATCGGCACCGAGGCCGAGGAACTGGTCCACTTCTACGCCAGCTGCGACCGCACCGCCTCCTACCCGACCCTCGTTGACCCGGCCCCGTCCTTCCACGACCGCTTCACGGACACCACGTCGGCCCCCACCCTCCAGCAGCTCCAGGACTTCGCCGAACTCACCGTCGCCAACGAACTGGACCTGGTCGACCAGAACCCGTCCTGGAAGGCCCACGGCGGCGCGGATCTCCTCCCCCTGTTCACCCGTTTCCGCCCACTCCTGACCCCCGAGGCATGGCAGGACTGCGAGGCGACGCTGACGTGACTCAGGCGCGGGCCTGGACGATCAGGGTGCCGATGTGTCCGGGGCGTCGGGGCTTGGCGAAGGCGTCCCACAGTTCGGCCTCGGCGGGAATGTCATGGGGTACGGGCACAACGCTTCCTCTCGTCGTCGGGACGCGGGAGCCCCCCGCCCCGGGAGCCGGGAGTCTCGGAGGCGTTACCGCAGAGCGTCGATGGCCTTCACGATCAGGGCGCGCGCGTCGGCCCCGTACACGGCCATGCCGCGCAGCTGCTCGAACGTCTTGACGTAGAGCGCGACTTCGGAAGGCTGTGTGACCTTCACGTGCGCGGACACCAGCTCAACCGTGGCGAGGGTGCCGTCGTACACGTGAAAGGTTTCCTCCGGCCACTGGGCTCGTTCGCGCGTCGCCATCGGGATGATGCCGAGCGAGACCGCCGGTAGTGACCCTGCGGTGAGCAGATAGCCGAGCTGGCCGGCCATCGCCTCCCCGTCCCCGATCTGGTATCTGAGCACGGACTCCTCAATCAGCAGCACGAAGCGGTGTCCCGGTTCGTGGATGATGCGCGAGCGCTCGACACGGGCCCGTGCCGCCTCTGCGCTGTCATCAATGGGGAGGTCGCGAAAGCGGGCAGACATGCCGAGCACAGCGGTGGCGTAGCCCTCGGTCTGCAGGAGCCCAGGCACGATCGTGGAGGAATACACGCGGAACAGCTCAGTCGCCCGGTAGAGCTGCACGTAGCTGTCCTGCAGGCGTTTCAGCCCGGCGCGGACCCTGCGCCGCCATTCGACGTACTGCGACTCGGCATCACGCGACTGGGCGACGATGTCCGGGGCCTGGTCGGCAACGCCGCAGGCACGGCACCAGAGGCGGATGTCCTGGGGCGTAGGGGGTGTGCGAGCGTTCTCGATGCGGGAGGTCTTCGGATGCGTCCAGCCGCAGCGAGAGGCCAGCTCAGTCCCGCTGATACCCGCGTCCGCGCGGAGTTCACGCAGCCGCTGCGCGACGCGCTCGCGCGCAGCCTGAGCCGAGGACGACGGGGAGATGGGCATGAGCTGACCTGTACGCCTTCCGCCACTATCTGATCTTGTAGTCCTCGTGCGGGATGGCTCGCTCCCACACCGCTTCGAAGGCATCGGCGCACAACTTCGCCGCTGCCGGATCTTCGGAGATCTCCTCGTCGACCCACGTACCGTTGCCGGCGAAGTGGTTCCAGCGGATCACGCGGTCGTCGAACAGCCAGAAGTCGTTGCCCGGCAAGGCGATGTCCGACGCGCGTCGGCGGGCCAGCCACCGCACTTGTTCGCCCGCGGCAACGTTGGTGAACGTGCCCGAATGCTCGTAGCGAATGTACTCGGTGACCGGTTCGGACACGATCCGGGCCCTGCGCACCACGACACCCCGGCCCACGGTCTCCTGGATCAGGTCGAGCCACGGCCGCCACCAGGACGCACGGTCGGCCGGGTCATGGCGGAAACCGGCCCTCCATTCGGCGAACGGCCCCTCTTCGTAGTCGACGTCGTAGGCGTCACGCATTTCCAAGTGCACTGCGGAACGCGTGCAGTTCGCGATCAGCTCATCGAATGTCGGCACGCTCGACGACATCGCACGCCTCCCTGATCATGTGCACCATCCTGGCTGGGATACGGATTACCGCCTCGTCGTCCGGGATCCCCTTCGCGTGCCCCGGCAGCTCGAACGCGGCACATTCCGCTTCGAGTTCAGGGCTTGGCTTCCAGCCCTGGAAAACAAGCTCTTGCTTCTCCTGGTCGATCCACACGGTGGGACTCTTGTCGTCACCCGTGTTGGGGTCGATCCCGATGAACCGTAATTTCATCGTCACCTCCATCGCTCATGGTGTGCATGGATGTACACCACCGTCAGTCGTCCCAGGCAATGGGGTCAAGAGGGCGAAGTCGCCAACGGCATGGCCGACGGATTGCCGTGAACATCGGTGAACATCTCTGGAGTTGGCCAGCACCGCGCTCCTAACGTCATGACCAGCGGCAGCCCCACTTCTGCCCGTGCACACGCCGCGCACCGGTGCCAGGGCAGTCCCACGCCAGCGGAGGCACGCGGATGAAGACGACCATGGACCCGCCAGTCACGCTCGAACTGCCCCTCGCCGAACCCGTACCGGCGCCGGGGTGCGGTGTCTGCGGGGCCCTGGCCCGGCAGCGGGCGGAGTACACGGCCACGGGGAACCCGTCGCGGGCGACGGACTGCAGTGTCGAGATCCGCAACCACCCGCACCGTGCACGCAAAGGCCGGCGGTCGTGAGCGGTGCCCGGTGGGAGTGGCACGACTCGGGTAGCGCTGGCGGCCACATGCAGCGCGTGGCGTCGAGCGGCACGTACAACCGGATCCAGACCGCGTACCGCGCCTACATCGACCACTCAGTGGGGTGCGCGGACTGCGGCCACGGAGAGGTTCGCTGCGCGACTGCCGACGGCCTCTGGGCCGAGTACCGGGACGCGATGACGTAGACCCGCCCGCCCTGGGTCCCGTGGCTACCGGGGGCGGGCGGGATCAGGCCCCGGCCGGACGCCGATCCGGCCGGGCCGCTCCATGTCTTGATCGTCAGCGCTTCGGGCGGGCATCGGGCCGGCTAACGATCACCAAGACCCCGAAACACACCGAAGGCCCAGATCAGATCGCCTCTGACCTGGGCCTTCTCGGTAGACCCTGTGGGACTCGAACCCACAACCAATGGATTAAAAGTCCACTGCTCTGCCAATTGAGCTAAGGGTCCACGCATCGGTCGCGCCGATGCATCCCCGAGCATAGCCGGACACGGCCGGGACTCCGATCGGGTATCGGGGTCCCGGCCGCGCCGTGTGGTCGGAATGGGCGGGGCGGTTACGGATCGACCGATTCGGGGGCTCCCGCGCGGGCGGCCTCGCGGGCGATCGTGCGGGCGTGGCCGGGGTTGAGGAACCAGTGGCGGGCCGAGGCGAGCCACCAGGTCGCGGCGAAGCCGAGGACGACCAGGACCGCGATCGGGGCGTAGTTGAAGGTCTTCCAGGTGACCGGCGAGACCTGGGGCAGCATGAACAGGATCGTGATGACGACGACCCAGGCGACCGCCACGACGCCGATCGCCCGGGACCAGCGCCCCAGGTGCCAGGGCCCGCGGTCGAACGCGTCGCCCTTCCGCAGCCGCAGCAGCGTCGGGATGACGTACGCGATGTAGAGCCCGATGACGGCGATCGACGTCACGGCCGCGTACGCCGTCACATTGATCAGGTACGGCAGACCGAGGACCAGCGCGCCCAGCGCCGCCAGCCACACCGCGGCCACCGGCGTCCGCGTGCGGGGGTTCACCGTGTGCCACACATGCGAGAACGGCAGTGCGCCGTCCCGCGAAAAGGCGTAGATCATCCGGCTGTTGGCGGTGACCGACGCCATCCCGCAGAAGAGCTGGGCCCCGATCACGACCAGCAGCAGGAGCTTGCCGGCCGTCGCACCGAGCGCGTCGAGCAGGATCTGCGCGGGCGGTGCCCCCGTCGCCGAGCCCAGCTCCTTGTCGTACGACTGGATGGCGAAGGTGAAGCCGAGGAGCAGCACGAAGCCCGCTATCCACGACGTCCAGATGGACTGCACGATGCCCTTCGGGCCCGCCGTCGACGCGTCGTGCGTCTCCTCGGTCATATGGGCCGAGGCGTCGTAGCCGGTGAAGGTGTACTGCGCCATCAGCAGTCCGACGAGTACGACGTACACCCCGCTGCCCCAGCCCGTGTTGTTCACGAACTCCGTGAACACGAAGGACGCCGACTGGTGGTGGTCCGGTACGAAGGTGAGCGCGCCGACGATCACCACGACGCCCACCACGTGCCACCACACGCTGATGCTGTTGAGGAGACCGACGATCCGGACTCCGAAGGTGTTGAGCAGCCCGTGCAGGACGAGGATCGCGGCGAAGAGCAGCACGGTGCGGCCCGGCGTCACCTCGAAGTCGAACTGCAGGTTCAGATAGGCCCCGAGGAACGAGGCCGCCCCGAAGTCGATGCCGGCGGTCACCGCCACCTGCCCGAGGACGTTGAACCAGCCGGTGAACCACGCCCAGGCCGCGGCGGTACGGGGTGGAGCGAGCCGATGGGCCCAGAAGTAGAGCCCGGCCGATGTCGGATAGGCCGAACAGATCTCGGCCATCGCGAGTCCGACGAACAGCGTCATCAGTCCGACCGCGACCCAGCCCCAGGTGATCACGGCGGGACCGCCGGTGTTCATGCCGAACAGATACATCGTCAGGCAGCCCGACAGGACCGAGATGATCGTGAAGGAGACCGCGTAGTTGGAGAACGCCGACATGCGGCGGGCGAGAACCTGCGTATAGCCGAGCTGGGCAAGCCGTTCTTCGTCCGACAGCCCACTCGCCTTGGCGTCTTCTGTCATGCCCCCAGCGATTCCCTCGCCGGGAGCATGACATGCGCCAACTCAGGGACCAGGTTGGCCAAAAAGCATCGTGGCCCCCACCCGAACCGGATGGGGGCCACGCTGCTTCACTGCATCACTGCTTCACCGACGGTCAGCCGTTGCGCTTCCAGCGGGGCTTCTCGTCACGGCGGCCGAAGGAACCGGTGCCGGTGCCGGTGCCGCGGTGGTCGTCACGACGGCCGTACGGGCGGTCGTGGCTGCCGGAGCGGAAACCGCTGGAGGGACGGTTGTCCTGACGGTCGCGGTTGAAGGGACGGTCGCTGCCCCGGTGACCGCCACGCTCGTCGCGACGCTCGAAGGGACGGGCACCGCGGTCGTTGTCGCGGCGGACGCCACCACGGTCACCCCGGTCGTTGTTGTCACGACGCTCGAACGTACGACCACCACGGTCACCGTCACGACGCTCGTCACGACGGAACCCACCACGGTCACCACGGTCGTTGTTGTCACGACGCTCGAACGTACGACCACCACGGTCACCGTCACGACGCTCGTCACGACGGAAGCCACCACGGTCACCACGGTCGTTGTTGTCACGACGCTCGAACGTACGGCCACCACGGTCACCATCGCGACGCTCGTCACGACGGAAGCCGCCACGGTCACCACGGTCGTTGTTGTCACGACGCTCGAAGGAACGGCCACCACGGTCACCGTCACGACGGTCACGGTCGAAGCCGCCACGGTCACGACGCTCGTAGTTGCCACGGTCGTCCCGACGCTGACGCGGCGCGTCGTACGAGGACGAACGCTCGACGCGCTCGGCGGGCTGCGCGGCCACGGCGGCGGCCTCGGCGGTCGCCTCCGCGACGATCTGCTCCGCGGCGGCGGCGACGGCCGCCTCCGGGTCGTCGCCCCGCTCGCGCGCGGCACGGGCGATGAGGCGGTCGGCCTCCTCGCGCAGCTCGGACGCACGACGCTGCGCACGCTCCAGCTGCTTGGTGAGGTCCTTGAGGTCACGCTCGGCGGCCTGCGCGGCGTCGGCCGCCGACTGCGCCTGCACCTCGGTCATCGACCGGGCGCCGGTGATCTCGGCGACCTCGGGCTCGAAGGCCGTACCGGAGTTGATGATGTGACGCGTGGCGTCGACGCCCGCGTCCTCCATCAGCCGGAAGATCTGCCGACGCTGGTGCGGCAGCGACAGCGACACGACGGTGCCGGAGCGGCCGGCACGGGCGGTACGGCCGGACCGGTGCAGGTAGTCCTTGTGGTCACCCGCCGGGTCCACGTTCAGCACCAGGTCGATGCCGTCGACGTGGATGCCGCGAGCGGCGACGTCGGTGGCGACCAGGGCGTTGACGTAGCCCTTCTTGAAGTCCTCGAGCACGCGGGTACGCGCGCCCTGCGTCATACCGCCGTGCAGCGCGTCGGCCTTCACACCGGACTCGCAGAGCTGCTCGGCGATGCGGTCGGCGCCCAGCTGGGTACGGACGAAGATGATCGTGCGGCCCTTGCGCGAGGCGATGGCCGCGGTGACCGGCGCCTTGTCCTTGGGCTTCACGATCAGGATGTGGTGCGACATGGTCGTGACGTTGCCCTGGGCGCTGTCGACCTCGTGCGTGACCGGGTTGGTCAGGTAGCGCTTGACCAGCGTGGAGATCTCGTTCTCCATGGTGGCCGAGAACAGCATGCGCTGGCCGCCGCCGGGGATCTGGTCGAGCAGCTCGGTGACCTCGGGCAGGAAGCCCAGGTCGGACATCTGGTCGGCCTCGTCGAGGACGGCGACCTGGACGTTCGCCAGCGAGCAGGCGCCACGGTTGATGAGGTCGCGCAGCCGGCCCGGGGTGGCGACGAGGACGTCGACACCGCGCTCCAGGGCGTACATCTGGTTGCTCATCGACGTACCGCCGCAGACGACCTTCATCTTCAGGCCGAGCACGTCGCCGTACGGCTGGAGGGCGTCCGCGACCTGCATCGCGAGCTCACGCGTCGGCGTGAGGATGATGCCGCGGGGCTTCTTCTTCTCGGTGTGACCGCCGGACAGCTGCGTCAGCAGCGGCAGACCGAAGGAGAGGGTCTTGCCGGAGCCGGTGCGGCCTCGACCGAGGATGTCCTTGCCGGCCAGGGCGTCCGGGATGGTCGCGGCCTGGATCGGGAAGGGGCTGGTCACGCCGTTCTGCGCGAGCTTGCGGACGACACCCTCGGGGAGACCGAGGTCACTGAAGGAAACCTCGGGAGCGGACTCCACGGTCTCCTCGACCTCGACGATCTCGACGGCCTCATCAGCGTTCTCGGGCACGACGATGTGATCAGTACTGGAAACAGACATGCGAAATGCGAACCTTCCGGAGTTCTTCGGCACGCGCCCATAACTCCGTGAAGTCGCAATCGACCGCCTCTATGCGGTCCGGCCACGGCAAGGGAGAGTACGCGCCACGCGGCGCTCTCTGCGTTGGCGCCGGGCAATGGGATCAAACGATCTACCACCATACGCACCCCCCACCCCCAAAGGCAAACCGCCCCCCATCCTCCCAGGCCAGAGCCCCCACGCCCACAAAAAGCCCCGCCCCGGGAACCGCCCTGGCGCAACCCTACGCACCCGCGCCCGCCCACGCGCCGAAGAGGCCGCCCCGGAGACCCGCACCCCCCACGCACCCGCACCCGCCCACGCACCGAAGGGGCCGCCCCGGAGACCGCCCCCGCCCGCAACCCCCACGCCCCCGCAGCCGCAAGACGGCCGAAGGGTCCGTGCCGGTACATCAAATGCCCGTCGCCATGCGCGAGAACACCCAACCGAGCGCCCCCAGAAGACAGCACAGCCGGTAGGGCGACGGGCGGATGTACCGGCACGGACCCGACCCACGGCACCACCGGACGGCGAACCACCCACCCACCGCCGGACAGCGAACCGACACCCACCGGCACTAAGCGAACCGCCCCCGCTCAAGGCGCCCCGCCAGCTCAGGCGCCCCCGCCAGAGAAAGGCACACCAGCCCGAGGCGCCGGCTCCCGCTCCACCAACTGCGTGCTCTGCTCATGCGCGGACGACGAAGGCTCCGCGGACGGATCGGACGACGGCGGCGGGGACGCCGGCGGCGTCGGCTCAGCCGCCGTACCCGTGGAACTCGGCTCGCCCTTCGTGGGCGCCGGCGGCGACGGCCTGCCCCCGCCCCCGCTGCCGCCACCGCCGGCAGCACCACCCTTGCCGTCCTTGGACGTGGCCTCGGCGGAAGGCTTCGCGCCCCCGTCCCGCCCCCCGGCCCCCGAAGCGGACGCGGAAGCCGAGGCGGACTCCCCCGGCCGGGCCGAACCCCCGTTCCCCCCACCACCGGCATGGAAGCCCACGCCCCCGCCGGTCACCGCCGACCCGCCGTCGGGCCCTTCCCCACCGCGCTGCCCCGCGGAGTGCGAGGGCCCGGGCTTGGCCCCGTCGTCGCCGACGCTCATACAGCCGGCGGCCGCGGCGACGGCGACGACCGCGGCGGCCAGACGGACGGGTACGTACAAGGCGCGCACGGGCAGCCACCTCCGAGGGCGGATCGGGGAGTCCCGTGCCCAACTCCCGGCGCCCGCAAGAAGACACGCGCCCCCACCCGAGAACCACCGGAACCAAGCCACCCGGACCCAGGGAACCGCACGCGACGAAACCGCAGTCCAGCGAACCGCACCCACCACGAACCCGGCGCAACCGAATCCAACCGGCTGCAATCGCCCCCAACCGTCACCCATACCCCAGCGCATGCAACCGCTCGTCGTCGATCCCGAAGTGGTGAGCGATCTCATGCACCACGGTCACCTCGGTCTCCGCGACGACCTCGTCCCGCGAGGCGCACATCCGCAGCGTCGGCCCCCGGTAGATCGTGATCCGGTCCGGCAGCACCCCGGCGTACCACTCCCCCCGGTCGGTCAGCGGCGTCCCTTCGTAGAGCCCGAGCAGCTCGGGATCCTCGGCGGGCGGTTCGTCCTCGACGAACACCGCCACGTTGTCCATCAGCCGGGTCAGCTCCGGCGGAATCCGGTCCAACGCCTCGGCGACCAGTTCCTCGAACTCCTCGCGCGTCATCTCCAGCACACGGCCATTGTCCGGCACGACCGCCCCGTACGAGAGTCGGCGGCCCACCGCATATCCGCCTGCGCACCTGGGCATACGGGACCAATGGCCCGCGACCTTGCCGCAGCCCTGCACCGCATGCGAAACATCGCCCGTACGGCACCCCGCGCCCTGACCCGGCACTACCGCGCCCGCCGCCCGCGCCCGGTGGTCGAACTGGTCCAGCAGCCGCACCCGTACACCCGGGCCCTCGGCCTGATAGCCGTGGTGCTGCTGGGTGCCTGGCTGGGTCTGCTGATCGTCGGCAACGTCCGCGTGCCGGTCGGCCCGATGAACACCACGATGACGCTCCGCCCGTCCCTGACCGGCGGCACGAAGATCAACATCTCTCCGCTCGGCGCCCTGGAGCTGCGCAGCCACCAGGCCCCGATCCGCCTGGACGTGGACGTGGACCAGCTGGACCCGGTCCGCTCCCAGGCCCTGGTCGACCATCCGGAGCGGCTGTCCGGGCTCCAGGACGAGGTCGCGCGGGACGTGGAGCACGGCACCCTCGACCTGGCCGTACGCTCCTGCATCGCGGTCGTCGCGGGCGCCACCGCGCTCGGCCTGGCGGTCTACCGCCGCCCCCGCCGGGCCCTCGCGGCCGGTGGCCTGGCGCTGGCCCTGCTGGCGGCCTGCGGGGCGACCGCGTTCGCCACCTGGAACCCGAAGTCGGTCCTGGAGCCGAAGTTCTCCGGGCTGCTCTCCTCGGCGCCCTCCCTCGTCGGCGACGCCCGCAACATCGTGACCGAATTCGACGTCTACCAGAAGGAGTTGGCCCGCCTGGTGACGAACGTGACGAAGCTGTACGACGTCACGTCGACGCTCCCGGCGTACGAGCCGGACCCGGCCACGATCCGGGTGCTGCATGTGTCCGACATCCATCTGAACCCGGCGAGCTGGAAGATCATCGCGTCGCTCGTGAAGCAGTACGACATCGATGTGATCGTCGACTCCGGCGACACGATGGACCACGGAAGCGCCGCGGAGAACGGCTTCCTCGATCCGATCCCGGACCTCGGCGCCCCGTACGTCTGGGTGCGCGGCAATCACGACAGCCGCGACACCCAGGAGTACCTGGAGCGCATGAAGAACGTGCACGTACTGGACGACGGAAAGGCCGTGTCGGTGGCCGGCCTGCGTTTCGCGGGCATCGGCGATCCGCAGTTCACCCCGGACCGCGCGGTGCAGGCGGCGGGCGACCCGGCGGAGCGGCTGGCGGGCCTGCGGCTGGCGTCGGCCCTCGTCGACCAGCGGAACGCGGGCACCCCGGTCGACATCGCGATCGCCCACAACCCGGTCGCGGCCCGGCAGACGGACGGCGAGGTGCCCCTCGTGCTGGCGGGTCACGTCCATCACGAGGACACGCAGGTCATGAAGTACGGCACGCGGCTGCGTATCGAGGGTTCGACGGGCGGCAGCGGACTGCGCGCGGTGGAGGGCAAGTACCCGGACCCGATCGAGGCCTCGATCCTCTATCTGGACCGGGACACCCGGCATCTCCAGGCCTGGGACGAGATCAAACTGGGGGGCCTGGGCCTGACAACGGCCGAGGTCAGCCGCCACCTCCCGGAGGAGAACCAGCCGGGAGCCCCGCAGTCCCCGAGCCCCACACCGAGCACTCCCACCCCCACGGGCAGCACCCCGTGACGCCCGTGGCCAGGCCCCCTGACCCCCGCAGAACCGCTCTCCCAGCGTCGGCGGAACGGTTCCGTAAACCGTTTTGGCGATACCTCCCGCCATCCCATATGCTTCTCACGTCCCCGACGCGCTGAGAAGCGCCCAGGCGGGCCGATAGCCCTCATCGTCTAGCGGCCTAGGACGCCGCCCTTTCAAGGCGGTAGCACGGGTTCGAATCCCGTTGGGGGCACGCAAAGCCGTGTGCGACACTGTTTTACGCATGTCGCGCACAACAGCAAGGTCCTGTGGAGCAGTTTGGAGTGCTCGCCACCCTGTCAAGGTGGAGGCCGCGGGTTCAAATCCCGTCAGGACCGCTGAGGTTCCGCAAGGAATCTCGTGGCTGGGTAGCTCAGTTGGTACGAGCGATCGCCTGAAAAGCGATAGGTCGCCGGTTCGACCCCGGCCCCAGCCACACAGAACGAAAACCCCCTCCGGTCACCCGGAGGGGGTTTTCGTCGCTCACAGGGAGCCTAGGGGGGTTCTTGAGACACATCAGCAGGGGAATCGTTACGGCCGGCGCCGTCCTGTTCGCCACTCTCGCCGTGCCCGGCACGGCCCACGCCGCCGGTCCGGTCGTCAAGGAGGCGTACAGCGACACGGCCGACTGGTCGGTGATCGACGTACACCTCAACCACGGCAGCGCGGTCGGCGAGGACGTCACCAAGGTCACCGCGGAGCTGCGTCCCGCCGGCGGTGCCGGGACGGACGCCCCGGTGGCCACGGTCGGCGGCTTCACGGAGAAGTACTGGATCAGTACCTGGGAAGGGATCTGGGCCTCCCAGCCCGTCCATCTGGAGACACTCGGCGACTACACGATCGACATCGAGGTCACGGACAGCTCGGGGGACACCACCGTCCAGAAGAACGCGGGCACGCTGCGGTACCGCGAGCAGCCCGTCATCACGGACTTCGCCGTGACGCCGACCGAGCCGACGATCGAGGACAAGACGGTCGCGGTCGGGGGTGACCTGGTGGTCCGCGATCCGAGCACTCGTAAGACGGTCCCGCTGCCCGACGCGACCGTCGACCTCAAGCTCGACCAGAACGGCGAGACGACCGCGGTCACGGACGACAAGGGCCACTTCTCCCTCTCGCGCGAGCTGAAGCAGGGCGGCTGGGTCTGGGCGGAGTACCACGGCGAGTTGGGCTATGCCTCGGTCCCGTGGGTCATGGTCACGCCCAAGGCCGCGCCGACCCGCTTCGTCCTCGACCAGAAGTCGTTCCATCCCACGGCGGGCGACCGGATCACGGTCTCCGGCACGCTGGAGTACCAGAGCGGCACGGAGTGGAAGCCCCTGCCGGGCATCCCGCTGGAGATGGACCACAAGGGCAGCAGCACGTCCAGCCCGATCGAGGCGACCACGGACGCCGACGGCCGCTTCTCCTTCGTCGCCAGTCCGTACCAGAAGACGGTGTACGAGGTGGCCTTCACCCCGTACCCCTACAACGCCTGGATCCAGCGCACCGCGACCGCCGACGTCGCCGTCGCGGTCACGGCGACCACGAAGTTCAAAGAGTTCACGGCGTCCCTCGACAAGAACGCAGAGCTCAGCGTCTCCGGCATCCTCGCCGTCATCGGTGACGACCACAGTGAGCGGGTCGAGGTCGCGGTCCAGTACTCGCCCGACGGGCGCACCGGCTGGAAGACCCAGAAGACGGTGAAGACCGGCTTCGACGAGCAGTTCTACACGGACCTGCCGGGCTACACGGACGGCTACTGGCGTCTGTCGTACGCGGGTTCCACGAGCAGGGACGTCAAGGGCACCGCCAGTGACCCCCTGCGCAGGAACCGCTCCCTCACCCGGATCAAGGGCGCCAACGCGTCACCGGAGCCGGTGCGCAAGGGCAGGACGATCACCGTCAAGGGCGTGCTGCAGGACCGCAAGCCCGGTGCGTCGAGCTGGCAGGCGTACGGCGGCAAGAAGGTGCAGATCCTGTTCCGCCCCAAGGGCAAGAAGACCTGGTATCTGATGACGACCGTCACCGCGAAGGCGAACGGTTCCTTCAGCAAGGGCCTCACCGCGCAGCAGGACGGCACCTGGGTGCCGGTGTTCCTGGAGCCGGACGGCAAGCACTTCGTGGGCAGCGGGAGCGAGGACTACGTCGACGTGCGCTGAGGCCGTCGTAGCGGAGTCGTACGTGCCCCGGGGGGCCGGGCCGATCGCGGAGTCGTACGTGCCCCGGGGGGCCGGGCCGGTCGCGGAGTCGTGCGCGCCCCGGGGGCCGGGCCGGTCCCGCAGTCGTACGCGCCCCGGGGGGCCGGGCCGGTCAGTGCGCCGCGTGCGCCGGCTCGGCCGTCCGGCCGCCGGGGTGCCGGTGGCGCCAGAACCAGAAGACCGCGCAGGACAGCAGGGTCCAGGCCGCGAGCACCAGGAACGGGAACGCGTGCTGGTGGCCGGCGAAGTACACCGCCGTGTGCTGGGCGTTGACCGAACCGCCCGGCGGCAGCCAGCGGCCGATGAGGCCCAGCACGGACGGCAGCAGCGGCCAGGAGACGGCGCCGCCCGACGAGGGGTTGCCGAGGAGCACCATCAGCCCCCAGGTCGGAAGCATGGCCCAGCGCCCGAAGAGGGTGTTGAACATCGTGAAGACCATGCCGGAGGTGAACATGGTCAGGGCCAGGATCAGCCAGGACTCCACGAACGGCAGGTCCAGCACGCCCAGCAGCCAGTCCACCACCGCCGCGATCACGAACCCCCCGAGCAGGGAGTACGCGGCCGTGAACCCGATGCGCTCCAGCGGAGTCAGCGCCTTCGCGTGCACACTCAGCTGGATCGCGCCGACGAATCCGATGATCACGGCCGCCAGCGAGATGTAGAAGATCGCGAGGCCTCGCGGGTCGCCCTTCTGCAGGGGCTTGATGTCCCGGACGGTGACCGCCACGCCCGTCTCCTTGCCGACGGCCGGCCCGGCCTCCTCCAGCAGCTCCGCGACCGACGCGCCGGACGCCCCGGAGACATCGAGCGTGACGGCTCGGCCGTCCTCCCGCGTCTCGAGGATCGCGAACACCTTCTGCTCGTCCACCGCTTCGACGGCCGCCGCCCTGCTGTCGTAGGTGTGGATCTTCAGCGAGGCGTCGAGCGCCTTCTCCATGCCGGCCAGGAAGGCCTTGCCCTGCGCCTGGTCGTACGAGCCCACCACCGCCGTCGGCACGTGGTGCGGCGTCGGGTTTGCCATGGCGTACGTGTACGAGCCCGCGAAGAGGCCCGCCGCCGCGGCGATGATCAGCAGCAGCACGGTCGCGGGCAGGAACGGTGACTCCTTGAAGGACGCCCACCGGTCACCACGGGTGGGCGGCTTGCCATGGGCGCCGTGCGGCATCTCGGACATACGGCCACGCTAAAGCCGCATAAGGGATATTTCTCAGCGAGGAGCGCGGCCGGAGCAGCGGCGCGAGCGAGGCCTCGGCAGGCCCAACCGCCCCCGCTGCCACCCCCGGGCGCAAAAGCGTTCGCCAGTCATTTCGTCGAGGTGAGATCCTGGACCGCGTATGTCTACGCATCCTGCCCCCGTACTCGGCGATCTCGCCGCCCGCCTGACCGAGCTGTCCCTGCGCGACGCGCACCGGCTCGGGCGCAGGCTCGAAGGCGCGCGCAAGATCCGCAAGCCCGAGGCCCGGTCCGCCGTGCTCGCCGAGATCGAGGCGGAAGCGACCAAGGCCGAGTCCCGTATGGCCGAGCGGCGCACCCGTGTGCCGGCCATCACCTATCCCGAACAGCTCCCGGTCAGCCAGAAGAAGGACGACATCGCCGCGGCCATCCGCGATCACCAGGTCGTGATCGTCGCGGGTGAGACCGGCTCAGGCAAGACCACCCAGATCCCCAAGATCTGCATGGAGCTGGGCCGTGGCGTCCGCGGCATGATCGGACACACCCAGCCCCGCCGGATCGCCGCCCGCACCGTCGCGGAGCGCGTCGCCGAGGAGCTGGACACCCCGCTCGGCGAGGCCGTCGGCTGGAAGGTCCGCTTCACCGACCAGGTGAACCCGGACGGCACCTTCGTCAAACTGATGACCGACGGCATCCTGCTCGCCGAGATCCAGACGGACCGCGAGCTGCGCGCCTACGACACGATCATCATCGACGAGGCCCACGAGCGGTCGCTGAACATCGACTTCCTGCTGGGCTACCTCGCGCAGCTCCTCCCCAAGCGCCCGGACCTCAAGGTCGTCATCACCTCCGCGACCATCGACCCCGAGCGCTTCTCCCGCCACTTCGGGGACGCGCCGATCGTCGAGGTCAGCGGCCGGACGTACCCCGTCGAGGTCCGCTACCGCCCGCTTCTCGAAGAGGACGGCGAGGATTCCGACCGCGACCAGATCACCGCGATCTGCGACGCCGTCGAGGAGCTCCAGGGCGAGGGCAAGGGCGACATCCTCGTCTTCCTCTCCGGGGAGCGCGAGATCCGCGACACCGCGGACGCGCTGACCAAGAGGAACTACCGCTTCACCGAGGTCCTCCCGCTCTACGCCCGCCTCTCGCACGCCGAGCAGCACCGCGTCTTCCAGCAGCACACCGGCCGCAGGATCGTTCTGGCGACCAACGTCGCCGAGACCTCGCTCACCGTCCCGGGCATCAAGTACGTCATCGACCCGGGCACCGCCCGTATCTCCCGCTACAGCCACCGTACGAAGGTGCAGCGGCTGCCCATCGAAGCGATCTCCCAGGCCAGTGCCAACCAGCGCAAGGGCCGCTGCGGCCGTACGAGCGACGGCATCTGCATCCGCCTCTACAGCGAGGACGACTTCCTCGCCCGCCCCGAGTTCACGGACGCGGAGATCCTCCGTACGAACCTCGCCTCCGTCATCCTCCAGATGACCGCGGCCGGGCTCGGCGACATCGAGAAGTTCCCCTTCATCGACCCGCCGGACCACCGCAACATCCGCGACGGCGTCCAACTCCTCCAGGAACTGGGCGCGTTGGACCCCACGGAGAAGGACCCCCGCAAGCGACTCACGCAGACCGGCCGCAAGCTCGCCCAGCTGCCCGTCGACCCCCGTCTCGCCCGCATGGTCCTGGAGGCCGACAAGAACGGCTGTGTCCGCGAGGTCATGGTGATCGCCGCCGCGCTGTCCATCCAGGACCCACGCGAGCGCCCGGCCGAGAAGCAGGCGCAGGCCGACCAGCAGCACGCCCGCTTCCGGGACGAGACGTCCGACTTCCTCGCGTACCTCAACCTCTGGCGGTACGTCCGCGAGCAGCAGAAGGAGCGCGGCTCGTCCTCGTTCCGGCGCATGTGCAAGCAGGAGTACCTGAACTTCCTGCGCATCCGCGAGTGGCAGGACATCTACAGCCAGCTGCGCACGGTCGCCAAGCAGATGGGCATCCATCCGAAGGAGGAGGACGCGGCCGACCAGAGCGTCCATGTCTCGCTGCTCGCCGGCCTGCTCTCCCACGTCGGCATGAAGGACGTGAAGGAGACCGGCGGCGAGAGCGGCCGGAGCACGGGCAAGAACGAGTATCTGGGCGCCCGCAACGCCAAGTTCGCGATCTTCCCGGGCTCGGCCCTCTTCAAGAAGCCCCCGCGTTTCGTGATGTCCGCCGAGCTGGTGGAGACCTCGCGCCTGTGGGCCCGGGTCAACGCCAGGATCGAGCCCGAGTGGGTCGAGCCGCTCGCCGGGCATCTCCTCAAGCGCACCTACAGCGAGCCGCACTGGGAGAAGGACCAGGCCGCGGTGATGGCGTACGAGAAGGTGACGCTGTACGGCGTCCCGATCGTCGCCCAGCGGAAGGTGAACTACGGGCGGATCGACGCGGAGGCGAGCCGCGAGCTGTTCATCCGCAACGCGCTCGTCGAGGGCGACTGGCGCACGCACCACAAGTTCTTCGCCGACAACCGCCGGCTCCTCACCGAGGTCGAGGAGCTGGAGCACCGGGCCCGGCGCCGGGACATCCTGGTCGACGACGAGACGCTCTTCGACTTCTACGACCAGCGGGTGCCCGAACACGTGGTGTCCGGCGCGCACTTCGACTCCTGGTGGAAGCACAAGCGCCATGAGGAGCCCGAACTCCTCGACTTCGAGCGCTCGATGCTCATCAACGAGCGGGCCGGCGACGTCAGCAAGGACGACTACCCGGACTCCTGGCGCCAGGGCGCCCTCAAGTTCCGTGTCACCTACCAGTTCGAGCCGGGCGCGGACGCGGACGGCGTGACCGTCCACATCCCGCTCCAGGTCCTCAACCAGGTCACGGACGAGGGCTTCGACTGGCAGATCCCGGGGCTGCGCGAAGAGGTCGTCACGGAACTCATCCGCTCCCTCCCGAAGCCGATCCGCCGCCACTACGTGCCCGCCCCGAACTTCGCCCAGAAGTTCCTGGAGCGTGCGGTGCCCCTCCAGGAGCCGCTGGCCCTGACCATGGCGCGTGAGCTGAAGCGCATGGTCGGCGTCCCGCTCACGGCCGACGACTTCGACTGGTCGCGTGTCCCGGACCACCTGAAGATCACCTTCCGGATCGTCGACGAGCGGCGTCGCAACGTCGCCGAGGACAAGGACCTGGAGGCGCTCAAGCTCCAGCTGAAGCCGAAGGCGCGCAAGGCCATCTCGCAGGCCGCGGCGGCGACGGCGGAGCGCGAGGGCGGCGAGTCCCTGGAGCGCAAGGGCCTCACGGACTGGTCGATCGGCTCCCTCACCCGCATCTTCGAGACGCGGCGGGCGGGCCAGCCGGTCAAGGCCTACCCGGCGCTCGTCGACGACGGCGACACCGTCTCCGTACGGCTCTTCGACACGGAGGCCGAGCAGCAGCAGGCCATGTGGAAGGGCACCCGGCGCCTGATCCTGCGCAACATCCCGGTGAACCCGGGCAAGTTCGCCTCGGACAAGCTCACGAACGCCCAGAAGATCGCCCTGTCCGCGAACCCGCACGGCACCGTCCAGGCGCTCTTCGACGACTGCGCGACCGCCGCCGCGGACAAGCTGATCGGTGACTTCGGGGGCCCGGCCTGGGACGAGGAGTCGTACCGGAAGCTGTACGACAAGGTGCGCGCCGAGATCGTCGACACCACGGTGCGTACGGTCGGCCAGGTCCAGCAGGTCCTCGCCGCCTGGCAGGCCTGTGAGCGCCGCCTGAAGGGCGTCAAGAGCCCCACGCTGCTGGCGAACCTCACGGACGTGCGCAAGCAGCTGGACGCCCTCGTGAAGCCCGGCTTCGTCACGGAGACCGGCCTGCGCCGCCTCCCGGACCTGATGCGCTATCTGGTCGCCGCGGACCGCCGGCTCCAGCAGATGCCGACGAGCGTCCAGCGGGACACCTCGCGCATGGAGAAGGTCCACGAGATGCAGGACGAGTACGCGTGGCTGCTGGAGCAGATGCCGCAGGGCCGGCCTGTCCCCCAGCAGGTCCTGGACATCCGGTGGATGATCGAGGAGCTCCGCGTCAGCTATTTCGCCCACGCGCTCGGCACGGCGTACCCCGTCTCCGACAAGCGGATCGTGAAGGCGATCGACGCGGCGGTGCCGTAACCGGCCCGGCACGATGGGTGAGTTCGACCACCGGGCCCACCCTCCTGTACAGTCTCTTCTCGCAGCACAGCGCACAAATAGTGACTGCGAGACCAGGTCCTGTGGAGCAGTTTGGAGTGCTCGCCACCCTGTCAAGGTGGAGGCCGCGGGTTCAAATCCCGTCAGGACCGCAGCGAATGAGAGCCCCGCATCCGGCAACGGAGCGGGGCTCTTCCCGTTCCTCCCC
>NZ_JBHVXW010000002.1:50079-135586 GCF_042881375.1 Streptomyces sp. NPDC058274
GAATGAGAGCCCCGCATCCGGCAACGGAGCGGGGCTCTTCCCGTTCCTCCCGCGCCCGACACCCCCCTCCCCGCCACCCCAAAAGGCCGCGCCCGCGGCGCAGCCGCAATCAGACACAGCAAATCCCGTCAGGACCGCAGTGAATGAGAGCCCCGCATCCGGCAACGGAGCGGGGCTCTTCCCGTTCCTCCCGCGCCCGACACCCGCGGCAGAGAAGGGCCCCGCACCCTCCCGGATGCGAGGCCCTTCCGCATGGCGCGTCCGCCTCGCACACCTTGACGTCGCCACCGTCGGCCGGTACCCAGAAAGCAGGGCCCTCGACCTCCCGGAGGTGGCGTATGGCGACGACCGCCAGGCACGAGACGCGAGCCCTGCTCCGCGCCCACCTGTCGGCCGCCTCCGGCTATCGCCATCTGACCCGGCACTGCCCGATCTGCCACCGGCTCCTGCGCCTCGCCATGGAGCCCGCTCCGTGCGCCGTTGAGCCCGTCCCGCGTGCCGAGGAGGACCCCGAGGCGCCCGCCGAGGACGAAAGTCCCGCCACGGCGTGACCAAAGCCGCGGAGAGCGGGACGGCACCCGGTGGGAAGCTGGACGTAGCGACCGAGCCCGAACACACGTCTCCTTTAGCGCAGTTGCCTCATGAGTAACAAGCCGCCCAGCGTGTGACGGGTGTCACCGCATAAGTTTTTGAAACCCCGGTACTTACGCCCCACCTACAACTAGTCAATTTAATATGTGCAATTGCACCACTCCCGGAGGACTCCCACAGGAGATCCCACAGCCCTCCCCAGACTCCGACAAGGACGCTCACAGTCGAGCTGATCCGGTCCGCTCAGCGCCCAACTCGGTCAGAAGCGGGACGCAACCGGTGGGCAAGCGCTCCCCCATCAGGGCATAAAAAAATCGCGCTGGACCCGGCGGAGTCCAGCGCGATCGACGACGCACCCTTGTCGCGTGCTTGTGAAGCTTGGGCGTGGGCTCTGTTGGGGCAGAACCCGCGTCGCTTGGAGCTTGTGTCCGGGCGTCCCGGCAAAGTTGGGGACTTACCGATATGCCCGGCTATGCAGTTGTTCAGGCCTCGCTGCGCTGCTGCGGGATGCCCGCGAGCAGAGCACGGACCTCCGCTTCGCGGTAGCGGCGATGCCCGCCGAGCGTGCGGATCGACGTGAGCTTGCCGGCCTTCGCCCACCGCGTGACCGTCTTGGGGTCGACGCGGAACATCGTGGCGACCTCAGCCGGGGTCAGCAGCGGCTCGGCATCAGGGGTGCGAGCGGTCATGAGCGGCCTCCTCGGGAGAACCGAACCTTCTCGGTTCTTTCCTCTAAATTCTGCACCTTGACCCGCGTTGCCCGAAATGGCGGACGCGAGTCGAGTCGGTTATAGGACGAACGGCTTGTCCTCGGCACTACAACTACACCATCCGTCCAGCCGCGTAGGCCAAACCGATGGAATTGCCCTCCCAGGTGTTCATCAGCGACGGAAGCCGATGGACCATGCCATAGCGGACAGTCACGCGGCTGTGACGATCAGTCACAGGGCGATCAGGAGTCATCAGACCCCCCATAGCGAGCAATGCTGAGATTCCGCCCATAGACGGACGGACGGAGCCCTCCCCGGACTCCTTGTCCTATTTTGGCATGAGGGGGGGCAAGCGGCGCAAGGGGCGAGTAAGTGCGTTCCATCACGCTTGCGACAAAAGCCCGGATCAGGACCTACGTCCCGTACGGCGAAAGACCGGGGTACGTCGGGCGGAAACCGGGGGCCCTGCGTCAACCCTGGGCCAAGGATCGCCAGTCCACCACGACCGCGCGCTTCTGTCAGCCCCTCACTGCACAGCGGCGCCCGCACCGGCCCCCGGCCACGGCAGCTCACCTCGGCCCAGCCCCCCCCGGCCACGGGCGGCTCACCCGGCCTCGGCCCGGCCTCACCGGCAGGCCGCCGGGCGCTCTCCCCGGGACGACCGCGTCAGTTCGCCGACTGCCGGTCCCGGACCGAACGCCAGCGCTCCACAAGGCGGCCGTACGCCTCACCCGCGGCGACCCCGTCACCGGTGCGCAGCGCCTCGATGCCCTCGGCGACATCGGCCGCCGAGTGGTCCCCTTCCAGCTCCCCCGCCGGCAGGACGTGCACCAGGCCGCCGTAGTCCAGTTCGACGAGCGAGCGCGGGTGGAACTCCTCCAGCCACCGCCCCACATCCAGCAGGCCGTCGATCAGCGGCCCTTCCTCGATGGTGTCCTTGAGCGTCTTCAGGGCCCGCGCCACCCGGCGCCGCGCCTGCACCATCGGCGTCCGGTAGCGCAGCACCGGCCCGTCCCCGTCCGGCTCCCCCGCCCCCTTGGCGTACTCCCGCTCCTCGTCGGAGACCAGGACGAACCAGTTCAGCGGGACCTGCCAGGTCGAGGTGCGGATCCACGGCCGGGCGTCGGGGTTGCGGGACAGCCAGCGCTCGTAGTCCTGGGTGGCCTGGCGGCGGACGAGCGGGGGCAGCAGCGCATCCAGGACCGGTGCCGGGAACTCCTCGGCCAGCTCGCCCAGGGCCTGCCAGCCGCGCAGCCTGGTCCGCCAGGGGCAGACGCAGACCACGCCCTCGACCTCCACGACGAAGGCGTCACCGCTCTCGTGCACCGGCACGGGGACCGGCGGAGTGGGCAGCAAGTCGGCGAGGGACCGGCGCAGTTCGTCCTGGTACGAGGGGCGCTCGGCCCGCCGGGCGTAGCGCGCCCAGTGGCCCCGCTCCGGCTCCGGGAAGGCCGCCAGCGGCTCGTACACACGCAGATAGGACGCGTACGGGATGATCACCGCGGACACCTTGGGCACCCCTGCTCCCTCCCCAACGGACCGGACGTGAAACCCGAGCGCGAAACCCGCGCAACCTGCGCACAAGCGACCGGGAAAGCACTGCAAATCGTGCCACGGACGTACCGGAACGTACTCCGCGAGAGGGTGATCCTGAACACTGCGTCGATGGCGGCCGGGCCCAGGCCCTAATCTCGTGCCCAACGGGAGCCCGCCACCCGCACGGGCACCGCCGCCAACCGCCGCTACGTACCTGGGAGTCACCACCGTGACCGACGTAACCAACGGCGTCCTGCACACCCTGTTCCACTCGGATCAGGGGGGTCATGAGCAAGTCGTGCTCTGCCAGGACCGGACCACAGGCCTCAAGGCCGTCATCGCCATCCACTCCACCGCTCTGGGCCCCGCCCTGGGCGGTACGCGCTTCTACCCGTACGCGACGGAGGAGCAGGCCGTCGCCGACGCGCTGAACCTCTCGCGCGGGATGTCGTACAAGAACGCCATGGCCGGTCTCGACCACGGCGGCGGCAAGGCCGTGATCATCGGCGACCCCGAGCAGATCAAGACCGAGGAACTCCTCCTCGCGTACGGACGGTTCGTGGCCTCCCTGGGCGGGCGGTACGTCACCGCGTGCGACGTCGGCACGTATGTCGCCGACATGGACGTGGTGGCGCGCGAATGCCGCTGGACGACCGGGCGCTCGCCCGAGAACGGCGGCGCGGGCGACTCGTCCGTGCTGACCGCCTTCGGCGTCTACCAGGGCATGCGGGCCAGCGCCCAGCACCTGTGGGGCGACCCGACGCTGCGTGGCCGCACGGTCGGCGTCGCGGGCGTCGGCAAGGTCGGGCACCACCTCGTGGAGCACCTGCTCGAGGACGGCGCCGAGGTCGTGATCACGGACGTCCGGGAGGAGGCGGTGGGCCGCATCCTCCACCGTCACCCGGCGGTCCGCGCCGTGGCCGACACCGAGGCGCTGATCCGCGTCGAGGGCCTCGACATCTACGCCCCCTGCGCACTGGGCGGCGCGCTGAACGACGACTCCGTCCCGGTCCTCACCGCGAAGGTGGTGTGCGGCGCGGCCAACAACCAACTGGCGCACCCGGGCGTGGAGAAGGACCTCGCGGACCGCGGGATCCTCTACGCCCCGGACTACGTCGTCAACGCGGGCGGTGTCATCCAGGTCGCCGACGAGCTGCACGGCTTCGACTTCGACCGGTGCAAGGCCAAGGCCGCGAAGATCTTCGACACCACGTTGGGGATATTCGCACGTGCGAAGACGGACGGGATTCCGCCGGCCGCGGCGGCCGACCGGATCGCCGAACAGCGGATGGCCGAGGCGCGCCGGCGCTGACCCCGGACGCCCTTGTCAGGGACCCGCCGACGGACACGTGGAGAGAACTCTCACGTTCGTCGGCGGGTCGTGCGCCAAGAAGAGGTTAAAATCGCGTTTGACCAGCGGGGACAGGGCACCTCGCGGGTGGTGGGCGAAGGCGCGTGCTGCGGGCGACGTACCGTATGGGCGTGGGCTCAGGTACCGTGGATGCCCTACGGACCGGTCTCTCCACGGAGAGCCCGTTCCAGATCATGAACGCGTGTCAAGACTCTGGGGCCACCGAGCCCCGTATCCGAGGGGGTCGAGCCATGGGGCGCGGCCGGGCAAAGGCCAAGCAGACGAAGGTCGCCCGCCAGCTGAAGTACAGCAGCGGCGGGACTGACCTCTCGCGTCTGGCCAATGAGCTGGGCGCTTCGACTTCGAGCCAGCCGCCGAATGGCGAGCCGTTCGAGGACGACGACGAGGAAGACGACGACCCGTACGCCCAGTACGCGGATCTCTACAACGACGACGATGAGGACGAGGACGACCAGTCAGGTCCTCAGTCTCAGCGTCGCGGCGCGTAGCGCTCGCAGCGGGCTCAGCAGGTTCCACGGTCTCGTAGAACTCGCAGCACTGCACCTCACCCGGTCCGGGGCCTCAGCGCCGGACCGGGTTTCGTGCTGCCCCTCGGGGCTCAGTTCGCGTAGTCACCCACGAGCGCCGCACCCGTCGGGTGCTCGCCGCGGTCGGTGATCTCGCCGGCGATCCAGGCGTCCACACCGCGGTCGGCGAGGGTGGCGAGCGCGACCTCCGCCGACTCCTCGGGGACGATCGCCATCATGCCGACGCCCATGTTCAGCGTCTTCTCCAGCTCCAGGCGCTCGACGTCACCGGTCCTGCCGACGAGGTCGAAGACCGGGGCCGGGGTCCAGGTCTCGCGGTCGACGATCGCGCGCAGCCCGTCCGGGATGACGCGGGCCAGGTTGGCCGCGAGTCCCCCGCCGGTGATGTGCGAGAAGGCGTGCACCTCGGTGGTGCGGGTGAGCGCCAGGCAGTCCAGCGAGTAGATCTTGGTGGGCTCCAGGAGCTCCTCGCCGAGCGTGCGGCCGAACTCCTCCACGTGCTGGTCCAGTCGGAGCTTCGCTCGCTCGAAGAGGACGTGCCGGACGAGTGAGTACCCGTTCGAGTGAAGTCCCGAGGCGGCCATCGCGATCACCGCGTCACCCGTACGGATACGATCCGGGCCGAGCAGCTGGTCGGCCTCGACCACGCCCGTACCGGCCCCCGCGACGTCGAAGTCGTCCGGACCCAGCAGACCCGGGTGTTCGGCCGTCTCGCCGCCCACCAGGGCGCAGCCGGCGAGGACACAGCCCTCGGCGATGCCCTTGACGATCGCGGCGACGCGCTCGGGGTGGACCTTGCCGACGCAGATGTAGTCGGTCATGAAGAGCGGTTCGGCCCCGCACACCACGATGTCGTCCATGACCATCGCGACCAGGTCGTGGCCGATGGTGTCGTACACGCCGAGCTGCCGGGCGAGGTCGACCTTCGTCCCCACGCCGTCCGTGGCGGAGGCGAGCAGCGGACGCTCGAAGCGCTTGAGGGCGGAGGCGTCGAAGAGGCCGGCGAAACCGCCGAGGCCGCCGAGGACCTCGGGGCGCTGCGTCTTCTTCACCCACTCCTTCATCAGCTCTACGGCGCGGTCGCCCGCTTCGATGTCGACGCCGGCAGCCGCGTAGGAAGCACCGGTACGAGGGGAGGTCTCAGACATTGCCTGGGATCTTTCGGGTTGGTTGGTACGAGGCTTACGGGCGACGGATCGCGTCAGCCGCGGCCGTGGCTGCGGGACCCGCGGCCAGCTCGGTCTCCAGAAGCTGCTTGCCCAGCAGTTCCGGGTCGGGGAGATCCATCGGGTACTCGCCGTCGAAGCAGGCGCGGCACAGGTTCGGCTTGTCGATGGTCGTGGCGTCGATCATGCCGTCGATGGAGATGTACGAGAGGGAGTCGGCGCCCAGGGACGTGCCGATCTCCTCGATGGTCATGCCGTTGGCGATCAGCTCGGCGCGGGTCGCGAAGTCGATGCCGAAGAAGCAGGGCCACTTCACGGGCGGCGAGGAGATCCTGATGTGGACCTCGGCGGCGCCCGCCTCGCGGAGCATGCGGACCAGGGCGCGCTGGGTGTTGCCGCGCACGATCGAGTCGTCGACGACGACCAGGCGCTTGCCCTTGATGACTTCCTTGAGGGGATTCAGCTTCAGACGGATGCCGAGCTGGCGGATCGTCTGTGAAGGCTGGATGAAGGTCCGGCCGACGTACGCGTTCTTCACCAAGCCGGCGCCGAACGGAATGCCGGAGGCCTCCGCGTAACCGATCGCGGCGGGCGTCCCCGACTCCGGGGTCGCTATGACCAGATCGGCCTCTACGGGAGCTTCTTTGGCGAGCCGGCGGCCCATCTCGACACGCGAGAGATACACGTTCCGGCCGGCGATGTCGGTGTCCGGGCGGGCCAGATAGACGTACTCGAAGACACAGCCCTTGGGCTTTGCCTCAGCGAATCGCGAGGTACGGAGGCCGTTCTCGTCGATGGCGACGAACTCGCCCGGCTCGATCTCACGGACGTAGGCGGCGCCGCAGATGTCGAGGGCGGCGGACTCGGAGGCGACGACCCAGCCGCGCTCCAGGCGGCCGAGGACCAGCGGGCGGATGCCCTGCGGGTCGCGGGCCGCGTACAGGGTGTGCTCGTCCATGAAGACGAGCGAGAAAGCGCCCTTGACCTGGGGAAGGATCTTGGCGGAAGCCTCTTCGATGGTCAGCGGCTTGCCGTCGTCGTCCACCTGGGCGGCGAGGAGCGCCGTCAGCAGATCGGTGTCGTTGGTGGCCGCCACACGCGTGGTGCGGCCGTCCTGCTTCGGGAGGTCGGCGACCATCTCGGCGAGCTGCGCCGTGTTGACCAGGTTGCCGTTGTGGCCGAGCGCGATGGAACCGTGCGCGGTGGCACGGAACGTCGGCTGGGCGTTCTCCCAGACGGAGGCGCCGGTGGTCGAGTAGCGGGCGTGACCGACCGCGATATGACCCTGGAGCGAACCGAGAGAGGTCTCGTCGAAGACCTGGGACACGAGGCCCATGTCCTTGAAGACGAGGATCTGGGAGCCGTTGCTGACCGCGATCCCCGCGGATTCCTGACCTCGATGCTGTAGGGCGTAGAGCCCGAAGTAAGTGAGCTTGGCGACCTCTTCGCCCGGAGCCCAGACACCGAAGACGCCGCAAGCGTCCTGGGGGCCTTTCTCACCGGGGAGCAGATCATGATTGAGTCGACCGTCACCACGTGGCACGCCACCGAGTGTAGGCGAGATCGACCACTGGTCCGAATTGGGGATACCGGCCCCCGGTGCATCACTTGTCGGCGACGGCCGTCACCTTTTCACCGTTTGCGCTGGTCAGCGTGAGGGTTCGATGATCCAGCGCGTACGTCGGCTTGCCGTCGAAGAGGCCCAGGAGACGCTTCTCGGTGTCCATGAGTGAGCCGTCGCACATCATCCGGGTGGTGGTCGGCCTGCCGAGGGTGATATGTCCGTCGCGGACGGTGGCCTTCGCGGACCCGTGGTTACAGCCGAACCGGCCGCCCAGAGTGCCCTTCTTCTTGTCGAGGACGAGATAGGCCTTGCCGTCCGCGCCCTTCGGCAGGGACTGCGCGACGTCCCCGTCACCGAGTGACATGACAGTCCATTTCGTGCCGTACAGGGACGCGTCCTTCTCCTTGGTCAGGCGGACCCGGTCCCCGGCGCCGGTGGTGAGGGTGAGGGCGTCGTCCGCGACCTTGGTGATGAGGGCGCCGTCGGAGAGCGTGCGGGCCAGGGTGCTCTCGAACTTCATGGGGGCCTTCTCGCAGGCCATCTCGGTCGAGGTGACCGGCCCGAGGTCGAGGCGGCCGTCCTTGAAGGTGGCGGTCGCGTTGAAGTGGTTGCAGCCGTAGTTGCCCTGGACCTTGCCGTGGTCGCCGATCTCGACGCGCGCCCCGGCGGGCGCCCGCTGGGTGGTGCCGTCGACGGTGGCGCTGTCCACGGTCCAGTACGTGCCGGCCAGGTCCGGCCCGGCGTCCGAGCGGACCGCGTCGCCGGCCGTCTCGTTGCCGCAGGCCATCGCGAGCGGGAGCAGGGTCAGAGCGGTGAGGGTCAGTCGCTGCCTGTACATATCGGTGTGACGGGGCGGGTGGGGTGGTTGGTTCCCCCGGCGGGCCGGGACGGGTTCTCGGGTGGGGTGGTTGGTTCCCCCGGCGGGCCGGGACGGGTTCTCGGGTGAGGGGTTGGTTCCCCCCACCCCCCACCCCCTACCGCGGGACCGGGCGGGTTCGCGGGTGAGTGCGCTGTTTGCGGCGGCCACCTCGCCCGCACCGCTGGTGGTTCCCGCGCGGGGGCGGGTTCAGCCCATGACGGGCAACAGCCCGGACAGATCCGCGCGCTCCCCGCTCGCGCTCACCTTGGCGTCGCCGAGAGCGGCCTGCCATTCGATACGTCCCGAGGCGAGCCGGATCCAGGTCAGCGGGTCGGTCTCGACGACGTTCGGCGGGGTGCCGCGGGTGTGCCGGGGGCCTGCCACGCACTGCACCACGGCGTACGGCGGGATCCGCACCTCCGTGGAGGCGCCGGGTGCCTTCACGGCGAGGGCGTCGGCGAGCAGCCGGGTGCAGGCGGCGAGCGCCTGACGGTCGTAGGGGATGTCGAGGCCCGGCAGCGCGCGGTTGAGGTCGTCGGTGTGCACGACGAGTTCGACGGTCCGGGTGACGAGGTAGTCGGCGAGGGTCATCGCGCCGGTACGCGCGGCGAGCAGCCGGCCGTCCGGTGCGGTGGTCACGCGCTCGGTGAACCGCTGTTCGGTGCGGGCGTAGAGCGCGTCGAGGTCCGGGTTCCGCTCCGCGAGTTCGCGAGTGCCTGCGGAGATGTCCCGGGCCCGCGCGGCGGTGGCGAACGGCCAGTCGAGCAGGGCGAGTTCCCTGCTCGCAGGCTCGGGCCGGTCGAGATTGCGGCTCACGCTCTCGACGGCCGTCGCGACGTGCGCGGCCAGGTCCCGGACGGTCCACTCCCCGAGGTGCGTGGGCCGTACCGCCTGCTCCTCGCTCAGGGCGCGTACCCCCTCTCGTACGTTCCGGAACTGCGCGAGGACCGCGGTGCGGATCTTGGCGGAGTCGTAGGTACGGGCGCGCTTCTTGGCCGGGGGCATGATCCTCAGCCTAGATCCCTGGGGCGCGCGGCAAGGGGGTTCGGGGTCGGACTTGGGGCCGAGGTCCGGCACTGGCACCGGCACTGGCACTGGCGGACTGTGGCTCGGAGATCTGGCCTGGCGGACTGGCTCGGCGGTTCGGCGGTTCGGCCTGGAGGCTTGAGCCCGGGAGTCTGGCCCGGCGGTCCGGCCCGGAGGGCTTGGCCCGGGAGCCTGGCCCCGGCGGCTTGGCCCGGGAGTCCGGCCCGGCACCGGGAATCGAGGTCGGCATCGGCATCGGCATCGGGAATCGGCCTGGGATCCGGCCTAGACGGCCGGGGCGCCCGCTTCGGTTCCCTCGGCGCGAGACGTTCGGTCACGGTCGTACGGCGTATCCGCCCATGCCGTTCTCCACCTGGTCGAAGGCGCGGTGGGCCAGGTCGACGGCGGCCGCGGCGATCTCTTCCGGGCTCTGCCCCTCGGACGCGCGGCGGTGGTGCTCTTCGATCAGAGTGTTGCGGGCCGCGATGAGCAGGGCGGCCGCGAGGCTTGCGGGCAGGCGCTCCTCGCCCTCCTCCATCAGTGCCTCGATGAGCTCCTGCTCGCCCTGGCGGGAGGCGAGGAAGGCCCGCTCCAACAGGGCCGGTGTATCCATGACCAGTTGGCGCACCTGGCGCACGAACGGGTCGGGGCTCAGGCCGACCGACGCGTCCCGCGTCTCGATCATCTCCAGGAAATACCGGCGTACGGCGGCCACCGCGGACTCGCCCGGCCGGCGGTCGCGCACGGCCCGGGCGACATCGCCGAAGTGCTCCTCCATCGGCAGGAAGACCAGGTCTTCCTTGCTCCCGAAGTAATTGAAGACCGTCATCTTGGAGACGTCGGACGCTTCGGCGATCTCCATCACGGAGACGTGGTCGAAGCCCCGCTCCAGGAACAGCTCGACCGCGGTCCGCCAGATGCGGAGCCCGGTCTGCAGCTTCTTGCGCTCGCGCAGCCCCATCGACTCAGCCATGCACATCACTGTACCAGGATGAAATTTGATCCGAGAAAAAAGATTGACCGGGTCCACACTTCTCGTGCAAAGTGGTGTCACTGCAGACGGCGGACCAGAACCGCTGTCCACGAGGGGGAGTTACGCATGTCCGCACCAGCCGACACCGGCCCCGGCCCGGCCGGGATGACCGAGGGGCAGCGCAGGATCGGCTTCGTGGTCTGCCTGGTCACGATCGTCCTGGCCATCCTCGACACACAGATCGTCTCGGCGGCGACCGTCCCGATCGTCCGGGACCTCGACCCCGAGCACGGCATCGACAAGATCCCTTGGCTGGTCAGCGCCTTCGCGCTCGCATCGGCCGCGATGCTGCCGCTGTACGGCAAGCTGTGCGACGTCTTCGGACCCAAGCAGGTCTTCACCGGCGCGATCGCCACGTTCCTGCTCGGCTCCGCACTGTGCGGCGCCGCCCAGTCGATGGGCCAGCTCATCGCGGCGCGTGCGGTGCAGGGCCTGGGCGGCGGCGGCCTGATGAGCGTCACGATGGTGGTGATCGCCCACCTCAAGGACCCCGGGGAAAAGAGCAGCGGCAAGGGGAGCAACATCGGCGGGGTCGTCGCGGGCGGCGGCATGGCGATCGGACCCTGGATAGGCGGCCTCCTCGCCGACCACGCGAGCTGGCGCTGGATCTTCTACGTCAACCTGCCCATCGGCATCGCGGTCCTGGCCGCCTCCGCGTTCGCCCTGAAGATCCCCGGGCAACACGTGCGCCGGCCGATCGACTACGCGGGCGCCGGACTCGCGGCCGCCTTCTCCTGCGCCCTGCTGCTCGTCACCGACTGGGGCGGCAAGCAGTACGCGTGGTCCTCACCCGTCGTCCTGGGGCTGATCCTGACCGCCGCCGCGACCCTCGTCCTGTTCCTCCGGCGACAGCGGCGGGCGCCCGAACCGGTGCTCCCGCTCTCCCTGTTCAAGGTCCCCGAAATGCGGCTGGGCTTCGCCATCCAGGGGCTGATGGGCGCCGCGATGATGTGCGCCATCTACTACGTGCTCGTCTATCTGCAGGTCGCGCGGGGCGTCCCCAGCTCCTCCGCGGGGCTCTATCTGCTGCCGATGGCCGCCGGTATGACGGCAGTGGGGCTGCTCTCCGGCCGTCTCACCGAGCGCGGCTGGTCGGCACGCACCTTCACCATCAGCGGTACGGCGACCACCCTGCTCGCCTTCGTGCTCCTCGCCACCACCGGCCCCGACACCTCGCTCTGGCTGATCCGGGCCGAACTGCTGCTCGTCGGCGCCGGGTTGGGGCAGCTCATGGGCCAGCTGATCCTGCTCGTGCAGGACGCGGCACCCCGCCACCAGCTGGGCGTCGCCACGACGAGCATCCGCTTCTTCCAGACCCTGGGCAGCGCCCTGGGCACCGCCGCGTTCGGCACGGTCCTGGCCCGTCTGTACGCGGCCGACGGACCCGGCGGGGACATCAGCGCCCTCACCCGGCTGACGGGGCCGGCCCGCGCCGACGGCGTGCAGGCCTTCGTCTCGGCGATGGACGTCGTCTTCTGGGCCGCGGCCGGGCTGATGGCCGTGGGGACACTGCTCGCTCTGCGCCTGCCGAAGCCGGGCCCTCAGAAGGGCGATCCCGTACGGGACTCCATACCGGGGGACCAGCCGGTCGCGGCCTGATCCCGGACACGGGGGCACGGGGAAGGGGGAAGGGGGAAGGCCCCGCCCGGACATCGGGCGGGGCCTTCATCACCGTACGAGCGAACCCTCTGGGTACGCCTGGCGGCCGGCCGTCGTCAGGCCAGCAGTGCCGGGATCGTCCCTTCGTGGGCCGTGCGCAGCTCGTCCAGAGGGAGGGTGAACTCGCCCTGGATCTCGACCACATCCCCGTCGACGACACCGATGCGGGTGACGGGCAGACCCCGCGCGCCGCACATGTCGTTGAAGCGGAGCTCCTCCGAGCGCGGGACGGCGACGACCGCGCGGCCCGCCGACTCCGAGAACAGGAAGGTGAAGGCATCGAGACCGTCGGGGACGATCAGCCGCGCGCCCTTCTCGCCGAGCAGCGCCGACTCGACCACGGCCTGGATCAGACCGCCGTCGGACAAGTCGTGCGCGGAGTCGATCATGCCGTCGCGGGACGCCGAGATGAGGATCTCGGCGAGCAGCCGCTCACGCTCCAGGTCCACCCGCGGAGGCAGACCGCCCAGGTGGTCATGGACGACCTGCGACCAGGCCGAACCGCCGAACTCCTCGCGGGTGTCGCCGAGCAGGTAGAGGAGCTGGCCCTCTTCCTGGAAGGCGACGGGCGTGCGCCGGGCGACGTCGTCGATGACGCCGAGCACGGCCACGACGGGAGTCGGGTGGATGGCGGCCTCGCCCGTCTGGTTGTAGAGCGAGACATTGCCGCCGGTCACCGGGGTGCCCAACTGCTGGCAGGCGTCGGCCAGTCCGCGGATCGCCTCGGCGAACTGCCACATCACGGCCGGGTCCTCGGGCGAGCCGAAGTTCAGGCAGTCGGAGACGGCGAGCGGCTTGGCACCGGTGGTGGCGACGTTGCGGTACGCCTCCGAGAGGGCCAGCTGCGCGCCCGCGTACGGGTCGAGCTTCGCGTACCGCCCGTTGCCGTCCGTGGCGATGGCGACGCCGAGTCCGGACTCCTCGTCGATGCGGATCATGCCCGAGTCCTCGGGCTGCGCCAGCACCGTGTTGCCCTGCACGAAGTGGTCGTACTGGGAGGTGATCCAGGACTTGGACGCCTGGTTCGGGGAGGACACCAGCCTCAGGACCTGGTCCCGCAGCTCCGCCGAAGTCGCCGGCCGGGGCAGCTTGTTGGCGTCGTCGGCCTGGAGGGCGTCCTGCCAGTCCGGGCGGGCGTAGGGACGCTCGTAGACCGGGCCGTCGTGCGCGACCGTGCGCGGGTCGACGTCGACGATCTTGCCGCCGTGCCAGAAGATCTCGAGCCGGTCGCCGTCGGTCACCTCACCGATGACGGTGGCGATGACGTCCCACTTCTCGCAGATCTCCAGGAAGCGGTCGACCTTCGCCGGTTCGACGACCGCGCACATGCGTTCCTGCGACTCGCTCATGAGGATTTCCTCGGGCGAGAGCGTGGAGTCGCGCAGCGGTACGTCGTCGAGGGTGACGCGCATACCGCCGGAGCCGTTGGACGCCAACTCGCTGGTGGCGCAGGAGAGTCCGGCCGCGCCGAGGTCCTGGATGCCGACGACGAGCTTCTCGGCGAAGGCCTCCAGGGTGCACTCGATGAGGAGCTTCTCCTGGAAGGGGTCGCCGACCTGGACCGCGGGACGCTTCGACGGCTTGGCGTCGTCGAAGGTCTCACTCGCCAGGATCGAGGCGCCGCCGATGCCGTCGCCGCCCGTGCGGGCCCCGTACAGGATGACCTTGTTGCCCGAACCGGACGCCTTGGCGAGGTGGATGTCCTCGTGCCTCATCACGCCGATGGCACCGGCGTTGACGAGCGGGTTGCCCTGATAGCAGGCGTCGAAGACGACCTCGCCGCCGATGTTCGGCAGGCCGAGACAGTTGCCGTAGCCGCCGATGCCCGCGACGACGCCCGGGAGGACGCGCTTGGTGTCCGGGTGGTCCGCCGCGCCGAACCGCAGCGGGTCGACCACGGCGACCGGCCGGGCGCCCATCGCGATGATGTCGCGCACGATGCCGCCGACACCCGTGGCCGCGCCCTGGTAGGGCTCGACGTACGAGGGGTGGTTGTGGGACTCGACCTTGAAGGTGACGGCATAGCCCTGGCCGACGTCCACGACACCGGCGTTCTCACCGATACCGACCAGCAGCGCGTCGGACTGGGGGGCCTTCTCGCCGAACTGGCGGAGGTGCACCTTCGAGGACTTGTAGCTGCAGTGCTCGGACCACATGACCGAGTACATGGCGAGCTCGGCACCGGTGGGCCGGCGGCCGAGGATCTCCACGACCCGCTCGTACTCGTCCTTCTTCAGGCCCAGTTCGGCCCACGGCAGCTCGACGTCGGGGGTCGCGGCCGCGTTCTCGACCGTGTCCAGAGGCGTGCGGCTCATGCGGTGACCAGCTTCTTGAGGATCGAGGTGAAGAAGGGGAGGCCGTCGGTGCGGCCCGACCCGATGAGGGACTCCACGGCGTGCTCGGGGTGCGGCATGAGACCGACCACGTTGCCGGCCTCGTTCGAGATGCCGGCGATGTCCCGCAGCGAGCCGTTGGGGTTGAAGTCCAGGTAACGGAAGGCGACTCGGCCCTCCGCCTCCAGCATGTCGAGGGTGCGCTCGTCGGCGACGTACCGCCCGTCCATGTTCTTCAGCGGGATGTGGATCTCCTGACCCGACGCGTAGTCGGTGGTCCAGGAGGTCTCCGCGTTCTCCACCCGCAACTTCTGGTCGCGGCAGATGAAGTGCAGGTGGTTGTTGCCGAGCATCGCGCCGGGCAGCAGATGGGCCTCGGTGAGGATCTGGAAGCCGTTGCAGATGCCGAGGACCGGCATTCCGGACTTCGCCTCCGCGATGAGGGTCTCCATCACCGGCGAGAAGCGCGCGATGGCACCGGCACGCAGATAGTCGCCGTAGGAGAATCCCCCGCACAGCACCACGGCGTCGACCTGCTTGAGGTCCTTGTCCTTGTGCCAGAGAGCGACGGGTTCGGCACCGGCGAGCCGGATCGCGCGCTGCGTGTCCCGGTCGTCGAGGCTGCCGGGAAAGGTGACGACTCCAATACGAGCGGTCACTTTCCGGCCTCCACCTTCTCGTCCTCCACCTTCACGGTGAAGTCCTCGATCACGGTGTTGGCGAGGAACGATTCCGCCAGTTCGTGGATGCGGGCGAGTGCGGTGTCGTCCACCGGTCCGTCCACTTCGAGTTCGAATCGCTTTCCCTGACGTACGTCGGAGACGCCCTCGAAACCGAGGCGCGGCAGTGCACGCTGCACCGCCTGGCCCTGGGGGTCGAGGATCTCCGGCTTGAGCATGACGTCGACTACGACGCGTGCCACTGGCACTCCCGGTGTGTGGTGCTGAGCAGGTCCCTTCAGACTACCCGCACAAAATTTCTACTCGCGTAGATTCGTAGAATCCTACGTGAGCCCCATCACGATCCCGCATCGACGCGGGGGCCTCCACGGAAAATCCTGGGAAAAACCGCAGAAGAGCGGCCGGGGCCATTGCCGCCCGGACACGCGGAGGGATTTAGCCGGGCTTCACAATGTAATGCCGGGCACTGTACAAAGGAATTGGCAATAGCCGATACTTTGCTCGATAACAGCCGGACAGTCGACATCTCTCCGTCAACTCCCTGACGTCTCCGCACGTCATGGCGCGTGATCGAGAGGTGCCGCACGAAGGGACCGATATTCGTGGCGCAGCGTGTCGTGGTCACTCTCTTTGACGACATCGACGGCTCAGAAGCGGCGGAAACGATCGCCTTCGGACTGGACGGCAAGTCGTACGAGATCGACCTCAATCCCACCAATGCCAAGAAACTGCGTAAGGCGCTCGCTCCGTACGTCGACGCCGGCCGCAAGCGGGCGAAGTCCGGGAAGACGTACACGCACACGGCGCTGACGCCCGACCCGGCCGCCGTCCGCGCCTGGGCCCGCTCCAACAAGCTGGAGGTTCCGCCTCGGGGGCGGATCCCGAAGAAGGTGTACGAGGCGTTCGCCGAGGCGCACTGAGCGGACGCGTCCGGGCGGCCTCCGCGGGGAAGCCCGACCATGCGTGGGACCCGGGCTTCCTTTGGGGGCCCGGATTCTTTCGTTGGCTGGGGCCCTGCTTCTTTTGGTGGCGCGGGTTGGCGGGGCGAGGTGGGGCGAGGCACCAGTGGGTGGGTGCCGGGACGCCGTCGCTTCGCGGGGGCTTCCGCAGGACCAGAGCCGCGGCGCGAGGGCCTCGCAGGGGCACACGCGCGATCCGCCGGCGTTCACCCTCCGCACACAGGTGCGGGCCGCACCCGTCCGCGCGGCGACGCGCGGACCTGCCATCCGGCCCTGAGAGCAGCCGACTTGCGCTGCCCCCCTGCTGGTCAGCTAGAGTCTGGAGCACGCCGAAGGGCAAGGCCGAAAGGCCGAACCCCAAGGAGTCACGCGGGTGTAGTTCAGTAGTAGAACATCCCCCTTCCAGGGGGAAGGCGCAGTGTGCAATTCCTGTCACCCGCTCTGCATCCCTTATCGACCACTCTTGTGGATCAGGTAGGGTGGTGCTCGCGCCGATCGGTGAGAGCCGGTCGGAGGCAATGCGGACGTAGCTCAGCTGGTAGAGCGCAACCTTGCCAAGGTTGAGGTCGCGAGTTCGAACCTCGTCGTCCGCTCCATTTTTGAAGGCCCCGGTCGATGACCGGGGCTTTTTGCTATGCGCTATGCGCTGTGCGTCGTGTGCTCTGCGCTGTGCGTGGGGCGTTGTGCCCGGCACGGTATCGACCTCGGCCGTCGGTACCTGCCCTCCTCCTCTCCTCCTCCCCCTCTCTCTCCCTCCCTACTTCTGACATTTGTCATAGGGAGTGATGACACCGCGCACTGCTGCCGCGTCCCGTCCGCGGGGACGCTGATCTCATGAACACGAATGAGCACGATGACGTGATTGAGGTCACTGATCTGCGGCGCGTGTACGGGGGGAGTCCCCGCGCGTCCGACCGGACCGGGGAGGCTTTCGAGGCCGTGCGCGGAATCACCTTCAGCGTCGGCCGCGGCGAGCTGTACGCACTGCTGGGCACCAATGGCGCGGGCAAGACCTCCACCCTCGAACTGCTGGAAGGCCTCGCGCCCCCGGCCGCCGGTCGGGTGCGCGTCCTCGGACACGATCCGTACGAGGAGCGGGCGGCCGTCCGCCCGAGGATCGGCGTGATGCTGCAGGAGGGCGGCTTCCCCTCCGAGCTGACGGTCGAGGAGACCGTCCGGATGTGGGCGGGCTGTACGAGTGGGGCGCGGCCCACGGCAGAGGCACTGGAGACGGTCGGGCTCGCGCGCCGCTCCCGGGTCCGGGTGAAGCAGCTGTCCGGCGGCGAGAAGCGGCGCCTCGATCTGGCCCTCGCGCTCCTGGGCCGCCCCGAGATCCTCTTCCTCGACGAGCCGACGACCGGCCTGGACGCCGAAGGCCGCCGGGACACATGGGAGTTGGTGCGCGAGCTGCGCGCCGGCGGTACGACGGTGCTGCTGACCACCCACTATCTGGAGGAGGCGGAAGAGCTGGCCGACCGTCTCGCGATACTCCACGAAGGGCGTATAGCCGCCTCCGGCACCCCTGCCGAGGTGACCGCCTCCCAGCCCTCCCGGATCTCCTTCGCCCTGCCCGAGGGTTATTTCGTGGGGGACCTGCCCCCGCTCGCCGAGCTCGGCATCAGCGACCACGAGACGACGGGCCGCACGGTCCGTCTGCGCACGTACGAAGTCCAACGCACCGCCACCGCGCTTCTGTTGTGGGCCGAGCGGGCGCAGGTCGAGCTGCGGGGGCTCGATGTGCGCTCGGCCTCTCTGGAGGAGGCATTCCTGCGAATAGCGCGGGAGGCAGCCCAGGACGCCGCGGAGACGCCTGCGCAAGAGGTCACGCAGCAGGTCGCGCCGCAGGACCCGTCGGGGACAGCGGGCGCCCGGACCCTCACCTCCCAGCAGGCGGGCCCGCGGAAGGAGACACCCGCGTGAGCAGCGTGAAGGGCATGGGCGGGGCGAAGGTCACGACGGACGAGAAGACGCCAGGCATCGGCACGGCAGACATGGAGGCGACGGACATGGAGATGGCGGGCGGGAAGACAGCGGGGGTGCAGAGGGCCGGCGTGGAGACTGCAGGTGTCGGCACGACCACGGCCCTGGGGCGGATGCGTGCGCTGGCACGCGCCGAGCTGACCCTGCTGGGCCGCGCGAAGGCGACGCTCTTCGCGGCGGTGCTGGTGCCGCTGATCCTGCCGTTCAGCGTCCGCTCGGGGGTCGACCAGATGGATCTGGCGGGCACCGGCCTCTCGGTCGGCTCGATCCTGCTGCCCTCCTCCATCGGCTTCTCGCTCCTCTTCGCCGTCTACAGCGCACTCGTGAGCGTGTACGCGGCCCGTCGCGAGGAGCTCGTGCTCAAGCGACTGCGGACCGGCGAGCTCCGCGACATGGAGATCCTCGCGGGCGCCGCCCTGCCGTCGGTGGCGATAGGAGTGGTGCAGTGCCTGGTCCTCACCGCCGCCTTTGGCGTGGCGGTCGACGCCGGAGCCCCCGAGGCACCCCATCTCGCCCTCCTCGGACTGCTGTTGGGCCTCGTGATGTGCCCGGCCCTGGCGGCGGTCACCGCGAACTTCAGCAAGAGCGTGGAGGGCGCCCAGGTCGCGGCCATGCCACTGATGCTCGTGTCCATGTTCGGCTCGGGCACCTTCATCCCCCTGGAAGTCCTGCCCGACCGCCTGGCCAGGTTCTGCGAACTGCTGCCGCTCACCCCGGTGATCACGCTGATACGCGGCGGCTGGACCGGAGACCTCTCCGCGTACGAGACCCTGGGCGCCCTGGTGACGGCGGTGGCCTGGACCGTGCTCGCGGTGTTTGCTGTACGACGGTGGTTCCGCTGGGAACCCCGGCGGTGACCTGTGACGTGGGCGGGGGATGAGGCATGCGCAAACCCATGGCCTGGTGGCGGGGCAAGAGCACCCCGGCGAAGGTCGAGACGTACACCCGCTGGTCGTTCCACTTCTTCGCGGTGATCGAAGTGGGCACGGTCGGACTCACCACCTTCGGGAGCATGGCGAAGCCCCTGGCGTGGTGGCTGTTCGTCATGGTGTGCGGCCACGCCGTGCTCTGCGCGGTGACCGCTTCGAGAACGCTGGACTGGACGCGCGGCACGCGCGAGCAGCCGGGGCGGATGCTCCTGGCACTCGCGGTGGCCACGGCAGTGGTCGCGTCGGTGGCGATGATCCTGTCGGGCACGGACTGGCGGCCGGCCGACGAGAAGACCGTCGCGGCGGCAACGACTCTGTATGTGGGCGTCATAACGTTCGGGACCGGCACGCTCGCCCTCGGCACGCGCAACACCCGCCGCCTGCTCCAAGCGGTGTTCAGCGCCGCCGTGAGCGCAGCGATCGTCTCCCTCCCGCTGGGCCTGCCCGGCCCTGCGGCGCTGATCACCGGCATGGTCGTGCTGCTCACCGCAGGCTTCCTCGCATTCACCGCCGCGTTCTCGGTCTGGCTGCTCAACGCCGTCTACGAACTGGACGAGGCCCGTGAGACGCGCGCCCGGCTCGCCGTCGCCGAGGAGCGGCTGCGCTTCGGACGCGATCTGCACGACGTGATGGGCCGCAATCTGGCGGTGATCGCCCTGAAGAGCGAGCTCGCGGTGCAGCTGGCCCACCGAGAGCGGCCCGAGGCCATGGACCAGATGATCGAGGTGCAGCGCATAGCGCGCGATTCGCAGCGGGAGGTCCGTGAGGTGGTGCGTGGTTACCGTGAGGCTGATCTGGGCACCGAACTCGCCGGCGCGCAAGGTGTGTTGACGGCGGCCGGGATCGAGTGCGAGGTCAGCGGTTCGGCGGCGGGGCTGCCCGTGCAGGTCCAGTCGGCGCTCGGCTGGGTCGTCAGGGAGGCGACCACGAATGTGCTCCGCCATGGCGACGCACGGCACTGCGCGGTGTCCCTGCGTGTGGCGGACGGCCGCGTGGTGCTCACCGTCGAGAACGACGGGGTACCGGCCGCGGAGCCGTGCCCGGAGCTGGAGAAGGGCGCCGGCCCGGGCCGGGGTTCCGGGCTGGTCGGGCTGCGGGAGCGGCTCGGGGAGGTCGACGGGGTGTTGCGGGCAGGACCCGTCGGAGGCGACGGCAGGTACCGGCTGACCGCGGACGTGCCGCTGCCCGTGACGCGTTCCGCGCTCGCCGAGGACGCCAGTCCCGCCCCGGCTGCCCCCTCCCCCGTCCCGCATCCGATGAACGAGGTCACCTCATGACGTCCGTGCCGCCGCCCCTGTCGTCCGGCTCCCCCGCTGCTCGCGTGCGGCTTCTGCTCGCCGATGACGAACACCTCATCCGGGGCGCACTCGCGGCACTGCTCGCCCTGGAGGACGACCTGACGGTGATCGCCGAGGCGGCGACCGGACCGGAGGCGCTCGCGATGGCGCGGGCCCATGCGCCCGACGTGGCCGTGCTGGATCTTCAGATGCCGGGAGCAGACGGTGTGAGGGTCGCCACAACCCTGCGGACGGAACTGCCTGCCTGCCAGGTGCTGATCGTGACCAGTCATGGGCGGCCCGGGCATCTGAAGCGGGCGCTTGAGGCAGGTGTGCGCGGGTTCGTGCCGAAGACCGTCAGCGCCCAGCGGCTCGCGGAGATCATTCGGACGGTCCATGCGGGAAACCGCTATGTGGACCCGGAGTTGGCCGCCGACGCGATCTCGGCCGGGGACTCGCCGTTGACCGCGCGGGAGGCGGAGGTGCTGGAGCTCGCGGCCGACGGGGCGCCTGTCTCGGAGATCGCCGAGCGGGCAGCGCTTTCACAGGGGACGGTGCGGAACTATCTGTCGTCCGCCGCGTCCAAGCTCGGAGCGGAGAACCGGCACACGGCGGTGCGGCTCGCGCGTCAGCGAGGTTGGGTATAGTGGCTGTCGCGCCACGGCGCAGTGCGGACGTAGCTCAGCTGGTAGAGCGCAACCTTGCCAAGGTTGAGGTCGCGAGTTCGAACCTCGTCGTCCGCTCAGAAGAAGAGGCCCCCGGTCATGAACCGGGGGCCTCTTCGTATGTCCGGGAGCGGGTCGGGAGCGGGGCGGTGTGTTCGCGAGCGGCGGTTGGGGGCCTCGGTGTGTTCCGGCTGGGTCGACGGCAGGCCACGGGCCGGCCGACCCGATGCCTGCGGCCGAGCCCAACGGTGCGGCCGAGCCCAACGGTGCGGCCGAGCCCAACCGTGCGGCCGAGCCCAACGGTGCGACCGACCCCAATCGTGTGGCCGACCCCAACCGGGCGGCCGACCCACGCCCTTCGAGCGACCGCGCGCCCTAGGCCGACCGCGCGCCCTCGGCCAACCGAACCCTTCGCCGACCGACACCCGCCGTCGGACGGAGGCGTGCCGTCGGACGGAGACGCGTCGTCGGACGGAGATGCGCGGTCGGCTTTGGTGTGCGGTCGGCTTTGGTGTGCGGTTACGACCAGCTCGTGCCGGTCAGGTGCTCGTAGGCCTCGATGTACTTGGCGCGGGTCGCCTCCACGACCTGCGGGGGCAGGGCCGGCGGGGGCTGCTCGCTTCTGCGGTCCCAGCCGGACTCGGCGGAGGTGAGCCAGTCCCGGACGAACTGTTTGTCGTACGACGGCTGGGAGCGGCCGGGCTCCCACTGCTCGGCCGGCCAGAAGCGGGAGGAGTCGGGGGTCAGTACCTCGTCGGCGAGGACGAGCGTCTCCCCCTCGAAGCCGAACTCGAACTTGGTGTCCGCGAGGATGATGCCGCGGTCGCGGGCGATGTCGCGGGCGCGGCTGTAGACGGCGAGGGTCGACTGGCGGAGCTGGGCCGCGGTGTCGGCGCCGACCTGGCGGGCGACTTCCTCGTACGAGACGTTCTCGTCGTGCTCGCCGACCGCGGCCTTGGTGGCGGGGGTGAAGATCGGGGCGGGGAGTTCCGAGCCGTCGACCAGGCCCTCGGGGAGGGCGAGTCCGCAGACCGTACGGGACTCTTTGTACTCGACGAGGCCGGAGCCGGTGAGATAGCCGCGGGCGACGCACTCGACCGGGACCATCTGCAGGGACTTGCAGATCAGGGTGCGGCCGGCCCAGTCCTCGGGGGCGCCCGGCGGGAGTTCGGTGCTCAGGACGTGGTTGGGGGCCAGGTCGGCGAGCTGGTCGAACCACCAGAGCGACAGCTGGGTGAGCACCCGGCCCTTGTCGGGGATCTCGGTCGGGAGTACCCAGTCGTAGGCGGACATGCGGTCGCTGGCGATCATCACGAGGTCGCCCGCCTCGTTCTGGTACAGGTCGCGCACCTTGCCGGTGTGCAGATGCACCAGACCCGGGACCTGGAGGGGCTCGGGCTTTTCAACGAATCCGGACACGGTTCCTCCCCGTAGTTCTGTCCTATGGCTCGATTCTCCCGTACAGAAGGACCGGCTTTGGCCAGGGGGTGTGTGGAGCGGGTGGGTGGCGAGGGTGCCTGGGGCACGGGGTGGGGGCGCTGTCGGTTCGGCGTGCGGCTTGCTCAGTCGCGTTTGCAGATGCGGTCGAGGAGGTTGGCCGTGGCCCGCTGGACGCGCGTGTCGACGTGTCCGGGGCGGTCCAGGGCGGGAGACCAGGCGAACGTTCCCGAGGCGAAGATCAGGGCGCCGGAGGGGGCGCGATAGAGAGAAGTCTCCTGGTGACGGGGGACGCCCTCGCTGTCCGGGTACGGGGAGTGCGCCAGGAGGATACGGCCCTGGTGCTCGGGGAGGGGTGTGCGCGGGAAGTAGCGGTCGGCCTCGCCCGCGACCAGGCCCTCGAGTTCGTCGCCCTCGTGGGCGCCGGTCGCCTCCCACAGCCAGTGTTCGGAGTTCCGGACGACCAGCGGCTGGGGTTCGGGGACCCGTCCTGCGTACTGGATGCCGATGAGCTGTTGTTCCGGGCGGTCGATTTCCCGCCACAGGGCCGGCTTTCCCGGGCCCCTGCGCTTGCGGCAGGTCAGCAGGCGGTCGGGGACGCCGGACGGGGACGGGCCCAACTCCACTTGCCAGTACATGGTGTTGGCGGAGAGGAAGACCAGCGAGGTGCCGTGGTCGCGGGCGTGCTCGGCGGTGCGGCGCATGGCCGCCGACCAGTACTCGTCGTGGCCTGGGAAGACCAGGCCCCGGTAGCGGGTGGGGTCCACGCGGCCGGCGTGCAGATCACTGGCGTCGGCGTACGCGAGGTCGTAGCCGTAGCGCTCGGCCCAGCGGATGAAGTCGTAGGCGTGGCCGACGTGCAGGGGGAGGCCGGCGCCGGCGTACGGGCGGTCGAAGGAGACCGTCGTCGCGGCGTCGGCCTCGCCGAGGAGACGGCCGTCCTCGTCCCACGCGTGGTACAGGCTGGCGCCCGTGCGGCCGTCCTCCGGGTAGAGGTTGTACGCCTGCCAGGTGATGTCGGGGAGCAGGAGCAGCAGGTCGGCCGGGTGGTCGTCGCGGACCGTGAAGGGGACGTGGGAGCGGTAGCCATCGGCGGTGGTGAGTACGGCGACGTACGCGCCGATGTTCCAGTAACTCGGGATCTGCAGCCGCCAGGAGAGCCACCAGTGGTGGCAGGAAACCGTGCGGTCCGCGGTGAGCGGGGGCGGCTGGACGATGCCGGAGAGCCGGGGACTGGTGGTGATCTTTGCCGCGCCGTCGCCTCCGTAGTGGCCGATGCGGTAGATGTCGACGCTGAATTCCTGGGGCGGGTCGACCGTGATGTGGAAGTCGATGGCCTCGCCGGGGCTTACGGCGCCGGTGGAGGTGAAGCCCTTGATCTGACGGCGGACGTCGTCGGCCGCGCGGGGGCCTCCGGCGCGGGGGTGGGGGACCGCGCGGGTGCCTTTGCCGGGGCGGGGCGCGTCCTCGAGCGCGGCGCCGCTGCCGGCTCCCGTGAACCGGGGACCGTGCGCGTCCGCCTGGTCGGCTTGGTCGATGTACCAGGGGACGACCTGGCCGGTGTCGCTGAAGTAGTGCTCGTCGCCTCGGAGCCAGGGGACCGGGCCCTGGCCGAAGGGGTCCGTCACGGCGTGCGCGAGCGCTCCCGACTCCCAGCGGCGGATCTGCTCCGACCCCATGCCTGCTCCCCTCCCTGGCGCCCCCGTCACCCTTGTCAGCCCTGCCCTGTGCGCGATCGGTCCCAGCACATCACATAACGCACGCACTCCGTCACCGTTCGTCGCGAATTGACGTGAACGGAACGGAGGGCTCCGGGGGTTGGGGGGTGTCAGACAGTGGGGGCGTCGGTCGGTGGGCGCGTCGCCCACCCGGACGGCACGCCGTAGGTGCCGGGGCGCCCCGGCGTTCGCGGTGACGCCGGGGCCGACAGGCGAAGGGGAGTGATCCTCGGCGGCGCCAGGGACCGGGGCGTCAGACCAGGCGGACTGGTTTCTCTGGGCGGACGCCCGCCTCGCGGAGCCAGGTGCGGAGGGGAACCGGGTCACCGCTCTCGATGAGGGTGACGACCCGGGGTCCGAGGTCGGCGGCACGCTCGCCCTTGACGAGAAGCGACGGCCCGTCGAGCCAGTCAAGACCCGGCACCGCCCCCGCCGTGTCCATCGCGGCACAGCACACCATCGCCGTGACGTGATCGGCCAGCAGCTCCCGCCCCGTCCGCGGCGGCTGGAGCGGGAAGAGCGGCAGCACCCCGTCGTCCCAGAGCGCGCTGTCGGGCCCCGACTGCTCCACACCGGCGGCCGCAACCGGCCCCACGGCGGCCTCCTCACGCGCCAGCTCCGCGCTCAGCGCCGCCGCAAGAGCCGCCGTCCGTTCGTTCCCGAGCGGATCCTCGTCCTCGTCGCCGTCCAGCGGCTCGACCGCGCCGGTGAAGACCTCCTGCTCCCCACCCGCGCCCTCGGCCGTCTCGTCGTACGGAGACGAGGACGGAGACGAGGGCGGAGACGGGGGCGGAGATGTAATCGGCGGGGCGGTCGCGCCCGACTCGTCGCTCGGGGCAGTGGTCAGGTGGTCCATGACCCGGGAGAGGGTAGGCCCGGACTCGGAGGACGCCGGTCCGCCGCTGGGGCGGACGCCCTGCGCGTCGAGGACCCGGTGCAGACGGGCCGCGTCGGTCCGCCATTTCCGGTCGACGACCTCCTCCGGATACTCCTGCCAGTTCACCGGCGCCCAGTCCGGACCGCGCTCGGCGGGACCGCCGTGGAAGAGCCGGGCGGCGAGGAGAGAGGCGGCCTCGTCTATCGTGCCGGGCTCTTCCAGCAGGTCACACGCGGGGCGTTCGCCGAGACGTGAGGTGAAGCCCTCGGCGAGACGGTCTCGCCGGGAAAGTTCGGTGAGGGCGGCTACGACGCCAGCGTCCAGCCGGGAGGGCCAGCGGCCCATGCGCCAGGCGGGCAGCGCGACCCGGGTCAGCAACCGGTCCCAGCCCGCGTAGGCCAGCCCCACCTGCTCCTGGGCGACGATCCGCAGGCCGTAGTCCACAGCCTGTGCACGCTCGGCGGCGGCCGCCGCCACCCCCCGCTCCATCTCCCCCGCATGGCCGCGGCAGCTCCGCAGCAGCAGACGCGCCACCCAGCCGGCGCCTCCGAGCACGACACGGGACAGGGGGCCGCGGTGCGGCGCGGAGGTCACGGCCACGGCCGCGTCCAGACCTCGTACGAAACGGCGGGCCGCGGCTATGTCCGGGTGGGCCGACGGGCCCGTACCCGCGACGACCGGGGCGAGGACCGCGCGCAGTTCTCCGACGCGCATCCACCACAGGAACGGGGAGCCGATGACGAGGACGGGCGCGGCGAGGCTTCGCCGATGCCCGTACTTCCCCGCCCGGCCGACGCCGCCGACCAGGGCCGACAGGCGGCCGCGCAGCCCGCGTACGCCGTGTCCCGCTCCTCGTGTTCCGCCGGCGCGCTCGGCCGGGGCCGTGGCGTGGGCCGGATGGGTGCGGTCCTCCAGCCAGCTGTCGCAGTCCGGGGTGAGGGCTATCGCGGAGGGGGCCGGGACGTCGAGGCGGTCGGCCAGGTCGCGCACCATGCGGTACAGGTCGGGCGCCGAGGACTCGTTGATCGCGACCGTGGGGCTCAGGGCCGGCCGGGCGCGGGCGACGATGAGCGCGATGCCCGCGGCGGCGAGCAGGACGATGACGGCGACGGCCGTCACGACCCAGCGCGTGATCCCCCAACTCCCGCCGGTTATATGGCCGGTGGAGCCGCCGACGAGCAGCACGACGGCGACGGCCGCGGGTAGCAGGGCGACGGCCGACGCCCGGCTGCGGATCCGCAGCACAGCGAGAGCCCGGGAGCGCGCGGCCTGCGCGCCCACCTCCACACCCATACCGGTCACGACCGGATGACACCCCCTACTGTCCGGCTCGGCGCACGCCGCGACGGCCACCGTCACAGCTTGCGCCAGGCACTCGCCTGGCGTTGCTCATCCCCCCACTGTGGCACCGACCACTGACATCGCAATGCCGGTGGGCCAAGTGCCGGAACGCTTGCGCCGCACCCTAGTTGGGGCCTTGGCCCCCGTCAGCCAGATGGGGCATCGGTCACTCGATGGAATGGCTTTGGGGAGAGGTGGATGACAGTGGGCAACGATCAGGCCCCGGATTCCAAGGGGAACCCGGGGCCTGGCGCCGACCGGCGCAGATGACAGAAAGTAGCGAGCGCAGAGGCCCGTAACTGTCGGTTAGAGGGACGACGTCAGGAGTGCGGGAGTCGGGAGCTCAGGAGCCTGGAGCTCAGGAGCCCGGGAGCTCAGGAGCTCAGGAGCTCAGGAGCTCAGGAGCTCAGGAGCTCAGGAGCTCAGGAGCCCGGGAGCTCAGGAGCTCAGGAGCTCAGGAGCCCGGAACTCGGGAAGCAGCCGTCTTCGCCCTCGCCGCGATTACTGAGACGCGTCCGCCGCCGCCTTGGCCGCGATGTCCGAACGGTGCTGGGATCCGTCGAGGCGGATCCGGGCGACTGCCGCGTACGCACGGTCGCGGGCCTGCGTGAGGTCCGTGCCGGTCGCCGTGACGGAGAGCACCCGGCCGCCCGCGCTCACGACCGCGTCACCGTCACGCTTCGTACCGGCGTGCAGGACGTACGCGTACGGAGCGTCCTGGGCCGCCACCTCGTCGAGACCGGTGATCGGGTCGCCGGTGCGTGGGGTGTCCGGATAGTTGTGCGAGGCCACGACCACGGTGACGGCCGCGTCGTCGCTCCAGCGCAGGGGCGGGAGGAACGCGAGATTGCCCGTGGCCGCGGCGAGCAGCAGGCCCGCGAGCGGGGTCTGCAGACGGGCCAGGACGACCTGGGTCTCGGGGTCGCCGAAGCGGGCGTTGAACTCGATGACCCGGACCCCGCGGCTGGTGATCGCCAGGCCCGCGTAGAGCAGGCCGGAAAACGGTGTGCCGCGGCGCCGCAGTTCGTCGACGGTCGGCTGGAGGACGGTCTCCATGACCTCGTCGACCAGCTTCGGATCCGCCCAGGGCAGGGGCGAGTACGCACCCATGCCGCCGGTGTTCGGACCCTCGTCGCCGTCCAGTGCGCGCTTGAAGTCCTGGGCGGGCTGGAGCGGTACGACGGTCTCCCCGTCGGTGATCGCGAAGAGCGAGACCTCGGGGCCGTCGAGGAACTCCTCGATGACGACGCGGTCGCAGGCGTTCGCGTGCGCCTTCGCGGCCTCGATGTCGTCGGTCACGACGACACCCTTGCCCGCCGCGAGACCGTCGTCCTTCACCACGTACGGGGCACCGAAGGCGTCGAGCGCCAGGTCGACCTCGTCCGCGGTCGTACAGACGTACGAGCGCGCGGTAGGGACGGCCGCTCCGGCCATCACGTCCTTGGCGAAGGCCTTGGAGCCTTCCAGTTGCGCGGCCTCCTTGGAGGGGCCGAAGCAGGGGATGCCCGCAGCGCGTACGGCGTCGGCGACCCCCGCGACGAGCGGAGCCTCCGGGCCCACGATCACCAGCTCGGCACCGAGCTTCGTGGCGAGCGCGGCCACGGCGGCGCCGTCGAGGGCGTCGACCGGGTGCAGCTCGGCCACCTCCGCGATGCCCGCGTTCCCGGGGGCGCAGTGCAGAGCGGTGACGTCGGGGTCGAGGGACAGGGAGTGACACAGGGCGTGTTCGCGGGCGCCGCTACCGATGACAAGGACCTTCACGGGGGTCAGCCTAACCGGCCCGGACGCGTGGCCTTGTAGGGGCTTCCGAGGTGGAGTGCGGTCGGCTTTGGTGGGATCGTACGAGCGTGAGGGTACGACCAGGGAGGCTCCGCCCCCTGAGATCCCGTGGCCCGTGCCGCCCTGGCCCGGTAACCGCGCTACCTCGGGCCGGCCGCCGCGACTGCTCGGTGGAGAGCTCCACCGCCTCCGTCCCACCGGACCACTCGTTGGAGAGCTCCACCGCCTCCGTCCCACCCGGACCACTCGTTGGAGAACTCCACCGCCACCGTCTCACCCGGACTACTCGTTGGAGAACTCCTCCACCACCGTCCCACCGGACTACTCGTTGGAGAACCCCTCACCACCGTCCCACCGGACTACTCGTTGGAGAACTCCTCCACCACCGTCGCCCCCAGCTCGCGGACGATCAGGTCGTAGCCGGAGAGGGCCGACTCGTCGAGGTCGGGGTCGTCGTCCTCGGGGGTGTCGTCCTCGGGGGCGACCGGGGGCGGCGGTTCCGGGGCGGATGACGGGCCGTTGCTCGGGGCGGGCGCGGACGGGCCCTGGCCGGTGAACCCGGGTCCGCCCTGGGCCGCGGCGGGGCGAGGTGCCGAAGGCTGCTGCTGCGGTGCGCGCGGAGCGGCGGGCGCACCGCCGTAACCGCCGCCGGGGCCCGGGGCCACCGGTGCCGCCGAGCCGCCCGACGGGTCGACGACCGCCTCGATCTTCCACTGCACGTTGAACTGCTCGGCCAGCGCCTGCCGCAGTACGTCCTCGCTGCCGCTGCTGGCGAAGTTGTCCCGCGCGCCCGCGTTGACGAAGCCGATCTGGAGCGTCGTGCCGTCGAACCCGGTCACCTGGGCGTTCTGGCTGAGCAGGATCCAGGTGAACCGGCGCCGGTTCTTCACCGCCTCCAGGATGTTCGGCCAGACCGTGCGCGGGTCGGGACCGCCGGCCGCCGGAGGTGGTGAGTAGGCCGCCGCAGGAGCGGGAGCGGCGGCCGGCGTGGGCGCCGGGGCGGACGCGGGCGCCGCCGACTGGGCCGGAGCCGCGGGCGTACTGGAACCGGCCGGGGCCGGTCCCCCGCCTGCGGGTGCCGCCGTCGGCCAGCCACCGGGGCGCCGTCCACCGCCCACCGCTGTCGCGGTCGGCCAGGCGCCGGGCGCGGAGTTCGCAGCGGCGGGCGGAGCGGCAGCCGGCTGCGGGGCCGAAGGCTGGGCTGCCGCCGGTGCGGAAGGAGCGTCCGCGGCAGGGGCGTCCACGGGTGCGGAAACGGGCGGGCCCTGCTCCGGTGCCGGTGTCGGAGTCGGAGTCGGAGTCGGCGCCAATGTGCGTACGGGTGCGGGAACAGACGTTCCGGCGTCCGCAGCGCCACCCTCGGGCCCGTCACCAGGCCCACCCCCAGAACCACCCGCCGCCCGCACCGCGGCCCGAGCCGCGGCGGGCCCCCCACCGGGCGATACCGCGGACGCGCCACCGGGCGCACCCCCGCCAACGGCCCCGCCAGCCGGGAGCGAGGCCCCGCCCCCCTGCGTGCCGGGCCCAGGACCCGGCACGTATCCCATCGCGGGACCGCCCCCGCCCCCGGAGAAGTTCACACCGCGCTCGATCCGGTCGAGGCGGGCCATGACGGAACGCTCGTCGCCGTACGCGGCGGGGAGCAGCACGCGCGCGCAGATGAGTTCGAGCTGGAGCCGCGGGGAGGTGGCGCCGCGCATCTCCGTGAGTCCCTCGTTGACGAGGTCGGCGGCGCGGCTCAGCTCGGCGGCGCCGAAGACGCCGGCCTGGGCCTGCATGCGCTCCACCACGTCGACGGGAGCGTCGATGAGCCCCTTCTCGGCGGCGTCCGGCACGGCCGCGAGAATCACGAGGTCCCGCAACCGCTCCAGCAGGTCGGCGACGAACCGCCGCGGGTCGTTGCCCCCCTCGATGACGCGGTCGACGATCTCGAAGGCGGCCGCTCCGTCCCCGGAGGCGAACGCCTCGATCACGGAGTCGAGCAGCGACCCGTCCGTGTAACCGAGCAGCGAGGTCGCCATGGCATACGTCACACCGGCCTCGGCCGCGCCCGCGAGTAGCTGGTCCATGACGGACATGGAGTCACGCACGGAACCGGCACCGGCCCGCACCACCAGCGGAAGCACCCCGTCCTCGATGGGGATGCCCTCACGTCCGCAGACCTCGCCCAGGTACTCGCGCAGGGTGCCGGGCGGGACCAGCCGGAAGGGGTAGTGATGCGTCCGCGACCGGATCGTCCCGATGACCTTCTCGGGCTCGGTCGTGGCGAAGATGAACTTGAGGTGCTCCGGGGGCTCCTCGACGACCTTCAGCAGCGCGTTGAAACCGGCCGACGTGACCATGTGGGCCTCGTCGATGATGTAGATCTTGTAACGACTGCTCGCGGGTCCGAAGAAGGCCTTTTCGCGCAGGTCACGGGCGTCGTCCACACCACCGTGCGAAGCGGCGTCGATCTCGATGACGTCGATGGAACCCGGCCCGTTCCGCGCCAGGTCCTGGCACGACTGGCACTCCCCGCAGGGCGTCGGCGTGGGACCCTGCTCGCAGTTCAGACAGCGGGCCAGGATGCGCGCGCTCGTCGTCTTCCCGCATCCGCGCGGACCGCTGAACAGGTACGCGTGATTGACCCGGTTGTTTCGCAGCGCCTGCTGCAACGGGTCGGTGACATGCTCCTGCCCGATGACCTCGGCGAACGACTCCGGGCGATAGCGGCGGTACAGCGCGAGAGACGACACGCATACGAGGTTATAGGCGCCCACTGACAACCAGGACCGCTCCGGAAGCGGCCCCCTCCCGCACGCCCGGCCCCCACCACCGACAACTCGGCGAACGCGGCCCCCCGCAGCCGCTACCCGTCCGCCCCGGCGCCGCCCCGTACCCGGAAACGCAGACGCCCCCCACGCACCCGCCAGAGCCGACCTACCCTTGCTGCCTTCCGGCCCTGGGGGAGTTCAGTCAGATAGCGCCACGTGAGGGGCTGCGCACAGGCTACAGGATCTGGCCGGTGGGAACGAGTTCGCGAGCACTCCTCCGCGTCTTGTATTGTTTGCGGCGGAGGATTCGCCTAGTGGCCTAGGGCGCACGCTTGGAAAGCGTGTTGGGGGCAACTCCTCAGGGGTTCGAATCCCCTATCCTCCGCCAGTGCCTCACCGGGCACGATGTCGAAGGGCCCCACCGTTCGCGGTGGGGCCCTTCGTCGTGTGTGGTCTCAGTTGCAGTGATCGGACTCGGCTGGACCTCGGCGAACAGTGATCTGGTTCACCGTGCCTAATCAGTGAGCCCTTCGCCGCCCTTGGCAGCCCACCTCGATTGTCAGTGACGGTCGTTACGGTTGAGATCACGGAGCGTTCCGGCATGACCGAGCGGATCAGGGGACGACGATGAGCACTCTGCGGGCGGCATGGGTTCCGGATGACGATCCCGAGCGTGACTGGCAGGTGGCTGCCGACCTCGCCGTGCGCTGGGTGGAACGCGAGGCCGCCGAACAGGATGCGACTGCCGTCCTGGTACTGAACGCCTTCGGTGCTGAGCAGACCGTCCCGGCGTTGCGACGGCTTGCTCAACGGCATCTCGTTGCAACGCCGCGATCGGGTAGACAACGCGTCGGAAGTGGCGTCGGACCAGTACTGGCCTACGTGCCGGACGCGAAGACGCTGGAGTTCGCCACTGGACTGGCGCGGGGCTCGTCCCTCGTGGCGGTTGAGGGGGCCAATCTGTTCCCTCTGCGCGGATGGGCCGCGCAGGTCCAGGCCATCGATCTCACTCGCCCGGAGGACGAAGCCGAGGAGGTGGACTCCCGGCTCACATCGGCGCTGGGCCGTTTGAAGTTCTACGGCAACAACGGCTACGGGCCGCCGTTCGACCGTCAGCAGGCCGCGCGAGTTCTCGATGATCTCCGGTCTGCTGGTCTGCTCGACCGTGACGTGGTTCTCGGCGCCATGGCCGCCCAAGGCATCAGTCCCAACGGTCTTAAGCGCCTTGGCCAGCTCATCGACTCTGCTGGTGGCCGGTAACCGCCGCCCGGCCATCGGGCCTTCTTGGAGTGCCCGGCATCAGTCGGGCACTCCAACTCAGTCCCGTCGGCTCAGACCATGGCAGGCGCACTGTCAGGCTCTGACACCGCGTCGATGTCCGTGCGCGCAGCCAGATACCGCTCCGCGTCAAGCGCGACCTGGCAGCCGCTTGCGGCGGCAGTGATGGCCTGGCGGTAGGTGTGATCGACGACGTCGCCGGCGGCGAAGACACCTGGGATGTTCGTGCGCGTGGAGGGCGAGACGACTTTCAGGTAGCCCTCCTCGTCCAGGTCCAGCTGATCCTTGAACAGCTCGGTACGCGGGTCGTGGCCGATGGCGATGAACAGGCCGGTCACGTCCAGGTCCCGGGTCTTGCCAGTGAAGACGTCCCGCAGGACGACCCCGGCGAGCATGCCGCCGGTCTCCTTGATCTCCGCGATCTCGCTGTCGAAGACGAAGGAGATCTTGTCGTCGGAGAAGGCGCGGTTCTGCATAACCTGGGAGGCCCGCAGCGCCGAGCGGCGGTGCACAACGGTCACGGAGCGGGCGAACCGGGTGAGGAAGGTGGCCTCCTCCATCGCGGTGTCGCCGCCACCGACCACGACGATGTCGCGGTCGCGGAAGAAGAAGCCGTCGCAGGTGGCGCACCAGGACACGCCCCGGCCGGCCAGTTCCTCCTCGTTCGGCAGGCCGAGCTTGCGGTAGCCGGAGCCGGTCGCCACGATCACCGTCTTCGCGCGGTGCACGGTGCCAGCGGTGTCGGTGACTTCCTTGACTGGACTGGTGAGGTCGACGGCGACGATGTCGTCCTCGACGATCTCGGCGCCGAACCTCTCGGCCTGCGCCCGCATGTTGAGCATCAGGTCCGGGCCGTCGATGCCCTCGGGGAAGCCGGGGAAGTTCTCGACCTCGGTCGTCGTGGTGAGCGAGAGGCCCACGAAGATGGCACCGCCGAAGATGAGCGGCTTGAGCTGGGCTCGGGCGGTGTAGAGGGCGGCGGTGTATCCGGCGGGGCCGGAGCCGATGATGATGACCTCGCGTATGCCCGTTTCGGTCACGGGGTCACGCCTCCTGCTTCGCGTCGATCTCGGCGATGAGGGCCTCGATGCGCTTCTGGATCTCGTCGCGGATGGGACGGACAGCTTCGATGCCCTTTCCGGCCGGATTTTCGAGGGCCCAGTCGAGGTACTTCTTGCCCGGGAACATGGGGCAGGCGTCGCCGCAGCCCATGGTGATGACGTAGTCGGATGCCTGGACGGCCTCGGCAGTGAGGATCTTCGGCTTGGCGTCGCCGATGTCAATGGCGACTTCCTTCATGGCCTCGACGGCGGAGGGGCTGACCTGGTCGCCTGGGATAGAGCCGGCGGAGCGGACCTCGATCCGGTCGCCCGCGAGATGGGTCAGGAATCCGGCGGCCATCTGCGCGCCGGCGTTGTGGACGCAGACGAACAGCACGGAGGCGAGCGGGCTGGAGGACATGGGTTCTTCCTTCGTGAGCGGTCAGCAGGCGGTGCGGGATGGGCCTCAGCTACTCGGCAGCGAGGCGAGCAGTTCGGTGATGTGGGCGTCGATCTCGTCGCGGATCCCTCGGACGACTACCAGCGAGGCGCCCTCGGGGTCGGTAACCGGCCAGTCGAGGTAGCGGCGGCCCGGAAGGATCGGGCAGGCGTCCCCGCACCCCATCGTGACGACGATGTCGGCGGCCTGCACGACCTCGTCCGTCAGCGGCTTGGGGAAGGCGTCTGCGAGGTCCACGCCCGCCTCGGTCAGGACCTGCGCGACGAGCGGCTCGACCTCGGCGGCCGGGTGCGTACCGGCGGAGGAGGCGATCACATGGCCTCCGGCGCGGTGCGCGAGGAGTGCAGCGGCCATCCGGGAGCGGCCGGCGTTGTGGCTGCACACGAACAGTACGCGCGGCAGGCCGCTGCCCGGGGCGCCCTCGGTACGGGCGAGCGCGTCGAGGCGCTCGGTGGCCAGGTCAGCGAACTGACCGGCGAGCGAGGCGATGACGTTCCCTGGCCGCCACGCTGGCCGACGCCGAGAGCGCCGGCCACGACCCGGCGGCGCTGCTGACCGAGGCCGCCGGGCGGCGGGAGCTGGGCACCACCGGGTCGATCAGCGACGTGCTCGTGTGGCGGCTGCGACGCGTGGCCGACCTGCCCGCCGACGCCACCCTGATGCCCAACCACACCACCGCTGCGGCGAAGGGCGGAACTACTGCCCAGCCCTCGCCAAGCCGACACGACGGGCCGCGCAACGCACGGTAATCCGGGGTACACGCCGGTGCCCCTCGGCCGGGGCAGAGGGGCACCGGTAAAGCGGTTGGTCAGGAGGCGGGGAAGGCCATCTGGATCGACATGGACCTCGCGCTCTGCTGGTCACGACCTGACGGTGACTGCTTGGAGCCCGCTACGCGTGGCCAGGCGCGCGATGTTGTCTACTCCGAAGGCCGACGCGGCAAGGCAAGGTCGGGCAGCTCGTCGCAGCGGTGTGGAGCCGGTGGACACCGGCTCCATGACCTTGGGGGCAAGGTGTTGGCGCCCGGTTTCACTTTCGCTAACTTGCCGATCACGTGACTATTAAGGGGAAGCGTGATCATCGCATTCTTACGGGGGCTGGTCTCCCTTCCGATCGGGGTCGTCGGTTTATGGATCCCCGTTCTCACGACGCGATATCTGCGTGCCCGGACGGCTTCCATGGCGACAGACGAGCCCGTACGCGCAGGTACACCGTGGGCATGGTCCCTGGGGCTCCGAAACGGGCGAGTCCGCGAGGCCAATCGGGTCTACGTACGGAACCTGTGCGCCTACTACGACTGCTCGCATCGGGATCTGTGCCAACGCGTTGTGATCCACATACCGTCCAGCCCGGTCGAACTGCGTCGCCGCGCGCTGAACCGTCGAGACTCCTCGGTTGGCCACATGCTCTACGCCGCGCGCCACGCTTGTACGCGTTTCGGCTTCGAGACGGAGGCCGTCGACTGGCAGGCGATAGCTGGCGCACAGTTGCCTCCACCAGCCCTGCGGAACTACGCCCGCGAAGCGGTGTGCGCCATCCTGTTCCTGGTCTCGTCTGGGCTGTTCGCGTGGTACATCACCAGTCCTTCGGCTCCGCACTGGCTCAACTCGTCACCGGCATCCCCCACTGCGTCCGACAGGGTGGGTGTTGCTGGCGTTGCTGTCGGCTTCCACGGCATCCTTGCGGTGTGGTGGCTTCGCCGTCGATGGACGGCACGCTGGCGTGCATTCAGATACTCCGGAGCGAACGCCCCGGTGTTCGTCGGCCTCGGGCTCCTCTTCGCCGCATCAGCCTTGGCCGGTACCGAAGCCGGCCCTGAACGCACTCGCTTGCTCAGGGACGTGCACCGCATGGGCGCAACACTCGCCAAGGCGGTCGTTGTGACCGGCCGTTGTGCGGCTGGCATGGCGCCCCACAGCCGGCACGTGAACGCGACGATGCATACCGACACCGGGTCGTTTGCCCTCGGATTCGCGACCAACCGAGGTCTCGACCGCGCCACGCGTGTCCGTCTGCGAGGCGCGATGGAACCGCACACGCGTCGAGTGGCCGATGCGTTGTTCGGCTTGGTGGAACAACTCACCACGGACAAGCCCGATGCACCGAAGGTCTTGGCCGCCGCCGCGCTGCACATCGTGCAGGCATGCGCTCATGGTCGCTACCTGGCCCTGCTACCCGAGGAGCAGCTTGGTGAGGACCCCGGGCGCGACCGCGTCGACGGCCGTCGTCTTGCCTTGGTCGTCCTTGGCAGCCTCGCCGTCGCAGCAGCAGTCAGTGCAGTCACAGTGCGCCTCATTGGCTCGTTTTTGCCTGCGTGGTTCGGATTCGCCGTCTTCGCTGCTGTGTTTGCCGCGGCCCTGTTGTTCACTTACGGGCAGAACGGGGCTGCCGCCCGCGTCGCTCTCGTCCGCGACACTCTGGCTGTGCTTCCCGGCGGGGGCGGGGCGCCGTAGTCGCGGACTGTCTTGGCCATCACAAGGGCGCGAATCGTCAGCTACGGCGGACGACTGTGAGCCGTCCCTCAACGCTCTTGGGCACGGTTCGGCGGGGCACCGGGACCCGTGAGGCAAGCGATGACGTGAACGCGGCCACCAGGCCGTTCGGAACGCTGGCGCTGAAGCTGGCACACCACAGGTACGGGGCGCCGAGAGCAAGCTCCGCCCACGCCTGCCATCCCGACAGGTCAGGGCGCGGGTCGGCGTCCTGAATGAGTGGTGGCATCAGCTCCAGGGAGACGCAGCCGGACAGCCCGGGGTCCGTAGCAGTGGTGTGGGGGCGATCGACGTCGCGGAGCCAGCCTTGGGCACCGAGCGTGTTGAGCACCGCCTCGGCCCCGCCGAAGTCGGTCTCAGGCGCCTCGCGGGCGTCGATCGCCACGAGGAGATCGGCGAGCGCCTCATACGGGACGCCAGTGGTGAAGTACGCGTTCCACTCCGTCATCGCCGAGGTGGCGTGCGGACGGGCGCTCAACTGCCAGGCAACAGGCATTCCGCCCAGCTCGAACGGGTAGGCCGCGAGGATCCACTCGGCGCCACGCAGCTCGTCGGGGCTCACAACAGCAGGGTGTGGCGCGAGGTGGGCCACATGCTCCAGCCGAGGCTGACCAAGTTGTCGTCGATCCGCTCGGCGAGCACGCCGTCGTCACCCGCCAGGTGACGCGGGGCCACCCAGTACACCGGGTCCGGCAAGTCGGTACGGGAAGAATCACTGGAATGGTGCGGGTACAGGGGCGCCTCCGTGCCCTCGAAATGGGTTACTAACCGTCGCTGACCTGAGGTTTCGGAAGGTCGTCCACGTTGACATGCCAATCCGCAGAGAACCAGCAGTTTCGGGATCTTCCCTGTCTACCTCCGGCGAACCGGTGAATCGCCGAAGTGATCCGCGTGCATGCGTCCGTGTGTGTCGACCAAAGAGTCCTCACTCGACGGGCGACTTCAGCCGCTTTCCAGCCTGGGACGGCACCTCTTCTCCCGGACTCAAGGAAAGGCGGACAACAATCGATTCCGGCCAGCCCTGGGGATACCGCGGCCGGTCCGCTCTTCGTCGCTCTGGCCCCGGCCGCGTAAGGTCAACTTCCGTACGCCTGGCAAGTTTCGGCAAGTTCCTCGCTCCAACGTCCAGCTGCGGGCAAGCTCTGGCACAGAGATCGTTACCGGCATCCGAGGAGGACATCATGGCCCTGCGCAAGCTCGGTAAGGACCCGGAGAGTCCCAGTGGCGGCTCCCCCACCATCTACCTCGACGAGGAGAAGGGCAGCTACCTCGTACAGGGGCTGAAGGTGGAGGACATCGAGCGCCTCGGGCAGATGGACATCCCCGGCCACTAGTCGGTGGTGGAGATCCCTCGGCGCATGGTGCAGTTCTTCCTGGAGGTGAAGAAGGTTGACGAGGACCCCGACGTTTGAGGAGCTGTTCCGCGACTGCCAGAGGACGGCCGTCCATCTGGAGATGCGCGACGCCTACATGAAGTCGGACCCGGCCTTCATCGACTGGAAAGCCGGCCTGACACTCGACCCGGCCGAGCACTGGGGCGACTGGCACAGCATCGTCACAGAGGCCACCTCGCGAGGCGTCGAGGTCCGCCGGGCCCGAGTCGTCTCGACTCCCGTCAGCGAGTACATCCGCTTCGAGTACGACGTGACGGATGGACTGAACATCGCCGCCGGCGAAGACGTGCGCTGGCTCTCCCGGCGAAACGCCACGGGCCTCGCCCTTCCGGGCAACGACTTCTGGCTCTTCGACTCCAGCCTCGTTCTCGTCAATCATTTCGATGGCGAAGGCGAGAACATGGAGGTGGAACTCACGGAGGACCCCGAGGTGGCAAAGCTCTGCGAGTCGGCCTTCGAGACCGTGTGGGCGCGGGCGACACCGCACGCAGAGTTTCAGCCGGCCTGACAACTCAAACAGCATCTCCGCAGCGACATGACATCGCCATCTTCGAGCGTTCAGGAAGCCCGCAGGGCTCTGGGGAAACGCCTGAGCGAAATCCGGCTCGAAGCCGGGCTCACCAAGCGAGCGTTGGCCAACAGAGTCGGCTGGCATGAGTCGAAGTGTTCGCGTTTCGAGAGCGGCACGCGTCCGCCCTCGGAGCGCGACGTTCGTGCGTGGGCTGCTGCTTGCGGTGCGGAGAACGCGGCCGAGGATCTCGTCTCGACAGCCCGCGGCATCGAGGGCATGTACGTCGAGTGGCGCCGGATGGAGCGCACGGGCCTGAAGCAGGCCCAGGAGTCTGTCCTCCCTCTGTGGGAGCGCACTCAGCGGTTCCGAATTTACTCGCCGTGGCTCATTCCCGGCCCCGTGCAGACGGCCTCGTACATCACCGCACTGCTCACCTCTATTCGCGACCGCCGCGGCCTCATTGATGACGTGCCGGCGGCCGTCAAGGTGCGTGTGGAGAAGCAGAAGATCGTGTATGCCAACCACACGTTCGCGATCCTCCTGGAAGAGGGAGCACTCCGAAAGCGCATAGGCGGGACGGATGTAATGGCCGGCCAACTCGGCTATCTGCTCAGCGTTATGGCGCTGCCTTCGGTGAGTATCGGCATCATTCCTGAAGACGCCAACCGTTCCAGCCTCTGGCCCGTCGAGGGCTTCTTCCTGTACGACGACCACACCGTCCACGTCGAACTTGTCTCGGCCCACCTCGCCGTCACGCAGAAGCACGAACTTGCCATGTATGCCCAGACGTTCACGGGTCTGGCCGAACTTGCCGTCTACGGCCCGGCGGCGCGCGAACTCATCACCGCAGCCATCGAATCCCTGGGGTGAATGCCGGGCAAGTTCCGGCACACTCGTAGAGCCCCTCCTGTCGCCCTTCTTAGCGTTACTGGCACGGCCGGAAACGCGCACTGAAGGGGCGAGACGGTGATCACTGTGGCAAGTAGTGGCAAGGCATCGAGAGCAACCGACAGCGCGGGAACCGAAGTTCTCCCAGTTGCCGTCGAGACGATTTCGGAGAGCACCGAAGCAGCCCTCTCCATGCAGATGGCCACCTCCACCTGCAAGGACATGGACGCGTCTCTGCCGGAGATCGTCGGGCACCTCAACCTTCTACTCGGCGAGGATCTGGGGGCCGACGAGGACGAGGACGTGCGGGAGCTGTTCCGCAAGGGGTATCGGCTCATCGACCTGCAGAACCGTCCGACCGCGGAGACTCCGTCGTTCGGCGTATTCATCTACCTCCGGGATGTCGCCGACATCACGCGAAGGCTCATGTGGATCTACACACAGCGCCACGGGCTCGGTGCCCCGTGAGTATCCGGGAGGACCAGATCGTCCGGGAGCTGTCCCACTACATCTACGAGCACCCTGACGAGCAGATGGCGCTGATGCCGGTGTACGACGCCGCCCGCGACTACGCACAGCGCGGGACCTGCACCCACGACCGACGCTGTCCTCTCGTGACGGCAGGCGCGGTTGTCGTCGATGAACGCAATCGCGTCCTGTCCCTGCGGCACGAAGGAGCCTTCGCCCTCGCCGAAGCGGAGCCGGAGGCACAGGACGACTCACTCAGCGAGGCGGCCCTGCGTCTGTTGACCGAGGCAGTCGGCATTCGCGAAGTATGGACGGAGCCCGACAGCGATGGCCCCTTCCTGATCGACGTGACCACAGCGGGGCACCACAGGTATGGCCCCCGCCTCCGGATCGGCTTCAGATATCTCTTCCGGGCCCACTCCGTCGCCATCGCTCCGATGGTGATCGAAGCCGGCCCAGCGGCCTGGATGCCCCTTGAGGAAATCGGTATCCCGTCAGTCCGCAACCGTCTTCACCGCCACCTGATCGGCGCCCGATGAGCCCCCGAAACCAGCAACTCGCCTACGTGGCAAGCCTCGTAGCACTCGGCGGCTCGATCCTCCTGGCGATCTGGAGAGGCTGAATGTACGAGCGCCGCACCACCGGCCCAACTCCTGCACCTTCTCCGCCCCTCGGCACCATCCCCGGTCAGAGGCAACCAAGCGATGTCCACATAGGCGATTTCGTGTTCCTCGACGGGTTGTACCTGCGTGTCCGCGACATGAGGTCCGCCGGAACCGCGGGGCGCCGTGTCCTGATCTTCGACGGGCGCTCCCCGTGGGTCATGAGGGAGTCAGCGACCACGTATCGGCCCGTCGAACTCCTCTGACCCGAAGCCCCATTCAGCCGTCACTAGAACTGACATCTCGCGCCAGCGAGGAGCTTCGCCATGCGTTTCCGCAAGATCCACGGAGCGGGGAACGACTTCGTCCTGTTATCCGACCCCGCCCCGGACGGCGAGAAGGACTGGTCAAAGGAGGCCGAGCGACTCTGCGCCAGACGAACCGGCGTAGGCGCGGACGGCCTCGTCATCAGCAGCCTCATCAGCATCAACCCGGTCGTCCTCGAAGTCGGCTGCTTCAACGCTGACGGCTCGATCGCGACGATGTGCGGTAATGCTCTGCGGTGTACCGCCTGGGCCGCCCACCACGACCATGGCTTCCGTGAGATGAGCCTCCGCATGGCGGGGGTGATGCACGAGGCGATCGTGAGCGATGACTCCGTGTGGGTCACGGCCGAAGTCGGCGCAGTCCACCCCCGACGAGTTCAGACCGTCATCAACGGCAAGCCCACTTGGTTCGACAGCGCCCACACCGGCACCGAACACGTCGTCGCCATCGTGGACGACGTGGACGCCATCGACGCGGTACTCGTCGGACGCCTCGTCCGCCACCATGCCGACCTTGCCCCGCTGGGGACGAACGTCAACTTCGTACAGACCGCCGGCAGGCAGGCACTGAAGATCCGCACCTACGAGCGCGGCGTCGAAGCGGAAACCCTGTCATGCGGGAGCGGAGCCGTCGCGGCCGTCGTCATCGCCACCCTGCGCGGACTCGTGTCGCAGCGTGCCGTCACCGTCCACAACCGCGCCGGGGAGCCGCTTACGGTCCGGCCACATCCCGACCGACCGCAGCGGACGCACTGGGTCGGCGGGCCGGTCACCAACACCTTCGAAGGGGTCCTCGCATGACTCAGTTCCTCAACCCCAGCTGCGGTCTCGCGGTGCGGGAGGCCGCCCAGAGCCTTCGCGACTGGCAGCGCGACCGAGAGGGGCTCGGTGTCGCCCTCGTCTACGGGCCGGTATCAGCAGAGGACCGGCTCTACCACTCGAAGTGTCCCGTGGATCAACGTTCCGTGACCGCCCTGTCCGAGGCCCTGGACAACATCGGAGCCCGCTGGAAGGTGCTGAATCCGTGCGAGCCGGACTTCATCACGGAGTTGGCCGGGTACGACGTGGCCCTCTCCAACCTTCACGGTCCATACGGGGAGGACGGGAGGCTGCAGGGCCTGCTCGACTACCTGCGCGTGCCGTACTGCGGCAGTGGAGTCGCGGCGTCCGCGGTGGCCGCCGACAAGATCCTGTGCAAGCGCGTGATGCTGAGCCTCGGCATCCCCACGCCGGGATGGTGGGTGTGGTCCGGCGGCCCGATGCACTGGAACGGGCGGGCGGCGATGGTCAAACCGCCCTTCGGCGGCTCCAGCGTGGGCATGAGCCTGGTACGCGAACAGGCGGACCTCCCCACGGCGTTGGCGGACGCAGCCGGCGAAGAAGGCGATGCGGTACTGGTCGAGGACTACCTGCCCGGCGTACCGCTGACCGTGGGCCTCCTGGAACTACCCGGAGGGGCGGTCGTCGTACTTCCCCCGCTGGCCACCGAAGCCACCGAGGCGGAGTTCTACGACGCGGACACGAAGCTCGACGAGGAGTCCAGGGGCGCCGCAGCCGTGCGGGCCGCCGAGTTGTCGCCGGAGGTGCAGTCCAAGGTCACCGAGTGCGCCACGAAGCTGTGGGACGGGCTCGGGCTGCGTGGTTCGGCGCGCGTCGACTTAATCCTCACCGAGGACGACGAGCCGTACGTGCTGGAGGTCAACAGCACGCCGGGCATGTCCCGAGACAGCAACTTCGTGGTGGGCGCCGCGATGACCGGACTCACGCACACAGATGTCGTAGTGGCGATGTTGCACGAGGCGTTGACCCGACCGCCATACGATGTTCCTCTGCCCACTCCCGCGTTCGCCGGCACCACGCTGACTCGGGAGGTTGCCGTCTCACCGTAGGAGCCCGCCCGCTGTGTCGCGCGTCCACGATGTCCCTATGTGCCGACAGCTCATCGCCCCCGCGGAATGGGATCTGCACGGAGGCTGGGCACTCGGGGACAGAAGGGAATGGTCCAACCGGGCATGCGGCCTGGCGTCGCTGAGAATGATCCTGCTCGCCTACGGGCGCGCGGCACCCACGGTCACGGAACTGCTGAAACTCGCGGTCAAGCACGAGGTTCTGACCCCGCGCGGGGCGCTCCACGCGGGGATCGCGAGCCTGGCAACCGACCTCGGCGTCCCGTCGGCCGCAGAGCCCGTGCCGGTCGAAAACCTGCTCACCCGCCTCGATGACGCACCCGTCATCGTGTCCGTCACCGAGCAGTTCCCCGACGACGGACGTTCCGGAGGCCACCTCGTCATCCTTCGCGGCTACGAGGACGGCCCCGACCCGACGATCCAGTTCCGAGACCCGTCAGCCTGGGGCCAGACACACGATCAAATCCCACTGAGTCGCCTGTCCCCTTCCTACGCCGGCCGCGCGATCACCTTCGCGCCCTTGAACAACGGAGAGTCTTGATGCCCGAGGCAGACGGCGACACGACCGAGGCCGCAGGCGGTCGAAGGATCGCCGTACTCGGAGAGATGCTGGAGCTGGGCGACGGAGCCGTGGAAGCCCACCGGCAGGTCGGCCGCATGGCAGCCGAGAACGGCGTCGATCTAATCGTGGCGGTCGGCGACACACTCGCCAAGCAACTCGCCCTTGCGGCGGGCGCGGCTGGAGTCCCCGACATCGCGATGGTCGGCGACAACGGCACCGCCGCCGCCTACCTGGCCGCCATCCTCCGCCCCGGCGACGTCGTTCTGGTGAAGGCGTCCCGCGGCGGTCAGTTGTGGCAAGTCGCGCAGGCACTCACAGGACAGCCTGTTACGGGGTTGTGAGTCTTCCTCAGCCCCAACGAGTGGCTCCATAACCTGCCCGTCGACCTGAACAGCCCCTCCACCTTCAAAGTAGCTACGCCGCAGGCAATTCCTCGGAAGGTTCCGGTTCAGCTGACAGGCTGCCGATAGTGAGACCCAGCATAAGAGCCCCTTCGAGCGCCGCGAGGACGCTCAAGAGCTGAATCTTCTCCTCAGACGTCCCGTGATCAGCGTGCTTCATCTTCTGCAACTGATTCCGAATGGAAACCAATGAAATAGCGATCACATCGTGGATAAAGTCGGGACCTTGACCATCATCGTTCTCGCTAGCCTCGCGTGGCATGATGGGGTCGCCGCCATAAACAAAGCATAGGGCTTCCGCACGCTTGGTCGGGCGCCTTTGCCCTTGCACTTCGTGCGTCAGATCTATCCCATCCGGAAGGTTGACATCCACCCAGGCCAGAACTTCTGCAGGCTTGAAGCTTTCTCGCATGATGCGATCAAGCAACTCGATGAGAGAGTTGGCGGCCTGGGAAACGCCGTCCTCTGAGAATCGAAGAGCGTCTCGCGCGCCTCGAATTTTCCTTACAAGCGGAGAATTTCTGCGCTCCACACGCTTGACCGAAGCCTCCGCCACCATGGAGCGAAAGCTGGCCACGAGGTCGTCTATACCTTCTGGCGCCAGCGTCGCAAGATCAGATTCCTTCGCACCCGTCACTTCCATGGGAAGAGCGGCGAGGACCTTCTCCCCGAGAAAGTCGTCGAGCGACACCAGCATTTCGACGGCATTCACCGCGAGAACATTGGCTGGCTGGACATCCTTGAGCTGATTTTGTGAAGAAATCTTGACGGCGTCATTCCATGCCACAACGAAAGGAGTGAGTGCGCGCACCCCGCGTCGAACGGCCAGCGCGACCACAGCGCCATCTTGCTTCAGGGAATCAATGAAGCGCTTATACGTTGCCGCCCCCAGAAGGCGCTCAGCGAAGCTGCTGTAGTTCTGATTCTTGAACCGCTCCACCCAGCGTTGCAGCTGCTCACCTTCGCATTCATCAACGAAGGCTTGGACCATTTCCTTCAGCCGCTCTTCCGTAACCTCTGAAAAACAGTCTTCAACCCGTTCCTGCCACGGCCGCGGGTCACTGTCGTTGGTCAGCGCCTTGCACAGCGAGACAAAAGCCTCCATCAAGAGCACGGCAGATTCACTGATACGCAGTGTCTCGAGCAGCCCAGGATCCAACGTCCGCGTGCAGGCGGCAAAGCTGGACTGGTAGACGGTGACAGGTATGGGTTCTTGCACTGTGCCTCGCCTCACTCTGACAAGTACGCGCGCTCATCAAAGAAAGTACCGATGTACGCAACGATGCGGTACGGAATTTCGGACGGAGCTGCCGACGAGAACCGGCAGGGTCTCCTGTGAGTGGACTGTACGACACGCCACTGACATCGCTGAGTGGCCGTCAGATACCCGTGCTGTGACTCGACATCGACCGGCTCAGCGTCTGCTGCCGGGGCGCATCGATGCGCCGAGCAACTGGGACCGACCCAAGGACATGCCCGAGATCACGGGGTTGGAGGTGGGGAACGCAGGCATCCCGGTACTGGCAGAGCGGGCCGAGCTCGACGCAGCGAAGTTCCTCCAGCAGCTATGCGAGCTGTAGCAGCGCGTGCTTGAACACACCACGGCGTCTGGGAGATTGGCAGCGGCGCCCGCGCCATACGCCGGGCATCGCCTGCCTACGGTGAGCCCCGCCAGCCCGTGACTACGCCCTGGACCTCTTCGCCGCGGCGCGAGCCGAATTCGCGTTGGCGGCTGCGTTGAGTCGGGCCAGATGCGCGCGTTGCGAGACTTCGCCCCCGTAAGAAGACCAGCCGTACAGAGACGCAAGCAGTTCGGCTGCAACGGCTGCGGCTGCCGTCAAGCCGGCCATAGTCCTGGACATGGACGCAGGGGGCCTGGCAACCAACCGACCTCGGCTTTGCGCAGCCGTGATGGCACATTGCTCCGACCAGAGCTCGAAGACCTGAGCGAGACGGGCGAAAAAGGCGGCCGCCGCGGCCAAGCAGGCGTAGAAGGCGACGAGCCCTCCGCCGATGCGGGCAGCGATGCCCGGAGCCGGTTCATGGTCGGTCCAAGGCCAGCCCATGACCGCATAGACGACGGCCAGACCAGCCGCAGCGGAAACCCATGCAGCCACGATCAGAGATCCCAGGACGCCCTCGTAGTCATCCTCATCCTCGTCATCCTGCTCGGGCTGTCGCTTCGTCGGCGCCGGATTGCCGGACGTCTTCTTTCCGTAGGGCGGGAGAAAGACCTGCCAGAGGCCACCGTGGACGTCGCCGCCCACGAACGTGCCCGAGCCGTGGTTGTGCTGTTCCCGGTGCTCAGTGTCCGCCATCTGGCGCCCCGCCGTAGTTGAAGGTCAGGCCACCGTGGACGTCACCACCGATGAACGTTCCTGTTCCGGTGTTGTGCTGGTTCCAGACCTTCGAGGCCGCCGGAGTGGGCACCGCGAGTTCGTCCACCTCACTCATGGCGTCGTGGTGCTCGGCAAGGTATTGGGCGATGAGCTGCGCCCAGGCGGTCGCTGCGAGCGCCTGAGCCTCTGCAGAGGGTGAGGTGAGCTGCGCGGCGGTGTCATCCACTGCTTGGGCAGCCGCTCTCTGCTGATCCGGAGTGGCCAGGCGGAAGAAGTGCGCGACCTTCAGGCGCATCTTCTCAGCGCCCGACGTGGCTATGGCTGCGACGAGCGTGCCGGCCGCACCGGTGGCCACGGCCATTAATTCGGCGTCGTACATGATCGAGATGTCTCCCCGTTCGTAGTGGCGTACCGCAGCAGAACCTACCGGGCACCACTGACACTCCGAGGGGACAATCCGCATACACAGACTCCGAGAGGGCCACGCAGCCAGCCAGACGAAACCGCCTCCTGATCAGCACGTCGCTGGGGCTCGAATGCGGCGCCTGACCAGGTAGAACACCGGGGACCTTGGTCTCAGTTCTGGTCTCATTCGCCCCCGTCCGGCGCCGTTCAAGGGCGCCGCTGCCACCCTCTCCACCCCAGGTCAGAACGCCCCCGTCCCCCACCGAACCCCCAGACGAAGACTTGGAAAGCGTGTTGGGGGCAACTCCTCAGGGGTTCGAATCCCCTATCCTCCGCCAGTGCCTCACCGGGTACGACTCGAAGGGCCCCACCGTTCGCGGTGGGGCCCTTCGACGTTGCCTGGTCTCAGTTACGCAGGGCGGTCAGCCGTGGGCTTCCCGGACAGGCAAAAAGGGCACGGTCACCGGCCGACTCCCTGACGTCTCCATCTCCAGCTCGCCCGCCGCTTCACCGGCGACATCGACGGCGGACACGCAGCTGCGCCGTCGCACCGACGGAAGCAGGGCAGCAAACGTCGCCGTCCTCTGCATCAAGCGCCTCTGCAACGGCAACTGGCGCGTCCGAGAAGAAGGTCACCGAGCAGGCCCAGGCGGCCCTTGTTGCTGTGCAGAGCGGCAGGTTCTTCGCGTCCGGCGCGGAGCGTGTGACCGACGGGGTCCACACCGAGACCATCCTGAGTAAGGGCAAGAACTACAAGCTCAACCTGGTGTGTATCGGCAGTGGTAGCGCGCAGTTGTCGTTCACGCCGGCGAGCGCCGGCTCGAAGGCCGCGATCCCGTGCGATCAGTCGTTGGTCCAACAGCGGATCACGGGGCACGGGCCGGTCCGCATCAACGTTGACGGCGCCAAGGGCGCGACCGGCGTGATTGCCTGGCGGGTCGACGCCGTCTGATCCACGCACACAGGGAGCGTCCTCCGGCATCACTGCTGGGGGCGCTGGCCGCGTGCAGTACAGCCCAATGCCGGCATCAACACATCGTGGCTGAGGCCGACGGCTCCACGACTTTGTGCAGCGACTTCGACCAACTCCCGCCTTACACGCGGGGCCTCAACGGTCAAGGGCATCTGATCGATACTGCCGGCGCACCGCCACGATCGATCGCGCCTTCGCCGACACGCAAACCCAAACCATCGCCGTCCGGCGAGGCTTACGCCAGCCCCAGTACCGCCACGACATCCTCGACGACTGCCTCACCAGCACCGGACTGACACCCGCCCCACCATGACCCGATCGCGCCTCAAAGTCTCGACAAGATGTGAAGGGAGCTTGCCCTGAAGCTCTGAAGATCCTCAAATGATCTTCACAGAGTCGGATATCGCGTGATGAGATGCTCGTGCGATTTGATCATGCAACCGCCCCGATACGTCTGGACAGTTGGCATGTCCTATTCAAACAAAGGGGATCTCGTGCGCACCAACGTCGCCTGTACGCGCATCAGTTCTCCAATGACAAAATCGGCACCACTTACTCCAGGACGGGTGGCTCTTCCGTCAGTGTCCGCCTCGGCTACACCCACAACGGGTCTACGCACTACTCCGGCTACTTCTCCATCAGCTCGGGGGAGACGGTGGTGAAGCAGTTCAGCACAGGCTCCGGCTCCTACTGTCAGAGCATGACCGGCGTGCTCAACTACAGCGGCGGCACTTTCCAGACGCCCTCCACGCACTGCTGAATCCAGCGATTCCACGGGCCCCGTCTGCTCAGGCGGGGCCTTCGCTGCCCCCAAGTTCTCCTCGCTCTGACCACGCAAGGAACGCGCCGTGTTTACCGCGATCTTCCAACATCAGGTCGGCTATCTGGCCGCCTGCACACTGACCGCCCTCATTCTCGGTGGCGCGGCATGGGCACTCGTCCGCAGACTGGGCAACCCTCACGGCGCGTGGTGGGCCGGGCTTGCTTTCGCCCTGACCGGTGTGCTTGGAGTCACCTTCATGGGCAGCGGCCGAGCCAGTGGTATGTGCGTCCTCAACCACCAGTTCGCCGAGCCGTTCCACACAACACAGGGGCTATGGAACCTCGCCATGATGGTGCCCGTCGGCATCCTCGCGCTGATGGCCGTCCGCCGCCCGCTGCCCGTCCTGGTCGCCGTCGTCATCCTGCCCCTGGGCATCGAGTTCACCCAGGCCACTGTGGAGGGCCTGGGGCGCGTATGTGACAGCTCGGATGCCGAGATGAACATCATCGGCGGACTGGTGGGACTGGGCAGCGCCGCGACCGTGCTCACGGTGCGCCGGTCGCTCGACTGGCGGGCCGGTCTGAAGGGGGCATTGATCGCCTCCGCCGCATTCCTGCTCCTCGGGACGGGAGTCGCGCGCCCGATGCTCGACTTCACGAACGTGGACGGCACCGGCCTCTCCGCCGCCGACTCCGATCAGAAGCGAGCCGTCGAGACCGCCGTGAAGGAGGCCTTCGGCGACCGTTACGAGATCGGTCAGCTGTATGAGCAGCCGTGCGGGGACCTGCCGTGCAAGAACATCATCTTCAATCTGCACAGCCGCGAGAAGGGCCACAGCGAGGCATTCGGCAATGGCAGCCTCTCCTGGCCGGACAAGAAGCACCTGAACGTTCTGCTGGAGGACAGCGACCGTCCCACCGTCATGGGATACCCGGTGACAGGGGCCAAGGCGCCCTCCACCGACCAAGGGGCCAACCGGGTGGCGCAGTCGTACGCCCGGCAGCAATACCCGTGGGCGAAGGACGCGAATGTGCAACAGACGTACCCCATCGGGGAGAAAGCCCAACTGGGCTGGATCACCAACTGGCGATGGACCCACAGCGGCGTCCTGATGCCCAGGATGCTGGACGTTCAGGTCGACAGAGCCGGACACGTTTCTCAGATCGACGTCACCCTCGGGCCGACCCGCATGAACCTTCCCAAGGCCAGGCTTGACGCAAAGCAGGCCGAGAACGCGGTCGTCAAGGCAGTGTCCGCACGGCTGCGGGCCAATGAGACCGCTGACGCCACATTTCAAGTCAAAGCCTTCACCGTCAAAGCGGTGGACCAGGACGGCAAGTGGGCACCGTACTGGCTCGTGAACGTGGCGTCGGACACAGAGAAGCAGGAAGATGACGCTCAGCTTTCGAACCCAGGCGAGACGTACCGAGTGAATGCCATCAGCGGTCAGGTGTACGACTCCGGCGGAGCTTCCATGAAAGTCCGCTGATGCACTCCCACTGCTCTTCACTTGGGTACCGGTCGACGACCGCGCCTGGCAGGTCCAGGACGTACTGGCCAAGCGAGGCCGGCATCGCAGCGCCGGCGCCGTCGATCTGGTCGTTGCCGCTACGGCGGAACTCCAGGGTCTGACCCTTCTGCACCGTGACCGGGACTTCGAATGCATTGCGGCGATTACCGGGCAGGCACTTCAGTGGTACGGACCGGCCAGCGGTAAGTGAGCCGGATCGGTTCCCCATTGTGGTCTTGGGTAGCCGGGCTCCATGGGTGAGATCTTGGTGGGGTCCTGTTCGTGGACGGACCGGGAGTTGGTGGGGAGTGGGTGGTATCCCGCCGGGTGGCGGGGTGCCGAGGGGCGGCTGCGGCATTACGCGGGGCGGTTTCCCGTGGTGGAAGTGGACTCCACCTACTACGGGCTGCCCAGTGAGCGGAACAGTGCGCTGTGGAGCGAGCGGACTCCGGACGGGTTTCTCTTTGACGTGAAGGCGTTCTCGATGCTCACCGGGCATCCGACGCGGGACGGTGCGCTGCCCGCGGATCTACGGGGTCGGGTCGGGCGGGGAGAGCCCGGGGCCGGGGTGCTCGACGAGGTGTGGGGACGATTCAGCTCGGCGCTCGAACCGCTGCGGCGGGCGGGGCGCTTGGGGGCGGTGTTGTTCCAGTTTCCGCCGTGGTTCGCGCCCGGGGAGCGGGCCGAGCGGTTTCTCGCGGAGTGCGCCGAGCGTACGGCCGGCTGGTCCGTCGCCGTGGAGTTCCGGCATCCGGCCTGGTGGCGGGAGGAGCGGTACGCCGATACCGCCGCCCTGCTCTCCGAGTCGGGGATGGCCGCCGTCGCCGTGGACATGGTGCAGACGCTCGACGTCTCCGTCCCGCCGGTGATGCCCGTCACCTCGCCCGAGTTGGCGATGGTCCGCTTCCACGGGCGGAACAAGGCCTGGGGGACCGGCACCAAGGAGGACCGGTTCCGCCACGAGTACACCGCCGGCGAACTGGCCGAGTGGGCGCCCCGGGTGGCCCGTGCCGCCGAGCGGGCCCGGCAGGTCCACGTGCTGTTCAACAACTGCTGTGCCGACGCGGCCGTCCGGGCCGCCGAGGCCATGCGGAACCTGCTCGTCAGCGAAAGGGCCCTGGCCGTGCGGTGAGCACGACGCGCTGGACCGGGCCCGCTGCTCCGTCTCGCCCGCGCTAGCCGATCTTCACCGTCTTCGAGACCGTGACCTGGTCGATGTCGGTCGTGCGGATCGTGACCTTCATCGTCCAGGTGCCGGGCAGCGGGAGGTTGACGCTGTCCGAGCCCCAGTAGCCGCCCCTGTTGGTGACGTTCGCGTCGAGCGGGCCGATCCTCTCCTTGGCCAGCGTGAAGGTGAGGCGCAGCTCGGGGACGGTGGCGATGCCGCCGTCGGGGCCGATGATCACGGCCTGGACCGTGTTCTCGCCGACGCGCCCCGGCGCCAGTTCGATCTGCACCTTGCCGTGCCCGCCCGGCGTCCCCACGTCGAACGGGATCAAGGTGGTCGAGCCGACGGGCTGATCGGCCGACGAGGCCGACGCCGCCTTCGCCTCCGTGGCGGCGCGGCCCGGCTCGGTCCCGGTGAGCACCGTGGTGATCACCAGGACCGCGATCCCGATCGTCACCTCCGCCAGCACCGAGCGGCGCAGGGCACGGCGGTACGTTCCCGGATCGGGCGGGGCCTCGGACGGGGCCCCGGGCAGGACCTCGGGCAGGACCTCGGACGGGGCCTTGGGCAGAGTGGGGTCCGCGTCCGGCCGTACGCCATCCCGCCGTTCGCCGTCCGCCCGTACGTCCTCGATGTCGGCTCGTACGGAGCCGGCCTCGTCGTCGAGGGCGGCCGGTGCGCCCACCCGCTCGGGCACCCGCGCGGGCGCCGGGACCGTACGGTCCGCCGTGTTCACCTGACGTGCCGTCGTGACCTGCCCCGCCCTCGTCACCAGGCGGGCCGTCCAGCGTCGCGAGTACGCCGCTGCCGCGAGGACGAGCAGGACCGCCACCAGTTTGGCGATCAGGATCCGGCCGTACGACGTCGACGTGAGGGCGTCCCAGGAGCCCAGGCCGCGCCAGGATTGGTAGACGCCGGTGGCGACCAGGACGGCGACCGCGGTGAACGCGAGGCGGGAGAAGCGGGCGACGGCGCCGGCGGGCAGGCTCTCCGGGGCCCGCTGGAGTGCGGTGAGCAGGGCCGCCAGGCCGCCCAGCCAGACCGCCATCGACAGCAGGTGCAGTACGGCGGAGACCATCGCCACGGGGACCTGGATCCCGGCCGAGGCGTGATCGGCGACGGCCCAGGTCGTCAGCAGGGCGAAGGCCAGCACGCCACCTGCGATGAGCACGCCCCTCGGGGGGCTGAAGACCTCCACAGGGGTGGAGTCCTTGGTCGGGGCCGAGTCGTCGGTCGGGGCGGAGTCCTCGGTCGGGGTGGAGTGTTCCGGGGGGTCGGAGGCGTTTCCCTTACCGGTTCCGGCGGCCTGCGCGAGCTTGTCGCCGTCCTCCCCGGGTTCGTCGTCCTCCCCGGATTCGGCGCCCTTCGCTTCATCGGTGCCGACTCCGGCTTCGGTCCCGCGTACGGCTGCACCGCCCCCTTCGAGAAGCCGCGCGGGGATCCGCATCGGCAGCAGCGCCACCGCGGCCAGCAGGACCAGCCTGGCCAGCAGCGCCAGCCCCGGCCGTCCGGTCAGCGTGGTCGCCAGGGCCGACGGGTCCAGGGCCGTCGACAGTCCGCTGCCCCGCTCGTACGGGCCGCGGAGCAGCAGCAGGGCGAGGGTGGAGACGAGCAGCGTCCACCAGCCGGCCAGCAGCAGGGCGCGGACCGGGGCGACGCCGGTGACCACGGCGAAGGTGGCCGCTCCGATCAGCAGGGCCAGGGCCGCGTACGCGAAGTAGCGCGCGGCGTCGTAGAGGGTGCCGGCGGGCGTGTTCCCGGAGGCGTCGGAGGGCAGGACGACGCTGGTCGCGGAGGGCTTGCCGACGGAGAAGGTGAAGGCGCCGGAGACGGGGTGGCTGTCCGCCGACACCACCCGCCAGGCCACCGTGAAGGTGCCGGTGCCCAGGTCACGCGGCAGGGTCACCCTGGCCGTGTCGGAACTGCCCCCCGCGTGTCCGGCCTCTCCGGTGTGGACGCGCCGGTTCTCGGGGTCGAGGACGCGGAAGGAGTCGTCGAGCAGACCGACGGACTCGGTGAAGGTCAGGGTGACGTGGCGTGGGGCCGACTTGAGGACGGTTCCGTCTCGAGGGTCGGTGCCGCTGAGGGCTGCGTGCGCGGACGCCGGGCCCGCGCCACCGAGGAGGAGCAGGACCAGCACGGCGCCCAGCAGCACCACGCCGCGAACTCCCCGCCCGCCGGGGCCTCGTCCGCCCCGCGATCCGGCGACGGCCGCATCCCGTCGGCCGGTTCGCGATCCGGTGACCGCTGCGCCCCACTGTCCGCGCCGTGCCCCGGCGACATCTTCGTCCCGCCGTCCGCCCCGCGACCCGGCGACAGCTGCGCCCCACTGTCCGCGCCGTGCCCCGGCGACATCTTCGTCCTGCCGTCCGCTCCGCGACCCGGCAACGCCTGCACCCGACCGTCTGCCCCGCGACCCGGCAACCGCTCCGCCCCGACCTCCGTCTCGTCCGCCATCGTGTCCTTCTTCTCGCCGTGGGCCCACGTCGCGTCTCCGTATCCGGGCATCCGATGGCCGGGCGCCGCCGGCCGGCGCCCGGGTCATCCGTGTATCCGTATGGTGCCGCGTCCGTACTTCAGCGTGTCGGGGGTGTCCCGGACGTCCGGTGGTTCCGGCGCGCGACTGCGTGCGGATACATACGGACGTGCGCCGTCGCGCGCTCACCGGGCCGGGCGGGACACGCTCCCCAACCTCACCGGACCGGGCAGGCGGACCTCACCCGGGACGAGCGGGACAAGCTCCCCAACCTCGCCGGACCGGGCGGGCGGATCTCACCCGGGACCGGCGGGACGACCTCGGCAGGTCACGCGGGGCGAGTCACTGCGGCCGGGCGCCCTACCAAGTCGGCCGCGCCGACACCCCGCCGTCGACCACCAGGTCGTGTCCCGTGACCCACGACGCCAGCGGGGAGGCGAGGAACACGCAGGCGTCGCCCACGTCCTCGGGGCGGCCCAGGCGGCCGGTGGGAACCGCCTGTTGCCAGCGCCGTACGCCCTCCGGCCATGCCTCGGCCAGGCCCTCGCGGTCGATCAGGCCGGGCGAGACGGTGTTGACGCGGATACCGTGCGGGCCGTACTCCAGGGCCGCCGAGCGGGCGTGCATGACGACGGCCGCCTTGGCGGCGGAGTAGTGGGCGTGGAGCGGCGCGGGGTGGGTCGCCTCGATGGACGCGATGTGCGTGACGCTGCCGCCACCACCCGCACCACCCGCACTCACCCTGCCGCCACCACCCACACCACCCGCACTCACCCTGCCGCCACCACCCACACCGCCCGCACTCACCCTGCCGCCACCACCCACACCGCCCGCACTCTCCCTGCCGCCACCACCCGTGCTCATGACCTCCGCGGCCGCCTGCGTACAGGCGAAGACGCTCGACAGGTTGGTGTCGACGACGGCCTTCCAGTCGGCCAGGGTCATACCGGGCAGCGCCTGAGTGGGCTGGACGCCCGCATTGTTGACCAGCGCGGTCAGCCCGGCACCGCCCGCCGGACCCACGCCGTGCCGAAGTCTCAGCCCCCGCCCCCACTCCGCCGCCTCCCGGACCAGCCGCCGGCAGGCGTCCTCGTCCGTCAGATCGGCTCGCAGGGCGACGGCCTCGACGCCCAGGGCCCGCGCCTCGGCGACCACTTCATCGGCGGAGGCGGACGCGGACGCGGAGGCGGAGGCGGAGGCGGACGCGGACGCGGACGCGGAGGCGGAGGCGGAGGCGGACGCGGAGGCGGACGCGGACCCGCCGCGGTAATGCACCGCGACCGCCGCGCCCGCCCGGGCGAACCGCAGCGCGATCCCCCGCCCAATCCCTCCCGAGGCGCCGGTCACCAGGGCCACTTGGCCGGCGAGGAGACCTTCGGCCGCGGTCAAGGGCGGCTCAGCGCGGTGATCCGCGCCTCCTCGGCGGGATAGCGGGCGGTCAGCTCGGCGCGGTCCCCGTGCTCGTAGCCCTCGTAGGTGAACCCGGGGGCCATCGTGCAGCCGAAGAACGCCCAGGACCCGTCCCCGGCGACCCGCGCGCCCATCCAGGTGCCGGCGGGGACGGTGTACTGCGGGTGCTGGCCGCCGAGTACATCGGGTCCGAGGACGACCGTGCGCGCGGTGCCGTCCGGGGCGAGCAGCAGCATGTCCAGCGGATCGCCGAGATAGAAGTGCCAGACCTCGTCCGTCGGCAGCCGGTGCAGGGCCGAGAAGTCGCCGGGAGCAGAGGTGAGAAGGGCGACGATCGCGGTTCCCTCGGGGCGGCCGTCGGCCCGCTCGGGACCCGCCCACGTCTGCCGGAAGAGGCCCCCCTCCTGGGGGATCGGCTCCAGACCGTAGTGCGCGACGAGATCTTCGGGCGTCATCCGGCCAGGCTACTGAGCAGAGGCCCGGGCGTGGGCCGTCTGCCTGGTGAGGAAGGCGAGTCGGGCGCGCTTCTCGGGCAGTTGGACGTCGGGGAGATCGATTTCGGGCAGGACGACCAGCGGCCCGGGCTCGAAGCCGTGCCGGGCGAATCGGGCGATCGCCTTCTCGTTGCGCTCGTCGGGGTCGACCACCACCCGCCGGCGGTCCTGGCCGGTCAGCAGGTACGCCATGAACGCGGTCAGCAGCGCGGCGGAGAAACCGGGCCGCGCCCCGCCGGGTCCGGCCGGTCCGATCAGCACGTGGGCGCCGATGTCGCCCGGCTCGACCTCGTAGCACTCGCTCACCCGGTCGGCCTCCGGCTCGTACGTCTGCAGGAGCGCGGCCGGTTCGCCGGCCATGACCGCGAGGAAGGCGTGGTGGGTGTCGAGCGTGTCCAGCTGGACGTACGTCTCCAGGACCTGCTCCTTGGTGAACCCGGTCATGCCCCAGAAGACGGCGCGCTCCTCGGTGACCCAGCCGTGCACGACGTCCAGGTCGGCGTGCGGGTCCAGGGGCAGGATGCGCACGGAGCCGAAGCCCTCGACCGACTGCTCGTGGACGGCTTCGCGGGCAGGGGCGTACGGCTCAGTGGTCATCGTTCTCCTTCGTCAGCGGGCGCAGCAGGCTCCAGTCGGTGACGACCGGAGCGAGATCTCCCTTGAGCCACAAGGGGAGTTGGTCGCGGTGGTGGGGCGAACCGGGGATGCCCGAGGCGCCGAGCGGGACGGCCCAGAGGCTGTCGTCACGGCGGGCGAGGTCCCATACGTAGCGCGCGGCCGGGCCCCGCGCGGCGCGGTCCGTCACCCCGGGGACGGCCGAGGTGCACAGCACGCAGTCGTGATCCCCGGACAGACGCGGTTCGTCGTACGGGGCCGAGGCGAGCGCCCGCCACGGAGCGAGACGATGCGTGTCTCCCCAGCTCGGATCCCGCGTGCCGTCCCCGGCGCTTGCGGCCGCCGCCACCTCCTCCACGGCCTCCTGCACGAGCGCGGCACGGTCGATGCCGTACAACTCCCGTGCGCCCAGCAGGTTTTCCAGCGCGTAACCGACGCGTGGGGTGAGGGCGAGCCAGGGGCGGAAGATCCCCGGGTACGCGGGCGGGTCGGTCAGACACGCCAGGGCGGGGTGCGCCGCGAGCCGTCGTACGACCGCACCGCGCACCGCCGCGTACGTCGCCGCGTCGGTGCTGTCGGCGTCCATATGCCGGTTCCAGGACAGGAGTCGGGCCCGTACGGCGGCGGCCCGGGGAGTCAGCGCCTTCTCGTCGAGGGCGTCGAGGCGGGCCAACAGGGGTGCGGCGGAGGCGAGATGGGTGTCCATGTGGATGGCCGCCATCTCCGGCGCGGACCAGGTCTCCTGGGCGGTGAGCAGGGCGTGGATGCGGGCGGCGCGGTGCGGCGGGGCGAACTCGACGCCGAGCGGGGTCGACGGGCCGCGCTGGTTGGCCATCACGGCGATGCCGTCGTCGACGGTCCCGTACGGCATCTCGTGCCAGCCCCGCCACTCGTGGCCGGGCACCCAGGCGGGCACCACCCGGGTCCGGTTGTCCGCGTGGCGCACCGGCACCTTTCCGGCGACCCGGTGCAGCAGCCCGCCCTCGGTGTCGGCGGCCTGGACGACGTTCACGGGCTCGGCCCACCGGTCGAGCGCCCGGTCCACGTCGGCCACCGTGCGGGCGCGCAGCAGCGGCAGCAGCGCGCTGAAGCCGAGGTCGTGGGTGACCCGGGGCGGATACCGGAGGCTGATGGCCGCCTCCTCCCCGTCGCCGCCGATGACGGCCCCGGCCTCCTCGGTGGCGGCTCCGGACCCACCGACGACGGCTCCAGGCTCCCCGATGACGGCTCCCGACCCGCCGACGACGGCCCCGGACTCCCCGAAGACGGCACCGGGCTCCCCGGAGACGGCACCGGACCCACCGACAACGACCCCGGACCCACCGACGACGGCACCGGGCTCCCCGATGACGGCTCCCGACCCGCCGACGACGGCGCCGGACTCCCCGACGACGGCGCCGGACTCCCCGAAGACGGCACCGGACCCACCGACAACGACCCCGGACCCACCGAAGACGGCCCCGGGCTCCCCAATGACCACCGGCCCCCGTTCCGTCTCGATCACTTCGACCTCGACGGGCTCCGCGTCCGCCACCTCGACGGTCTCGGTGTGGCGGGTCGCCGGCCGCCATACGCCGTCGGGGCCGAGGGCCTCGACGCCGGCCGTGGTGCGCCGCAGGCGTTCGCGGTAGAGGTCCTGGTAGTCGGCCATCGCGTTGGTGATGGCCCAGGCGACCGTGCCGGTGTGGGCGAAGTGGGCGATGCCCGGGACGCCGGGTACGGCGAGGCCGACGACGTCGAACTCGGGGCAGGCCAGGTGGATCTGCTGGTAGACGCCGGGGTCCTCGATGTAGCGGTGGGGGTCGCCCGCGATGACCGGCCGGCCGGTGCCGGTGCGCTCGCCGGTGACGAGCCAGCCGTTGCTGCCGACCGTGTCCGGCCCGTCGGCGGCGAAGAGCCCGACCGCGTCCGGGCCGAGCCGCCGCACGACCTCCTCGCGCCACAGCTTGGCCGGGAAGCCCACGAACAGAATGTGGGCGCTCAGCCAGACGCCCAGCGGGGTCCACGGCTCCCAGCGGCCGGGGGCGAGCCGGGCGGCCCCGAACTCGGGTGCGCGGCGGGCGCCTTCGGCCAGGCCCGCGTTGACACCGTCGACGTACGCCCGCAGCCAGTCGGCCGTCTCCGGGTCCCGCTCCTCCAGCGCCGCGAAACAACGTCTGGAGGTGTCGTCGAGCCGGGCGCGGCGCACGAAGAGGTCCCAGTCGAGGGACGCGGCGCCGAGGAACGCGGCCGAGGTGCCCTGCGCGCGATGCCGTTCCACCTCCAGCTGCCAGGCGCGGTCCACCGCGGTGATCCGGCCCTGGGCACGGGCGAGTTCGCGCGGGCTGGCCGCCCGCAGATGGGGGATGCCCCAGTCGTCACGGTAGATCTCGGCAGTCACGGTCCATCCCCACTCATTTTAGGTAAGGGTAACCTAACTTGGTGCGCCGGAAAGCCCGAACAGCGCGCAGGGCGGCACACGCGCGTGGAGCACGAAAAGCCCGAAGAGCCCGAAGAGGCGGCACACGCGCGGGCGGGCGATCATCGGGGCATGGACGCCACTCTTCACCTCGCCCAGCAGCCGGAAGCGGACGAGCTGCTGGGCCGCAGTCCGCTCGCCGCGCTCGTGGGGATGCTGCTGGACCAGCAGGTTCCGATGGAGTGGGCGTTCGCGGGCCCGTACACCATCGCCCGGCGGCTGGAACGGGACGACCTCGACGCGCACGAGATCGCGGCGCACGACCCCGAGGCCTTCGCGGCGCTGCTCTCCGACAAGCCGGCCGTGCACCGCTACCCGGGCTCGATGGCCAAACGGATCCAGCAGCTCTGCCAGTACCTCGTGGAGCACTACGGCGGTAACGCGAGCGCCGTCTGGCAGGACGCCGCGACCGGCGAGGAACTCCTGCGGCGGCTGAAGGACCTGCCCGGGTTCGGGACCCAGAAGGCGCAGATCTTCCTCGCCCTCCTGGGCAAGCAGCTCGGCGTACGCCCCAAGGGCTGGCGTGAGGCCGCGGGAGCGTACGGGGAGCCGAAGGCGTACCGGTCCGTCGCCGACATCACCGGTCCCGAGTCGCTGGTGAAGGTGCGCGCGCACAAGCAGGAGATGAAGGCGGCGGCGAAGGCGGCCAAGGCCGGCAAGTAGCCGCCACGCAGACGACGCTGACCCGGGTCGCAAGCAGCCGGCACGCAGACGCCACCCACCCGGGCCGCAAGTAGCCGCCACGCAGACGTCGCCGACCCGGATCGAGGCCCGCGCCAGTCGCCGGCCGTCCCGGATCGAGGCCCGCCTCAGTCGCCTGGCCGTCCCGGGCCGAGGCCCGCGTCAGTCGCCTGGCCGTCTCGAGTGGCAGACCCCCCGCGCCCGGTCGGACCATGAGACATGACCGAGGTACCGAACGGTTCACAGGGTCCGGAGTACGACGACCGGCGGGTCCACGCGTCCCGCGACCCACGCGGCGACCACCCCGGCGGTCCGGACCGCTCCGAGGGTTTCGGAGGCTTCGAGGGCCCCCTGCACTTCCTCTCCCGCGCCGCCTGGCAGGCCGTCCTGGTCGCCGGGATCGCCGCGCTGGTCCTGGGGATCATGATCCTGGCCTGGCCGAAGGCGACGCTCCTCGCGGCCGGCGTGCTCTTCGGGCTCTACTTGCTCGTCAGCGGGGTGCTGCAACTCGTCTCCGCCTTCGGGACGCACGCCGCGACCTCGCTGCGGGTCATGGCGTTCATCAGCGGCGTGCTGTCGATCCTGCTGGGCCTGTTCTGCTTCCGCGGAGCGATGCAGTCGATTCTGCTGCTGGCCCTGTGGATCGGTATCGGCTGGCTGTTCCGCGGCATCACACAGACCCTGGCCGCCGCGTCCGACCCGAACGTGCCGGCCCGCGGCTGGCAGATCCTCCTCGGCGTCATCAGCTTCTTCGCCGGGGTCGTGCTGATCGTCTCCCCGTTCGAATCGGTCGCCGTGCTGACCGTCGTCGGCGGCTGCTGGCTCCTCGCGGTCGGCATCACCGAGATCATCACCGCGATCCGGATCCACGGACGCGCACAGCACATCCCGCACACCGTCTGACGGACCCGATACGTCAACCGCAAGCCCGGCCCGTACGCCAAGAGAGCGGATCTCGTGGCCGAACCGATGAAACCCCCGCTCCCGATGGGGACATGACGTCTCATGAGCCCCACCCCGCGTCCACCGCACCCGCTGCGCCAGTGCGCGCGGGCGCGGGGAGGGGCTCGCGCCGGTGTCTCCGGGGCCGCCTGGCTGCGTTTCCTCGTCCTGCTGGTCGTCGCGCTGCTGGCGGCGGGTCCGCACTCCGAGTCACTCGCCGCCGTCCCCGCCGGCATCGCCGCCGAGACGGGCGGCGCCGAACACGACGTACTCGACACGGCCCTGCGCCCGCCGGTCCGCCAGGGCCACCGGCCGCTCACCCCGCTGCGCCCCGCGCCCGCCCCCGACGCCGGGCACCGCGAACCGGCCGCCCCTCCCCTCCCCGTACCGTCCCCGCCGCCGTACCCCCTTGCCCTGCACGTCCTGCGCTGTGTGGTCCTGCGCTGCTGAGCGGCCGGCCCGCCCTCATCAGCGAAGTCACGAAGTCACGAAGTCACGAAGTGACCCACTCAAGGACTCAAGACTCAGGACAAGGACACAGCCATGGCCAACGACCCCTACGCGGTCCTCCAGGCACTGCTGCGCGCGGAAGGCGTACGCAACGCGCCCAAACCGAAGGCGGAGCCCCGCCCCGCACCGGCCGAGCAACGCGAGGAGACCCCGCCCCCGAAGGAGCAGGCGCGCGACTGACCATGCGGGCGGCCACCCCTGGACGGGGGCGGCCGCCCGTACGGCGATTCACACCCGCCGGCGCCGGCGGAATGGCCGCCCGTACGGCAGCCCGCAACCGCTGATGCGGACAGGGCTGTGCGGCAGCCCGCAACCGCTGATGCGGACAGGGCTGTGCGGCAGGCCGCAACCGCTGATGCGGACAGGGCTGTGCGGCAGGCCGCTACCGCCCGCGCCGTGCCGTCCCGAAGATCGAGCGCGTGATCTCCCGCCCGATCTGCGTGCCCACCGAACGGGCCAGGGACTTGAAGATGCCGCTGCCGACCACCTGCTCGACCACCGAGCCGTCCCCCTTGGCCTGCCGGCTCTGCCGGGGCCGCTCCTTCTGCTCGGTTCGCGCGGCGGCCTGCTGCGCGGCCGCCGCCTGATCCGCCTGTTCGCGGGCGGTGAGCTTCTCGTACGCCGACTCGCGGTCCACCGCCTCCGCGTACCGCGCGTACAGCGAGGAGGCCTTCACCGCCTGGTCCAGGGCCGCCGGATCCACCGGACCCATCAGCGACTCCGGCGCCCGCAGCCGCGTCGCCGCGACCGGCGTCGGTGCGCCCTTCTCGCTGAGGACGGTGATCACGGCCTCGCCGGTGCCAAGGCCGGTGAGGACCTCCTCCAGGTCGTACGCGGAGTTCGGGAAGGTCTTCACCGTGGCCTTCAGGGCCTTCTGGTCGTCGGGGGTGAAGGCGCGCAGCGCGTGCTGCACCCGGTTGCCGAGCTGGCCGAGCACATCGGCCGGTACGTCCTTCGGGGTCTGCGTCACGAAGAAGACGCCGACCCCTTTCGAGCGAATGAGCCGGACGGTCTGCGTGATGGAGTCCAGGAACGCCTTCGAGGCGTCGTTGAAGAGCAGGTGCGCCTCGTCGAAGAAGAAGACCAGCTTCGGCTTGTCCACGTCGCCGACCTCGGGGAGGTCGTGGAACAGGTCGGCGAGCAGCCACATCAGGAACGTCGAGAAGAGCTGCGGCTTGTCCTGGACCTCGGGCAGCTCCAGTACGGAGACCGTGCCGCGACCGCCCGACGCCGTCCGCAGCAGTTCGCTGGTGTCGAACTCCGGCTCCCCGAAGAAGGGGCTCATGCCCTGCGCCTCGAAGGCGGTCAGGGAACGCAGGATCACGCCCGCCGTGGCGGACGAGAGCCCGCCGATCCCCTTCAGCTCCTGCTTGCCCTCGTCGGAGGTCAGGAAGGTGACGACCGCGCGCAGATCCTTCAGGTCGACCAGCTCCAGGCCCTTCTGGTCGGCGTAGTGGAAGATCAGGCCGAGGGACTGCTCCTGGGTCTGGTTGAGCTGGAGCACCTTGGACAGCAGCACCGGGCCGAAGCTGGTGATGGTGGCGCGTACGGGGATCCCGTGGCCCAGGCCGCCCAGCGCGTAGAACTCCGCGGGGAATCCCGTCGCCGTCCACTCCTGGCGCACGTCCCGCGCGCGCTCCTGGACCTTCGCACCGGCCTCGCCGGGTGCGGAGACACCCGACACGTCGCCCTTGATGTCCGCGAGGAACACCGGAACACCCTGGGCCGACAGCTGTTCGGCGACGAGCTGGAGGGTCTTCGTCTTGCCGGTGCCGGTGGCGCCCGCGACCAGTCCGTGGCGGTTGAGCATGGGCAGCGGAATGCGGATCTGTACGTCCGGAAGGCACTGCCCGTCCCAGAGCAGGGCGCCGAGATCGAGGGCGGGGCCGGAGAACGCGTATCCGGCGGCGATCTCCTGGACTTCCGCAGGCCGCGCGGGGGTGGGGCCCACTCCTTCGGGTGCGCTTGCCGGGGACGCCGCCGACGCGGTCTCGCTGTCACTCATGTCAGGCCCCTGTTCCCGGTTGTCCCCGTTCGAGCGTCCCCGGCGGGTTCCTGGGAACCACGGACAGTAACCGGTTTGCCCGGATTTACGACGTCTTTTCCAGCGTCGCACTCCGTCGCCATGGCTGCGCCCGGAAGGTCTTGACCGGTAGGCTTTCCGTGTGATCTTCAAGCGCATCGGAAACGGCCGGCCGTACCCCGACCACGGCCGGGAAAGCACCCGGCAGTGGGCGGACGTCGCGCCGCGCCCGGTCCGCCTCGATCAGCTCGTGACGACCAAGGGCCAGCTGGATCTGGAGACGCTCCTCGCCGAGGACTCCACCTTCTACGGCGACCTCTTCGCGCACGTCGTGAAGTGGCAGGGCGACCTCTATCTGGAGGACGGACTGCACCGAGCGGTCCGCGCCGCGCTGCAGCAGCGCCAGGTCCTCCACGCCCGCGTGCTCGAGCTGGACTGAGGCCCGACCGCCCGCCCGTTGACCCTTTTGGGTTGGACTGAGCGCCGGGCAATGATCATTTAGTAGTTATCGTCGCCAAGTCGCACTACGCTGCGCTCATGAGCATGCTGACTCCCCCAGGCATGGGCGGCCAGTACCGGATCACGGGGGACAAGTACCCGCGGATGCGCCGACCCCGGGGGCGCCGCAGGCTGGTGTTCCTCGTGATCGCTTCCACCGCCGCGCTGGGGTTGATCGGCTGGGGAACCCTGCAGCTCATCGACGTCTTCACGGGTGGCGACAAGGCCACGGCGGCGGGATCCAAGGCCGTCTGCGCGACCAAGGCGAGCCCCTCGGCCACGACGTCCACCGAGTCCGCGACGGCGGGATCACTGCCCAAGCCGGACCAGATCACCGTCAACGTCCTGAACGCGACACCCCGCAGCGGGCTCGCCAAGGAGACCGCGGACGAGCTGAAGAAGCGCGGCTTCCGCATCGGCGACGTGGGCAACGCGACGGACACGTACGACAAGAAGGTCGACGGCCCCGGGATACTCCTCGGCGCGAAGGCCGCCTACTCGGCCGCGCTGCCGGTGCTCAACACCCAGCTCTCCGGCGCGGAAGTGAAGACCGACGGCCGGGACAAGACCACCGAGGTCGACCTCATCATCGGCGCCGGCTTCAAGGAGCTGACGACGAAGGAGGACGCCGAGAAGGCCCTGGCCGTCCTGGCCAGGCCCCAGCCGACGCCCTCCACCACGAAGAAGACCTGCTGACGCGAGGGTGGCCTACTCGGCCGCTCCGTACATACGGTCCCCGGCGTCGCCCAGGCCCGGGACGATGTAGCCGTGCTCGTTGAGCCGCTCGTCGACCGACGCCGTGACGACGGTGACCGGCGTGCCCGCGAGGTCGCGCTCCATGACCTCGACGCCCTCGGGGGCGGCGAGCAGGACCACGGCCGTCACATCGTCCGCGCCGCGCTTGATGAGCTCACGGATCGCCGCGACGAGGGTGCCGCCGGTGGCCAGCATCGGGTCGAGGACGTACACCTGGCGCCCGGAGAGGTCGTCCGGCATCCGGGTCGCGTACGTGGACGCCTCGAGCGTCTCCTCGTCGCGCACCATGCCGAGGAAGCCCACCTCGGCGGTCGGCAGCAGCCGCATCATGCCGTCGAGCATGCCGAGGCCGGCCCGCAGGATCGGCACGACCAGCGGGCGCGGGTGGGACAGCTTGACGCCCGTGGTGGAGGCGACCGGGGTCACGATGTCGACCTGCTCCGTCCGCACGTCCCGCGTGGCCTCGTAGGCGAGCAGGGTGACCAGCTCGTCGGCGAGCCGCCGGAAGGTCGGGGAGTCGGTGCGGCGGTCGCGCAGCGTGGTGAGCTTATGGGCGACCAGGGGGTGGTCGACGACGTGGAGACGCATGCCCACAACAGTAACCGGGCTTTCCCCGCCGCCCGCTGCCCGTGCCCGTACCCGCCCTGGCCGGCGCCCCACCGCGTCCCGCAAACGCCGGCTCCCCGCGCTCACCCGTGCGCTGGCATCAAACCCCTCATCAGGGGGAAAGTGGGAGGGACGGACCTGGGGTGGTGTACCTATGCCGGAGCGGGACGACGACTCCCTGGAGCAGCGGGAGACCGAGGCCGAGCGCAGAAGGCGCCGGGCGCAGTTCCTGCGCGAGCTGACCGAGGCGCGCGAGTTGCGCGAGCGGGTCCAGCCGCGCCGCGCCAAGGCCGCTCGCCTGCGTCACGCCATGCGCATGCGCACCTTCCGCTGGTAGCCGCGGCCCGTCCGGGAGCGGTCACGTGCGGATACGGCGCCGCGAGCCGCGTACGATCCCGCTGGTAGCGATCAAAAGAGGCAGACACAGCAGGCCGAAGACGTCCCCTGAACGCTCTGTTTCTGCCACGATTCCGAGTGGGTGGGGCTGGCAGCAGCACTCCCGCCCACAGCCTCCGCCGGGGGGACCTCCAACCGGCACACCTATGACCAGTGGGAGAGTCACGGTGTACTTCGCCGCACTGCTCGCGCGCACCGAAGACGGGTGGGAAGCGAGCGACACAGAGCTCGACGATGTGGAGACCCTGTCGGATCTGTCCGACCTGGCCCGCGAGGCCTCGGTCGACGACGACACGGTTCTCGTGTTCATCGAGCAGGAGGACGGGTGGTTCGGTGTCGTCCGCGTGGACGGCGAGGAGGACCCTCGTATCTACGTCTCGGACGCCGCAGCCGCAGCCCGCAGCTCGTACGGCGAGATCCTGCTCACGGACGAACTGCTCGGAAGGGAGCCCGGCGACGACGACGTCCCGGACCTGGACTCCCTCGATCTCGACGGTACGGAGGACGGTGAACCCGACAACGAAGCGGACTCCGACGAGGAAGAGGACGAGGACGTCACGTCCGGTGAGGCCGTGCCGCAGGGCCCGGTAGGGGACCGCGAGGTCCTCGCCGACCTGGGCGTCAGCGAGAAGGAACTGCTCGCCCTCGGCGAGGGCGACGCGCTCAACACGATCGCCGATGCCCTGGGAGCCGCGGAGGTCCTGGAGACCGTCCGCTAGTCCGGTCCGCAGTCCGGTCCGCTAGTCCGGTCCGCAGTCCGGTCCGTCAACCCTCCACCAGCCCCGTCGGCCGGTCCCGACCGCCGGTCCTGTCCGCTAGGTTCCCCGGGTGAGCAGCACAGACGAGACGTCTCAGCCCGATCCGGCGGACCCGGCGGATCCGGTACGCGACCGCTGGCGGGACGCGATGCGACTCGCCCTGGACGAGGCCCGGTCGGCCGTCCGGGGCGGGGATGTTCCCGTCGGCGCCGTCGTGCTGTCCCCGGACGGCACGACGGTGCTCGCGGCCGCGCACAACGAACGCGAGGCCACCGGCGATCCGACGGCGCATGCCGAGGTCCTCGCGATCCGCAGGGCCGCCGCGGAGCTCGGCGCGTGGCGGCTGTCCGGCTGCACACTCGTCGTCACCCTGGAGCCCTGCACGATGTGCGCGGGCGCGCTCGTGCAGTCCCGGGTGGACCGGATCGTCTACGGCGCGCGCGACGAGAAGGCGGGCGCGGCCGGCTCCCTCTGGGACGTCGTACGCGACCGGCGGCTCAACCACCGGCCCGAGGTGATCGAGGGGGTTCTCGCGGCCGAGAGCGCCCGGCTGCTCACCGATTTCTTCCGCGCCCGCTGACCTCGTGAGGGCAGCGGAAACGGATTTCGGAGCACGGCCCACCGTGGGGTAAAGTCTCCCTCGGTAGCGTGTCCGAGCGGCCGAAGGAGCTCGCCTCGAAAGCGAGTGTGGCGCAAGTCACCGAGGGTTCAAATCCCTCCGCTACCGCTTGAGAAGGGCCCGGTTCTTTGAACCGGGCCCTTCCTGCTGCTCCGGCCCCGGACCGACGTATTACGGCTACAAGCCCCGGCCGCACCACGGCCACAAGCCCCCGCCGTACGAGGGCGACGAGCCCCGGCCCAAGGCGGCGACGAGCCCCAGCCGTACAACGGCAAACGAGCCCCGGCCCAAGACGGCAACGTACGACGGCGACGAGCCCCGGCTCCGCTCGGCGCCGGGGCTCTCTCGCACCCACGAGGCGTCGGGGGAAGCGGCATACGGGGGGACAGCCGCTTCCCCCGGCGCGGGCCGGGCCCTCAAGTCCGCGTCGCCTTCTGGGGGAAGCCTGCGACGCGGACCCGCAGTCGGGTCCGTCCCGGCCCGGGGGTTCCTGCCGGATCCGCCCGGGCTCACCTCCATCCTGCCGCCCGCGCCGGTCCGTACGGTCCGGCAAAGGGCCTCGGCCGCCAGGCCGTTGGTCCCTAAAGGCGTGGTGAGGAGACGGCGGATACGTGATCTTTTTCGGGTGTCCGAACACCTGCCCGGGATACACTCACCGCCGGTAACAGGGCTCCCACGCGGGCGCAGCGGACACAGCAGGCACAGGGGAGGCCGCGGTGGCGGTGAATTCGAAGAAGATCGCCGTCTACGTACTCGTGGTCTTCGCGCTCTATGTGATCATCACGGACCCGGCCAAGGCCGCGGACTACGTCCAGATAGGGTTCGAGGGCATTTCGAATGCCGCTCAGGCCGTCGGCGACTTCATGACGTGGATCGCCGACGGAGCCAAGAACTAGAGCCCGGAAGCAGACCCCGGAGCTGGGCGGCCGCCCGCCGTGAACCCCTGGGAGCGCCCGTGATCCGCCATCTGGTCCTCTTCAAGCTCAACGAGGGCGTCCAGCGCGACGACCCGCGCGTCGTCGAGGGGGTCGCGGCCTTCCGCGCGCTCGGCGGACAGATCCCGGAGCTGACGTTCTGGGAGTGCGACTGGAACATCACCGACCGGCCGATCGCGTACGACTTCGCGATCAACTCGGCGGTCGAGGACACCGATGCGCTGAAGCGGTATCTGGAGCACCCGGCCCATCAGGCGGGTGTCGCCCTGTGGCGGGAGTTCGCCACGTGGGTGATCGCCGACTACCCGTTCTGAGCCTCACGCCCTCCTCTTTCGGAGCCCTTCGCCGCAACCGGCGAAGGGCCTTTTTGCGTCAAATGCCCCAACTGACCGTCAACACGGTGTTATGCGGTGCTTGCACACAGTGCACATGTCTTGTGATGCTATGACCGCTTTTGACGGATGAGTTGACGGATACGTCGACGGATCGTTGACGGATGAAGAGGTGGCGTTGACCGTGTCGGCCAGTACTGCGCCACCCCAGGAGGAAGCCCCAGCCCAGTCGCAGGCCGAGACCCTGTCCCGGCCCCAGCCGGGGCCCTCCCAGGAACCGTCCTCCACCACCCCCGTCCAGTCCTCCACCCCCGTCCAGTCCTCCGCCCCCGTCCAGCCGCCCGTCTCCGCCCAGGCCCAGCCCTCCACGCTCGAGACGCCGACCACCGCGGCGACCCCGTCCACCCCCGCCCAGCCCTCCGCCCCCGCCCCCGAGAAGCGCCGGGGCGCCGACACCCGGGCGCTCACCCAGGTGCTCTTCGGGCAGCTGAAGAACCTGGAGCCGGGCAGCCCGGAGCACGGCCGGGTGCGTGGAGCGCTCATCGAGGCGAACCTCCCGCTGGTGCGGTACGCGGCCGCCCGCTTCCGCTCCCGCAACGAGCCGATGGAGGACGTCGTCCAGGTCGGCACGATCGGCCTGATCAACGCCATCGACCGCTTCGACCCCGACCGGGGCGTGCAGTTCCCGACCTTCGCGATGCCGACCGTCGTCGGCGAGATCAAGCGGTACTTCCGCGACAACGTCCGCACGGTCCACGTCCCGCGCCGGCTCCACGAGCTGTGGGTGCAGGTGAACAGCGCGACCGAGGATCTGACGACCGCCTTCGGGCGCTCCCCCACGACCTCCGAGATCGCCGAGCGGCTGCGCATCACCGAGGAGGAGGTGCTGTCCTGCATCGAGGCGGGCCGCTCCTATCACGCGACCTCCCTGGAAGCCGCCCAGGAGGGTGACGGGCTGCCGGGGCTGCTCGACCGGCTCGGCTACGAGGACCCGGCGCTGGACGGGGTCGAACACCGCGACCTCGTACGGCATCTGCTCGTACAACTGCCCGAGCGCGAGCAGCGGATCCTGCTGCTGCGCTACTACAGCAATCTGACGCAGTCGCAGATCAGCGCCGAACTGGGTGTCTCCCAGATGCATGTGTCAAGGCTGCTCGCCCGTAGCTTCGCGCGTCTTCGATCCGCAAACAGGATCGAGGCGTAACCGAAGAGAGCTAATCGCTCAGCGGGCACTTTTCCGACAGTTCAGCGCTGAAAATCCGTCAGACCCCCTCTTTCCAGGGCCGATTCAGCTGCTCCATGTCGACATGTCACTACAGCGTGTTGCCGACATGTGACATTCTCCCGGAAGCGCGTTTGCCGCGGCCTCGCCTCCGGTATTCAGGTGGAGGCTGCGTTCCTCCGACGGGAGCGTCCGCCGCGACCGTCCGCGACCCAAAGGGGGTGGCATGTCCGCAGACCAGGGCAGCTCGAAGGTGCTCACGCTCACGAAGAGCGAATCCGCGCCCGACGCGCTTCACGACGTCCCGGCTCTCCCGGACCAGGAAGCCGTCCCGGCCGTCCCGGTCTCGGGAGCCATCGACACACGCACCCTGTCCCGCTCCCTGTTCCTGCGGCTCGCCGCACTGGACGAGAACAGCCCGGAGCGCGGCTACGTACGCGACACCCTCATCGAGCTGAACCTCCCGCTCGTCCGGTACGCGGCCGCCCGCTTCCGCTCCCGCAACGAGCCGATGGAGGACATCGTCCAGGTCGGCACCATCGGCCTGATCAAGGCGATCGACCGCTTCGACTGCGAACGCGGCGTGGAATTCCCGACGTTCGCGATGCCGACGGTCGTCGGCGAGATCAAGCGGTTCTTCCGCGACACCTCGTGGTCCGTCCGCGTCCCGCGCCGCCTCCAGGAGCTGCGGCTGGCCCTCACCAAGGCCAGCGACGAGCTCTCCCAGAAGCTGGACCGCTCGCCCACCGTCGCCGAACTCGCCGTGGTCCTGGGCGTGTCCGAGGAGGACGTGGTCGACGGCCTGGCGGTCGGCAACGCGTACACGGCGTCCTCGCTCGACTCACCGGCCCCCGAAGACGACGGCGGCGAGGGCTCCCTCGCGGACCGCCTCGGCTACGAGGACCCGTCCCTGGAGGGCGTCGAGTACCGCGAGTCGCTCAAGCCGCTGCTGGCCAAGCTCCCGCCCCGCGAGCGCCGCATCATCATGCTGCGCTTCTTCGCGAACATGACCCAGTCGCAGATCGGCGAGGAGGTCGGCATCTCGCAGATGCACGTCTCCCGGCTGCTCACCCGCACCCTCGCCCAGCTGCGGGAAGGCCTCATCTCCGACTGAGGGTTCATAATTGACGGATCGTCAGCCACACTGGCGCGATGCGTCGACGGTTGATACACGGTCGCCGGGGTGCCCTGCTGGGCGCCTCGGCGGCCGTCGTCTGTTGTCTGGGTACCGCGCTGGCCGCGTGCGGAAGCGGTGGCGGCGGTGGCGGCTATGTCGCGGTCGGTGCCGCCGGGGGCACGCCCCTGGCGACCGGAGCGGTGATGGCCCCGACCGGGAAGGTCTCGCTGGCACCACTGGACGGGGACGGTGACGCCGGCCCATCAGGGGTCAACGAGTCGGCCAGGGGCGGGAGTTCGGGGTCGCGGGCCACGACCTCGACGTCGGCCCCTGATTCGGGTTCGACGTCCGTGAGCGCCCCCGCCGGCGCAGATGCCACAAGCGGCGGTGCGTCGGCCACCCGGTCACCCTCGGCCGGCCATGGCAACTCCGGTGGTACGAGCGGAGGTTCCGGCGGCGGTACGGCGACCGGAGCCCCGGCAAAGCCCCCGGCCGGCCCCGCCGCACTGAGCGTGGGCGAGCCCGAGCGGGCGGCCACCGACAAGCGGTGGTGCGAGGAGGTCACCGTCTCGTTCCGCAACACCGGGGGTACGGCGGTGCGTTCGGGCACGGTGACCTTCGGGACGCACATCATCGGGGCGCTCGGGATCGACTGGGCGACGATCGAGTCCACCGAGGACCTGCCCGCGCCGATCGCCGCCGGCGTGAAGAAGGACAGGACCTGGACGGTGTGCGTCGACGCGTGGCGGGTGCCGCTGGGCATGCACATCGAGACGCGGGACGTGTCCGTCCGGTGGGAGTAGCCCGCAGCGCCGGGCGGGCGCCCTCTTACGAGAGTGCGAGCCAGGCCACGGCGGCCACGACCACCAGGGCGACTACGACGCCGATGATCAGGCCGACGCGGGGCCCGGAGGGGGCGGCGGCCTGCTGCTGCCGGCCCTGGGGCGCCTCGTCGACGAACGCTCGGAACATCTGGGTGCTACCCGCGGGGTCGTAGTTGCCCTCGGGGCCCTGGGTGTTTGCCATGGGGCAGGACCCTAGCGAACGCGTGACGGTTGCCCAAGTGCGGGGCGCCGCTCCGGTGCCTCCGTTCGCCCTGAACGGTCTCGCCGCCCGTCGCCGAGCAGGCCGACGGAGGGCCGCCGCGCTCGCCGAACAGGTCCCCGGACGCCTCTCGGACGCCACCACCCCTCCCCACCTGCGGGTTTACGTTCGCCCATACGTGCCTTTGCCAAGTTTTTAGGCTCTCATCCACTTTTTAGTTTGCCTGCGGCAACCAACTGATTTTATGGTTGCCCAAAGCAACGAATACGGGAGGGTGGATGGCCGGGCAGGCGCAGTACGAGGAACTGGCTCGTCAGCTCAGTGCCATCGGTGCCGTGAAGCGGGACCTGGGGCGGATCCTGCCGCAGGACTGCCCGGCGGGAGCCGCCGCCGTACTGACGCTCCTCGGCCGGCACGGCGACATGCGGATGAGCAGGCTCGCCGAGCTGCTGTCCGTGGACATGTCGGTGACCAGCCGCCATGTGGCGCACGTCGCGGCGCGGGGCTGGATCGAACGGTCCCCCGACCCCGCCGACAAGCGCTCCCGCATCCTGCGGCTCACCGCCGTGGGGCACGAGCAGCTGGACGAGCTCTCGCTGCGCACGTCACGGCTCCTGGCCGACCGGCTGAGCCACTGGTCCGACGACGAGGTCGGCCTGCTCATCGCGCTCATGGCCCGGCTGCGGGAGAGCTTCGGCGACTGCCGTTCCGCGGCGCCGCGGCCCGCGCCCCCGCACTCGTATGCGACAGAACTGACCACCCGTACACCCGCATCAAGCACGTAAGAAAAGGAAGCCCATGGCAACGACCACACCAGCCGGTGTGCGGGCTCACGCCAAGCACGGGGGTGGGCCCTCCGGCGGCGGCGCTCCGATGACGCACCGGCAGATCATGGAAGCCCTCTCCGGGCTCCTGCTCGGCATGTTCGTCGCGATCCTGTCGTCGACGATCGTCACCAACGCACTCCCCGAGATCATCGGCGACCTGGGCGGCGGCCAGTCCGCCTACACCTGGGTCGTCACCGCCTCGCTGCTGGCCATGACCGCGAGTACACCCCTGTGGGGCAAGCTCTCCGACCTGTACAGCAAGAAGGCTCTCGTCCAGATAGCCCTGATCATCTACGTTCTGGGCTCTGTGGTCGCGGGTCTCTCGCAGAACGCGGGCATGCTGATCGCCGTCCGGGTCGTCCAGGGCATCGGCGTCGGCGGTCTCTCCGCCCTGGCGCAGATCGTCATGGCGGCGATGATCTCCCCGCGTGAGCGCGGCCGTTACTCCGGCTACCTCGGCGCGACCTTCGCCGTCGCGACCGTCGGCGGCCCGCTGCTCGGCGGCGTGATCACCGACACCTCGTGGCTCGGCTGGCGCTGGTGCTTCTACGTCGGTGTGCCGTTCGCGGTGATCGCTCTGATCGTGCTGCAGAAGACCCTGCACCTGCCCGTCGTGAAGCGGGACGTGAAGGTCGACTGGGGCGGCGCGTTCTTCATCTCCGCCGCTGTCTCGCTGCTGCTGGTCTGGGTCACCTTCGCCGGTGACAAGTACGACTGGGTCTCGTGGCAGACGTACGCGATGGTCGGCGGATCCGTCGTCCTCGGTCTGCTGTTCATCCTCGTCGAGTCCAAGGCCCGCGAGCCGATCATCCCGCTGCGGCTGTTCCGCAACCGGACCATCACCCTGTCGTCGCTCGCCTCGCTCTTCGTGGGTGTCGCGATGTTCACCGGCACGGTCTTCTTCAGCCAGTACTTCCAGCTGGCCCGCGACAAGTCCCCGACGATGTCGGGCGTGATGACCATCCCGATGATCGCCGGTCTGTTCCTCTCCTCGACGGTCTCCGGCCAGGTCATCACCAAGACCGGCCGCTGGAAGGCATGGCTGCTCGCCGGCGGTGTCCTGGTGACCGCGGGGCTGGGTCTGCTCGGCACCATCCGCTACGACACCCCGTACTGGCACATCGCGATCTTCATGGCGCTGATGGGCCTCGGCATCGGCATGATGATGCAGAACCTGGTGCTGTGCACGCAGAACCAGGTGGCCCCGGCCGACCTCGGCTCGGCCAGCTCCACGGTGACCTTCTTCCGGTCCCTCGGCGGTGCCGTCGGCGTCTCCGCGCTCGGCGCGGTCATGGCCAACCGGATCACCGACTACGCCAAGGACGGGCTCGTCCACCTCGACCCCAAGTACGCGGCCGCTGCGGCGAGTTCGAGCTCCAGCAGCTCCATCCCCGACATGGACACGCTGCCCGGGCCGCTGCGCACCGTGATGGAGAGCGCGTACGGCCACGGCATCGCGGACGTGTTCCTGATCGCCGCGCCGCTGGCGCTGCTCGCCTTCCTGGTGACGATCTTCATCAAGGAGGTCCCGCTGCGGACCTCGGGCGGCCTGGCGCAGGCCGCGGAGGCAGCCGCCGAGGCTCCGGCCGCCGCCGCCCCGGTCACCACCCCGGTCACCGCCCCGGTCACCGAGGAGAAGGTCCCCAGCTGGGCCGTCTCCGGGACGGGTGCCGAGTCCGGCCCCGACGGCACGCAGCAGCTCGCGGCCGTCGCCACTGTGGAGAGGGAGACCGCACCGATGTCCGGTGGAATCGCGGTACGCGGCCATGTCCGCGGTGCCGAGAGCGCGCCCGTGCCGCGGGCCGCGGTCACGCTGATCTCGCTCGCGGGACGCCAGCTGGGCCGGTCGGTCGCGCAGACCGACGGCGCCTACGCGGTGGACGCGCCCGGCGCGGGCTCGTACGTCCTGATCGCCTCCGCCGACGGTTTCCAGCCGCAGGCCGCGACGATCGTGGTGAACGGCGAGCCGCTCGCGTACGACATCCTGCTGAGCGGCACGAGCGGGCTGAGCGGTGTCGTCCGCGCCGCCGAGACCGGGATCACGGTCAAGAACGCCATGGTCATCGTGACCGACGTGCGCGGCGATGTGCTGGCCACCGGGACCACCGGTGCGCAGGGCGAGTTCACGTTCGCCGAGCTGGTCCCCGGCTCCGTGACCGTCGCGGTGAACGCGGCCGGGCACCGGCCCAGCGCGGTGCCCGTCGAGGTCGGCGGCACCGGCGTCACCCGGGTCGAGGTCGAGCTCAGCTCGGGCGCCCAGGTCCAGGGTGTCGTACGGGCACCGGGCGGGCCGCTCGGTGACGCGCGGGTCACCCTGGTCGACGCGGCCGGCAACGTGGTCGGCACGGCGCGGACCGGCGCGGACGGCGCGTACGCCTTCACCGACCTGGACAGCGGCGAGTACACCGTCATCGCGACGGGTTACCCGCCGGTGGCCACCTCGCTGACGGTCGACGGCCGCGGCGCCGACGGCCACGACATCGAACTCGCCCACCCCGGCGAGTAGTTCGGACCCCGGCCCGTGGGGACGCGCTCCGAGCGGAGGTGCGTCCCCACGGGCCGGCTCTTTTCCGCTGACCCCGCCCCCGGCGGAGTCGGCAACCGGCTTGCAAGGAGAAAACGGGATGGGACTGACCGCACGGATCCGTACGCGGGACGGCTGGGCCGTGTCGCACGCGGTCGTCACGGTGACCGACATGACGGGCACGCAGGTGGTGCGGGCCGAGGCCGACGGCGAGGGGGCCGTGCGGGACACGACCGCGCTGGCGCCCGGCGCCTACACCGTGATCGTCACCGCGGTCGGGTACGCGCCCGTCGCGTCCAGCGCGATCGTCACGGCGAGCGGACGGGCCGAGGTCGGCAACGTGGTCCTCGCCCGGCAGGGCGGCACCGAGCTGCCGCCGCCCGGCCCCTGGACCATCGACCCGGCGCACTCCTCCGTGGGCGCGGTCGCCCAGCACCTGGGGATCTCCAGCGTGCACGGCCGGTTCACCGAGTTCGCCGGCCGGATCGAGATCGCGCCGGACGAGGTGGCCAAGTCCCGGGTGGAGGCGGTGATTTCCGCGGCCTCCATCGACACCGGCAACGGAATGCGCGACGGGCACCTCAAGTCGCCGGACTTCCTGGACGTGGCGACGTACCCGGAGATCACCTATCGCTCTACGGGCCTGACCTTCGCCGGGTCCGACCGCTGGACGGTGCACGGCGAACTGACCATGCACGGCGTCGTCCGGCCGGTCGACCTGGACCTCGCCTACCTGGGCACCGGCGCCGACCCGTGGGGCGGCACGCGAGCCGCCTTCCGCGCCACCGCCGAACTGCGCCGCGAGGACTTCGCGATGAACTACAACCAGGTGCTCCAGGCGGGCATCTCGGCCATCGGCACGACCCTGCGCGTGGAACTGGACATCCAGGCGGTGCAGGGGGAGACGCTGCCGTCGGCCTGACGACACGGACGGGAACGGGAACGATCGGGGCCGGGAACGGGACCGGGAACGGGAACGGGACCGGCGATGGGGTCGGGGTCGAGGTCGGGGTCGGGTGGGCCGAGGCCTGGGCTCCCGTCGGCTCCCGTCGGCTCCCGCCGCCCGACCAAGCGGACCGGTCGCTAGGCCCCCGGCGTCCGGCCCTCCCGGGCCGCGGCCGCGCCCGTCACCCGGGCCACCAGATCGCCGCACAGGTCCCGGAGCTTGACGTTGGAGTCCTGCGAGGCGCGGCGCAGCCTGTCGAGTGCCGCCCGCGCGTCGCAGCGCTCCTTGGCCATCAGGATGCCGATCGCCTGGTCGATCACGCTGCGCGAGAGGAGCGCGGTGCGGACGTCCCCCGACGACGCCTGCTCGCGCTCGATGCGCAGCGCCGCGTTGATCGCCTCCGAGGCGCGCGCCGCGAACACCCGGGCGGTGTCGCGCCGGTCGTGGAAGGCGTCCTCGGTCACGGCGTAGAAATTGAGCGCGGCGTCCGTCTCCCCGTCGACCGTGAGCGGCACGGCCAGCACCGAACGGACGCCCTGCGAAAGCGCGTACGCGGTGTACGAGGGCCAGCGGGTCTCCTGCGACAGGTCGGGGGCGTGCTGCTCGGCCTCCAGCGCCGCCGCCCGGACACAGGGCCCGTCGCCGTTCTCGTACTGCCGCTGATCGAGTCCGCTGGGCAGACCGCCGGTGCCCGCCAGGGTCAGCAGCCGTCCGTCGCGGCGCACGGTGATGCTGCAGGCCGCCGCCCCCTCCACCGCGAGCACCGCCCGCTCGGTGAGGTCCCGCAGCAGTGTGTCGAGGCCGCCGCTCCCGGCCAGCGCCTGGTGCAGCGGGGCGGCTGCCGTGCGGGGGTCGGGGACGACGGCCCGGGGCGACTCGGGGGGATCCGCTGGAGGTCTCATGGAGATCCGGGTATCCCGCCGGCGCCCGCTCACTCTTGGTGCAGGGTGTCCACGAGCCGCCGGGCCAGGTCACGCAGTTTGACGTTCTCCCGCTGGGAGGTGCGCACCAGGCTCTCGAAGGCCGCGCCGGCGTCGATCCCCAGGCGTTCCATGAGGATGCCCGTCGCCTGCCCGATCAGATCCCGGGTCCGCATGGCCTCGGTGAGCTGCTCGCGCGCGGTCACCGACTCCAGCGCGATGCTGACGTGCGCGGTGAACAGCCGGCCGATCCGGGTGGCCGAATCGTCGAAGGCCCGCGGCTTGCGCGCGTACGCGGTGAGCACGGTGAGCCGGCGGCGGTCCGCGCGCAGCCGGAGCGAGAGCACCGAGCGCAGACCCAGGCCGGAGAAGGAGAGTTCACCGCTGTCGTAGGCCGCGCTGTCGTCGATCCGGGCGACCGGCGCGGTCCACAGCCGGCTCCAGTACAGGTGGTGTTCGCGGCCCGCGTTCAGGGCGTCGGCGGACCGTACGACCTCGTCGGTCCAGGCGAGGGTCTGGCGGTGGGTCTTCTCGATGACGGAGATACCGGCGTGCTCGGCACCGGGCAGGACGTGCACGGCCAGCCGTGCCGCGGCCCGCAGGGCGGCGTTGGCCGTCGACGTCTCGTGCAGCTGCTGAGCGGCCACCGTCAGAGCGTCGGCCAGCTCGAAACCCATGGGGAAATGGGGCACTTCAGGAAAATCGGACGCAGCCACCACGAACCTCTTCGGCATGCACGGCCCCGGGCCCGGTCGTCGGCGTGACGAAGGACCCATGGCCATGCGCAGGAGAGCTCCGCAGCACATTCCCGACTGCGAGCACAGGACGAACAGCACTTTAGCTGCTCCGATGGGGTGAGGCTGCGGCCCGGCGGCCGAGCTTCCGAACTCGGGGGCGCCCGTGATGGAATGGCCGGACAGGTCAGGAAGCGGCCTCATCGGATCCGGACACACGTCTGCCAGGTGAGTTGCCATGACCTTCTCCCCGAACCCACGTGACCTGCCGAACTGCACTCTCGTCACGCTGCCCGCGGAAATCGACATCTCCAACGCCGACCTGCTGTACGCCGAGACCATGGACCTCGTGCACGCGCGGACGGGCCGGCTGCGGGTGCTCGTCCTGGACCTCACCGGGACCCGCTTCATGGACTCCCAGGGCGTACGCCTCCTCGACCAGGTCCGCCACCGTCTGCACCACCCGCCCCGCACGGAGCTGCGCGTGGCGGTGGACCCGGAGGGCATGGCCGGCCGCGTCCTGAACCTGACCGGGCTGCGGCGCGATGTCGCCGTGTACGACGACCTGGTGGAGGCGGTGTCGGCCTAGGGTCTGTCGTCACATTCCCGTCCGCCCCGCGGCGGCATGTGGATCAGCCCCTCGCCCGCGACGCCCTCTAGGCTTGCGCCATGGCACCCAACATCGCGACGAACACCTCCGTGTCCCTGGACGAGTTGCTGGACTTCGTACGGCCCCGGCACCGCGCCATCCTGCTGACCCGCCGGGCCGACGGCGGCCCGCAGGGCTCGCCGCTGACCTGCGGGGTCGACGACTCGGGGCGCATCGTCGTCTCCACGTATCCGGAGCGCGCCAAGACGCGGAACGCCAAGCGGGACGAGCGGGTCAGTCTGATCGTGCTGAGCGACGAGTGGGACGGCCCCTGGGTCCAGGTCGACGGCACCGCCGAGGTCATCGACTCGCCCGACTCCGTCGAGGCGCTCGTCGAGTACTACCGCAACATCGCGGGGGAGCATCCGGACTGGGACGAGTACCGGGCGGCGATGGTCAAGCAGGGCAAGTCGATCATCCGGGTCACCCCTGAGCGGTGGGGGCCCGTGGCCACGGGGGGCTTCCCGGCGCGGGCCGCGTCTGAGGGCTAGTCCGGGGCGGGCCGCGTCTGAGGGCCAGTCCGGCGCGGGCCGCGTCTGAGGGCTAGTCCGGGGCGGGCCGCGTCTGAGGGCCAGGGGGTGCGGGCCGCGTCTGAGGGCCAGGGGGTGCGGGCCGCGTCTGGAATCAGCTGCCGCGCTGCACCATCGTCTCGATCCCCGCGATCAGCGTGTCCAGGGCGAAGTTGAAGTCGCGTTCCCGCATCTCCTCCACCGTGTCGCCGCCGCGGGCCTCCATGAGGTCCGCGGCGCTCTCGACGTGGGCGGCGAACTGGGGCTGTTCGCTGATCGTGCTCATGGCCTGGCGGAAGTAGTCGTCCTGGCTCATGCCGGCCGAGGCGCAGCGCTGGATGAAGTGGCCCTCGATCGTGCCGAAGCCGTACACGAACTGGAAGACGGCCGAGAGCGCGCCCATCTGGCCGTGCGGGGGCAGGCCGGTGTTGCGGATCACCTGCTGCACACAGAGCGAGAAGGCCATGGAGTGCGGTCCGATGTTCAGGAAGCTGCCGCTGAGCGGCGACACCCAGGGGTGGCGGACCAGCAGGGCGCGGTAACCGGTGGCGACGGAGCGCAGCTGGTCTCGCCAGTCCTCGCCGGACTCCGGGTCGGGCAGGGCGAGTTGGCCGAAGACCGCGTCCAGGGCGAGTTCGAGGAGGTCGTCCTTGGTGTCGACGTACCAGTAGACGGACATCGCGGTGACGTTCAGCTCGGCGGCGAGCCGGCGCATGGAGAACCTGGCCAGCCCCTCCGCGTCGAGCAGCCGCACGGTGACCTCGGTGATGCGGTCCCGGTCAAGCCCCGACGGCTGGCCGCCACTGCGCGTCGTACCGCGCCGCGGGGCCTTGCCCTCCAACCAGACGCTGACCCGCGCCGGACCCTGGGCCCGGTCGGCTGCCCTCACCATGGCGCACCTCTCTCGCAACTCGGACTGCGGTACTTGACGTGGTTCGGGTACCTCGAGGTGGGCGGGCCGGAATTCTCCGGTCCGCCCACCTTGATGCTAAGCGGGCGTTACGCGGAAACCGTCACCGCGGAGTCTGCCCTCTCGGCCCGCCGCAGCAACTCCGCCGCCAGCAGTCCGCCCAGCAGCACCGCCAGCGCGCCCACGAGCTGACTCGTCTCCAGTCCCGACGAGAACGCGTCGGTGATCCGCTCCTTCTCCCGCGCCGAGTCCGCCGACGCCAGCGCCGCCGGCAGCGAGGCCGCCGCCATCGGAATCAGCGCGGCGAAGCGGGAGTTGAGGACCGCACCGAGCACCGCCACCCCCAGGCCGTTGCCGAACTCGGCGAGCGTGCCGTTGATGCCCGCGCCCACGCCCGCCTTGGCCGGCGGGATCGCGCTCATGATGGCGTGCGCCATGGCGGGGTTGGCGACCGCGCAGCCCGCGCCGATCAGCAGCAGCCCGAGGAGGGTGCCGGGGTAGCCCTGGGCGGTGAGCGTCGCGATGGACACCAGGCCGCCCGACATCAGCACCATGCCGAGGGCGATCGAGACCGGCGTCCCCAGCTTCGCCGTCCACTTGGCCGACAGGCCGGTGAAGTTCAGCGCGACGACCGAGAGGGCGAGGGGTGCCGTGCGCACTCCGGCTTCCAACGGCCCGTATCCCAGGACGAACTGGAGGTGCTGGGTGAGCAGGAAGAGCGCGCCGCCCATGCCGAAGGTGATCAGGACGGCTCCGGCGACGGCTCCGGTGAACCGGCGGTCGCGGAAGAAGTGCAGGTCGAGCATGGGGTACGGGATCCGGCTCTCCCAGTACGCGAAGAGGGCCAGCACCAGCACGGCCACGGCCGCCGGGGTGAGCACCCGGACGGACGTCCAGCCGTGCTCGGGGCCCGAGATGATCGCGTACACGAGCGAGGTCATGCCGATGGTGGACAGCAGTGCGCCGAGGAGGTCCGGGCGGTCCCCCTGCGGATTCTTCGACTCCGGTACGAGGGCGACGACCGCGGCGAGGCCCAGCGCCGCCACCGGCAGATTGATCAGGAAGATCGCGCCCCACCAGAAGTGGCCCAGCATGAAGCCGCCGATCAGCGGGCCCACCGCGAAGCCGAGCGCGTTGACGGCGCTCCAGATGCCGATGGCCTTCGGCTGCTCCTCGGGTGCGAAGATCTGCATCGCGACGGCGAGGGTGGTGGTGAGCAGCAGTGCGCCGCCGATGCCCATGCCGGCCCGGGCGGCGATCAACTGGCCGGTGGAGTCGGCGAGTCCGGCCGCCAGGGAGCCGATGCCGAACAGCGCGAGGCCGGCGATCAGCATCTTCTTGCGGCCGTAGCGGTCGGCGGCACTGCCCGCGGTGAGCAGCAGCCCGGACTGCACCAGCGAATACGCGTTGATCATCCACTGGATGTCGGAGGTGGCCGCGTCCAGCTCCCGGGTGAGGGAGGGGATCGCGACGTTCAGAACGGTGTTGTCGAGCAGCACGGTGAGCTGCGCGAGGCAGATGACGCCGAGGATCAGCCAGCGCTGCGGGTGCCCCTGCGGGGTCGTGGCCGTGTCGGCGGCTGTCGGTGCCGGCATACGGGACCCTTCTACGGTGTACGGGAGATGGTCGACGTACACCGTAGAACACTTGCTATACGCCGTACAACGTGGGTGCGACGCGACGTGCCGGTGCGAAGAGGGCGGTGGCCCCGGCGTGCGAGGGCGGCACCCGTGCGGCACGGCACCCGAAAAATGGCGGCCCTGCGGCACGGCACCCGCAGAACTGCACCCCCGCGGCACGGCACGCAAAGAGCGGTGGCCCCGCGGCACGGCACCCGCAGAACTGCACCCTCGCGGCACGGCACGCAAAGAGCGGTGGCCCGGAGCGAGATCGCTCCGGGCCACCGCTCCTCGGTGAGTCCCGCGTCAGCTCGTCGGCTGCGTCAGGTCGTAGAAGGTCGCGGTACCGACCGTCACCTTCTTGTAGTTGGCCTCCACCCACGAGGTGATCTGGCCGGAGGTGCCGGAGCTGCCGCCACCGCCCATGCTGCCGCCCGAGATGAAGTAGTGGATCTTCCCGTCGTTCACGTACTGCTTGAACTGGGCGAGGGTCGGCGAGGGGTCGGTGCCGTTGAAGCCGCCGATCGCCATCACCGGGTCGCCGGTGGCCAGCTGGTAGCTCGCGGAGTTCTGGGCGCCGATGGCGGCGGCCGCCCAGGTGTAGTCACCCGCGTTCTTCTCCAGCAGCTGCTTGGCCTCGGAGCTGACGGTCGCGCCGTTGAGCAGGCCCGCGGCACCGCCGCCGCCCATACCGCCTTCGCCGCCCATCCGGCCGCCCATGCCGCCCTGCGGCGCTCCCTGGGCGTTGCCCTGCGGCTTCTGGCCGCCGCCGGGGAAGCCGCCGGCCGGGGGCTGGCCCGTGCCCGGCTGGCCCGTGCCGCCCTGCCGGTTCTGGCCGCCGCCGGGGAAGCCGCCGCCACCGCGCATACCGCCACCGCCGCCCATACCGCCCATCCGGCTCGCACCGGCGGGACCGGCCGTCACGATGGAACCGGTGTGCCCGGTGTCCACCGTGCTGAGCGTGAACGCGGTCGGGCCGGCGATCGCCGCCACAAAGCTCAACCCGGCCGCCGCGATGGCGAGTTGTCGGCCGAGCCTGGCCACGAAGATCAGGCCGAGCGCGCCGGCCAGACCACCGATGAGCACCAGCCACTTGAGCCAGGGCAGGTAGTCGGGAGTGCGGTTGAGGAGCACATAGCCCCAGGCCGCCGTCGCGGTCACGGTGGCCGCCAGGGTCAGCGCGGCCCAGATCTTCGACCGCTCCGCCCACAGCACCGTGGCGCCCATGCCGACCAGCGCCGCGATGTAGGGGGCCAGCGCGATCGTGTAGTACTGGTGGAAGATGCCGGCCATGTAGCTGAAGACCAGCACGGTGATCAGCAGCGAACCGCCCCAGGCGAGGAACGAACTGCGGGTCAGGTCGGTCCGCTTGGCCTTCCGGGTCAGCCAGAGGGCCGCGACCAGCAGGATCAGCGCGGCCGGCAGCAGCCACGAGACCTGGCTGCCGACCTCGTCGCCGAACATGCGGTCCCAGCCGGTGGCACCCCACCGCCCGGTGCCGCCGGCCCCGCCGCCTCCGCCGACGCTGCCGGCCTCGTCGCCGTTGATACGGCCGAGTCCGTTGTAGCCGAAGGTCAGCTCCAGGAAGGAGTTGTTCTGCGAGCCGCCGATGTACGGGCGCGAGGAGGCGGGCCACAGTTCGACGATGGCCACCCACCAGCCGCCCGCGACGACCATCGCGCCGGTGGCGAGGGCGAGTTGGCCGAAGCGCTTCTTCAGCTTCACCGGCGCGCACACCGCGTACAGGATCGCCAGCGGCGGCAGGATCAGGAAGGCCTGCAGGGTCTTCGTCAGGAAGGCGATGCCGACCGCGACACCCGCCCAGACCAGCCACTTGGTGCGGCCGTCCTCCAGGGCGCGGATCACGCAGTAGACCGTGACGGTCATCAGCAGCGCGAGCAGCGCGTCCGGGTTGTTGAAGCGGAACATCAGCGCGGCGACGGGGGTGAGCGCCAGCACCGCGCCCGCAATCAGACCGGCCGTCGGGCCGAAGCGACGCCGTAGGGCGGCGTAGAGCACGCCGACCGTGGCGACGCCCATCAGCACCTCGGGAACGAGGATCGCCCACGAGTTGACGCCGAAGATCTTCACCGACAGGTCCATCGGCCACAGCGCGGCCGGGGGCTTGTCGACGGTGATCGCGTTGCTCGCGTCGAGCGAGCCGAAGAACATGGCCTTCCAGCTCTGGCTGCCGGCCTGGACCGCCGCCGAGTAGAAGGAGTTGGCGTATCCGGAGGCGCTCAGGTTGTACAGGTAGAGCAGACCGGTGGCGACGAGCAGACCGAGGAGGGCCGGGCGCGCCCAGCGGGGGTCCTCGGGACGGCCGCGCCAGGCACGGTGGAGGAAGGGCTGCTTCGGCTCACCGGAGCGGGGGGCCGTGGTGGGCGCGTCCGGTTCCTGGGCCGCCGTCGCGGGCGGTCCCCCGGAGGGGCCTGCGCCCCCCTCATAGGTCGTGTCGGAGTCAAGGGTCATCGGGTGTTCCTCGGATCGTGATCGTGCGGGCGCACCGGCTGCAGCTGCACGGTCGCGTCGCCCCGGGGGCGGTCCGCGGCATCGACGGCGCGGAAGTCTGTGGTCTCGTACGGAACGTGCTGCGCCGTCGGCCGGTGGGACCCCGGCGCGGCGCCGAGCGGGTGCGCCCCGGTGTCGTACGTGGGCGACGCCGGGCTGTGCGACGCCACGACCCTGGAAGCCGTCTCGTCGGTCCGGTCCGGGAAGACCCAGGCCCGGAAGAGCAGGAACCGCAGCACCGTCGCCGCGAGGTTGGCGGCGATGAGCACCGCCAGTTCCGTGGAGTGCGAGGGGTCGGACGTCGCGGCGTTCAGCGCGGCGAGCGAGCCGCTGGTGAGCGCGAGTCCGATGCCGAACACGACCAGGCCCTGGGCCTGATGGCGGACCGCGCGGTCACGGCCGCGGACACCGAAGGTCAGCCGCCGGTTGGCCGAGGTGTTGGCGACCGCCGAGACGAGCAGGGCGAGCGCGTTGGCGATCTGCGGCCCCGACACGACGCGGAAGCCGGAGTAGAGCAGCAGGTAGAACAGCGTGGACAGGACGCCCACCACGCAGAAGCCGACCAGCTGACGGGCGAGCCCACGCGGTACGTCGGTCAGCTCGCGGTCGCGCGGGTCGTCCCCGAAGGGCCGGGCGAGCCGGTCGAGCGACAGCGAACCGGTGGCGAGGGCCCGGCCCACCCGCCACACACCCTTGAGGTCCTCCGTCGCGGTCTTCACGATGTGCACCGTCGAGTCCGGGTCGTCGACCCAGTCGACCGGCACCTCGTGGATGCGCAGCCCGGCCCGCTCCGCCACCACCAGCATCTCGGTGTCGAAGAACCAGCCGGTGTCCTCGACCAGCGGCAGCAGCGCCTGGGCGACATCACGCCGGATCGCCTTGAAGCCGCACTGCGCGTCGGAGAAACGGGCCTGCAGCGAACCGCGCAGGATCAGGTTGTAGGTGCGGCTGATGAACTCCCGCTTGGCGCCGCGCACCACCCGCGACGAGCGGGACAGCCGGGAGCCGATCGCCAGATCCGAGTGGCCCGAGATCAGCGGCGCCACCAGCGGAAGCAGTGCGTTGAGGTCGGTGGACAGGTCGACGTCCATGTACGCGAGGATCGGTGCGTCCGAGGCGGACCAGACGGTCCGCAGCGCCCGGCCGCGGCCCTTCTGCTCCAGCCGGAAGGACCGGACCTCCGGGATCTCCGCGTCCAGCCGGGCGGCCACCAGCGGGGTGGTGTCCGTCGACGCGTTGTCCGCGATCGTGATGCGGAATGCGTACGGGAAGGTCCGCGCGAGGTGATCGTGCAGGCGCATCACACACGGCTGGAGGTCCTTCTCCTCGTTGTAGACGGGGATCACTACGTCCAGGACAGGCGTACCGGCATTTCCGGCAGGGAGGTGTTCCCGCGCCGGCAGGGTGCCGGGAGAAGGGTCGGTTCGCATGGCAATGACATTCGTCAACTGCCCTGTTACACCCATGTGGTGGCACTGTGCTGTGCCTGTGAGTACGTTTGCGAATTTGTTTCGACCGGCAGCGCGGGCAGATGCACGGTGAACACCGTCCGGCCGGGCATGCTGTCGACGGTCACGGCACCCCCGTGCGCGGCCGCCACGGCCTGCACGATGGCAAGGCCGAGACCGGTCGAACCGGAGGCGCGGGACCGCGAGGAGTCGCCGCGGGCGAAGCGTTCGAAGACCCGGGGGAGCAGCTCCGGCGGGATTCCGGGCCCGTCGTCCTGGACGTCCACGCACAGCCACGGCCCGTGCCGGTGCACCCGCGCGGTGACGGTCGTCCCAGGTGGGGTGTGCGTCCGTGCGTTTGCGAACAGGTTGACCAGAACCTGCTGGAGGCGAGCGGCGTCCGCCGACACCAGGGCGGGTTCGTCCGGCAGTTCGAGGCGCCAGTTGTGCTCGCGGTCGGCCGCCCGCGCGTCACTGACCGCGTCGATGACGAGGGGGACGAGGTCGGTGTTCTCGTACTGGAGCGGCCGCCCGGCGTCGAGCCTGGCGAGCAGCAGCAGGTCCTCCACGAGGAGGGTCATGCGGCCGGCTTCGGATTCGATCCGGCCGAGCGCGTGCCGGGTGTCGGGCCCGGTCTCCTCTCTGCCACGTCTGGTCAGCTCGGCGTAACCGCGGATGGACGCGAGCGGTGTACGCAGCTCGTGACTGGCGTCGGCGACGAACTGCCGTACGCGCATCTCGCTCTGCTGCCGCGCGTGCAGGGCGCCGTGGATGTGGTCGAGCATGCGGTTCAGCGCGGCGCCGACCTGGCCGACCTCCGTGCGGGGGTCGGCCTCGGCGTCGGGGACCCGTTCGTAGAGGGTCACTTCGCCGGTGTGCAGCGGGAGTTCGGAGACCCGGGTCGCGGTGGAGGCGACCCGGCGCAGCGGGCGCAGGGCAACGCTGACGAGTACGGAGCCCGCGATGCCGGCGGCGACGAGACCGGCGCCGGTGACGCTGACCTCGACGATGATCAGGGTGTTGATCGTGTTCGTGACGGCCTGGGTGGGCAGGCCGACGTAGAAGTCGCCCCGGGCGCCGTGCTGGTACACGACGCGGTACTCCCCGAGTCCGGGGATGTCCACGCTGTGCTTCTTGCCGTCCTTCGGCACCGAGCCGAGCGCCGCGATCTGTGCCTTGGTGAGGTCCTGGGCGGTCATCTCGGTGGTGCTGGTGGAGGTGGGCTGCTCCTTGGCGAGGCCCGCGTCGGTGATCCCGCCGTTCTCCACGACGGCCCCGATGGTGTTCACCTGGGTCGGGCCCCGGGTGAGGAAGTCGAGAGGCTGGATCCGGTCGGCGGAGCCGCCGAGTTTCCCGACGCCCGGAAGGCTGGACGCATTGCCGTTCCCCGGCTTCACCGGCCCGGCCCCGGCCGCCCGCCCGGCGGACTCGGTCAGCTGTCCGTCCAGCTGCGTATACAGGTGCTGCTGCAGCGCTATGGTCGTCACCGTGCCGATCACGGCGCAGACCACGGCGATGAGCGTGACCGCGGAGACGACGAGCCGGGTCCGCAGCGTGCGCGGCTTTCGTCCTCGCCTCTGCTTCCGCGGCCGTCGTCGCCCGGTCATGACGCGGCGGGCTTGATCAGATAGCCGGCGCCACGCCGGGTGTGGATCATCGGCTCACGGCCCGCGTCGATCTTCCGGCGCAGATACGAGATGTAGAGCTCGACGACGTTGGCCTGGCCGCCGAAGTCGTACGACCACACACGGTCCAGGATC
>NZ_JBHVXW010000002.1:135684-232393 GCF_042881375.1 Streptomyces sp. NPDC058274
ACGGCCCGCGTCGATCTTCCGGCGCAGATACGAGATGTAGAGCTCGACGACGTTGGCCTGGCCGCCGAAGTCGTACGACCACACACGGTCCAGGATCTGCGCCTTGCTCAGCACCCGGCGCGGGTTGCGCATCAGGAAGCGCAGCAGCTCGAACTCGGTGGCGGTGAGGTGGATGCCGGCGCCCGCCCGGGACACCTCGTGGCTGTCCTCGTCGAGGGTGAGGTCCCCGACGACGAGCACGGAGTCACTGCGCCGGTCGGCCGCACCGGAGCGGCGGATCAGTCCGCGCAGCCGGGCGACGACCTCTTCGAGGCTGAAGGGCTTGGTCACGTAGTCGTCGCCGCCGGCGGTCAGACCCGCGATCCGGTCTTCGACGGCGTCCTTGGCGGTGAGGAAGAGGACGGGCACGTCCGGCAGCTCACGCCGCAGCCGCCCCAGGACGGCGAGCCCGTCCATGTCGGGCAGCATCATGTCGAGCACCACGGCGTCGGGCCGGAACTCACGAGCGGTCTGCACCGCCCCCTGTCCGTCGCCCGCGCTGCGGATCTGCCAGCCTTCGTAGCGAAGGGCCATGGACAGCAGCTCGGTGATCGACAGCTCGTCGTCCACCACCAGGACTCGGACGGGGCTCCCGTCCGGCCTCAGCAGTTCGGTACGCCCCTGGGGCGAGGTCGTGGTCATAGCGCACAGATTGCTGCGCCCCGCTGAGAGCACCCTTTCGGGAACCTGTGATTTCCCTGAGAAATGCACAGGCGCCTCTCAGGGAACACCTGGGAAGCCGGCAGAACGCCCACGCCACAAGGGTTCCGGGGCTGTGCGGGCGGCCTGGCGGAACCTGTGCGCGGGCGGGGAGCAAGGAGGGAGCTGTGCGGGGGCTGAGCATTCCGCTTACGGGTCCCCGGCCGCGCCTCCCGTCCCCCGACCGGACCCTCCCGTTCCGCTTCCTGGCCGCCCCTCCCGTTCCGCTCCCCGGCCAGCCCTCCCGGCCCTCGGCTCAGCCGTCGAGCTCGAACAGACGTACGGCATTGGTGTAGCAGACCCCCCGCAGCCAGTCGTCGCCCAGGCCGAGACCTTCCAGGACATCGAGCTGATGGGCGTACGCGTGCGGAATGCTGGGAAAGTCCGTCCCGAGCAGCACCCGGTCGCCCAGGTCCGCGAGCCGGGGCAGCGCCTCGCGCGGGAACGGCGCGAGACGCTCATTGAAGTCGGTGAACGCCATGGTGGTGTCGAGCCGCACCTCGCCGTACCGCTCCGCGAGGCCGAGGAAGTCCTCGTACTCGGGCATGCCGAGATGCGCGACGACGATCCGCAGCCGCGGATGCCGCGCCAGTACGTTCGCCACCGGACCCGGACCGGTGTGCTTGCCCGGCGCGGGTCCCGACCCGCAGTGCATCACGACCGGGACCCCCGCCTCGGCGAGCAACCCCCATACGGGGTCGAGCAGTTCGTCCGCCGGGTCGTACGCCCCCACCTGCACGTGCGCCTTGAAGACCCGGGCCCCCGCCTCGACGGCCTCCCGTACATACGCCTCGGCTCCCGGCTCGGGAAAGAGGGTCGCGGTGTGCAGACAGTCGGGGGTACGGCGGGCGAAGTCCACGGCCCAGCCGTTGAGCCACTGCGCCATGCCGGGCTTGTGCGGATAGAGCATCGCGGTGAAGGCGCGGACGCCGAACTCCCTGAGCACCGCGAGCCGTTCCTCCTCGTCCGCGCGGTAGGTGATCGGCCACTCGAGCCCGCCGGTCAGCGGACCGAGCGCGTCGAAATAGCTCCACACCTTGCGCAGCACCCGCTCGGGCATGAAGTGCGTGTGCACGTCGACGAGCCCGGGAAGCCCGAGCCGCGACCAGAACCGGCGGACGGGGAGGGGGTCGGTGGGGGTGCCGGGGTGGGTGTTCGCGTGGGCTTGCGCGTGGGCTTGCGCGTGGGCTTCGGGGTGGGCTTGCGCCTGGGCGCCGGTGCGGGCGGCCGTCTGGGCTTCGGTGCGTCCTTGCGCGTGGGCTTCGGTGCGGGCGGGCGCGTGGGCTTCGGTGCGGGCGGGCGCGTGGGCTTCGGTGCGGGCGGGCGCCTGAGCCTGGGTGCGGGCGGGCGACTGGGCCTCGATGCGGGCGTCGTCGACGCCGTTGCCGTCAGACCCGGCCATGCTGGTCTCCCTGGCTGCGCTCGTATCCAAGACCGCGCTCGTATCCAGGACCTCGCTCGTATCCATGACTGCGCTCGACCTTGGCCACATGCAGGGTGTACCGCTCGTACCACTCGGCGCGCCCCCGACGCTGCGCCGCCCGGTGCTCGGCATCGCTGCGCCACTGCTGAAGGGCGGCCTCGTCCTTGAAGTACCCGACGGTGATGGACAGTCCGCCGGGCGTCCGCGCGTGATCCATGCCGAGGAACCCCGGGACGCCCCGCACCAGCTCCTCCATCCGCTCGCCGGTCTCCCCGTACCCGTCGGACTCCTCGGTCCGTACGGAGGTGAAGACCACGGCGTAATAAGGGGGTTCGTGGGCGGCTACGGGGACGACGGCGTCAGGCGCCACGGGGTGATCGCTCATGACGCCACTCTCGGTCCGGCCCTCTGCCGGCGTCCAGCACCTTTCCGAAGGGGATCCAAAAGGGATCGAAGTCTTGACCCACGGAGAACACCCACGGAGAACATCGACCGTGGCGGTCGGCGACTGGGGCCACCCCACGCCTCCACCGCCTCCCCCTCCCCGCGTCCCCCTCCAGAAGAACCGGGCCACCCGCGTCCCGCCTCCCTTCAGAAGAGCCCGTCCTGAACCCCGCCCGCCGACCCAGCCCCCGACCTCAACTCCCGCACGGGCACGGTCATCCGACCGTCGCCGTCGGCGCCGGTCACGGCGGTCACGGCGGTCAACTCCCACCCGGGCAGCAGCCGCGTATCGAGTACGACGACGCCACGATCCGTCGCGAGATGCAGATCGGGGCCGGCGGCGGCGAGCAACTCCCCGCTCACGACTCCGCCGGCGATCAGCTCACCGACGACACCGTCGGCGGGCGCAAGCCCCGCGAGCCCGAACACCCCGGTGTGATCGACGGGTTGAAAGGGCGCACGCTCCAGGGACTCGGGCCACCCGTCGAGCCGCCCGGCCCGGGCATGCAACTCCGCGATCTCAACGACCCGCGCACCGACCCCCGGCAACGCCGCCCGCACCGCCCGCTTCTCCGCGTACGGAATCCGGTCGGGCACCCGGAGCGCGGCCCGCAGCAACTCCTCCGCCCGCCGCGCGGCCATCAACGGCCCCCGCCCGAGCCAGCTGAAGGTGACGGCCCCCTGCTCCAACAGCCGCGCGGATCCCCGCTCGACGCCGGTGATCCCGACCTTCACCATGCCGGGTCCGAACCACGCCAGATACACGTGGTACGGCCGCGGATCATCGGCGATCGTGTCCGCGGCGACGGAGTGGGCCCGCTCCAGCCGCGCGCACTCCTCGCACCGCGCGCCACTGCTCCGCCCCGAAACGGCCGCGCCCACCGGACACACATTCCCCCGCGCTCCCACGCAAGTCCGCCGCCCCCCTTCCACCACCCCGAAGGCCACCCGCTGCCCCCAGGTCAGAGCACTCCCCCTACCCCCACCCCAGGCCAGCACAGGCCCGCCCCCCGACCACCGCAACCCCGAACAACTCCACACCCGTCCCATTCCCCCCGAGCGTAGGCGCCCCCACTGACAACGCGGCAACATTCGGGCCTGCGCAGCGGCACCGGCATTCCCTGTAACTGATTGGCAACATGTGACCAACAGAGTGTGATCAAGGCCTGTGCTGGCTACCCTCCTACTACGGAAAAGCCGAAAACAACGGCAGACAATGATTTTTCCTGAGCCCGTCCGCGTTGCACAGCGAGCGGGGACACTCGAGGTGGGCGAGGGTCGCATTCCCCGAATAGCTGACGAGATAAATTCAGAGATCGAGGGGAAATGAGTAACCAGATAAAAGTGGCACTGATCGGAGCGGGCGGAGTAATAGTAGCTGCCCTCGTAGCCGGAATTTTCTTGATTTTCAGTTCCGATGGTTCCGGAAACTCCAACTCGGTGAACGGCGACAACAACTCGGTTTGCCAAGATCATTCGACTTGTCAGTCCAAATGACACGAAAGCATCTACGGCGAGTCGTAGTCCGCAAGGGGGAGCGCGGATGACGCTGGAGTTTCAATCCATCCGCATGCGCGTTGCAGCGATTTTTGCCGCACTGATCGCCCTGTCATCCTGCGACAGGGGGACACATGTCACCGGGTCGGGAAACACCGTATGCGATGACCGCTCGAATTGTGGAATACCAGGCGGCGCACCAAAGGGCAAGAACTTCTCGGCAATCGCTGTCGATATTGGAGTTCTTTACGGCTATGACCATGCGAGCCCGGACGCTCTGAGCTCTTCCGAAGTGCTGCGCCGGATGAACCCGGGCGGTCTCGCCGGCACTATCGATCTGGTGCCCGTTGACAACGATCTGATGAAAATCGACCTGACTGCGGGGCAAAACAGCGCGGTAGTGAACAATGTCAGAATTATCGATCTGGAGTGTTCGAGCCCGATCAGCGAAACGGGTATATTCGCGCACGGGGAGGGCGGCACCGAAGATATCGGAATCAAGTTCAACGTCGATGACCCGAAGCCCGAGCTCCTAGTTTGGGGCGGGCCGGACGATAAGTCCCTCTCAGGCGAGCGCTACTTTGCCGGTCACTCGGTAACTGTGGCGGCTGGAGAATCTGAAATAATCGTGGCGCTGGCACGAACCCGAACCAAATTTTGCACTTGGAATTTCGAAGTCGACTACCAGGACGGCGGCGAGGTTAAAAGTGTACGCGTACAGGGGCGTAACAGCAGGGGAAAGGAAATCGAACGGTTCCAACTGACCGCTGCTGAGCCTGCGAGCTTCTTCAATAGGTCCTACGACTTTGACCAGGTATTGCAAGAACTGCAGGGCTCTTGAGGTGACTGGGTCAGTCTTTCTCGCAGCGCCGTGCCGGTTCGTGTGGCCGGCAGATTCGCATCGGATCGTGCACGTCCCGCTTCAGTCCCGCTCTGTTTCGGTACGGAGGCCAGTCGACCTTGCCCATGCAGGAGCATCCGACCCCTCCCGAGCTTCCCGCCTTTCGGGGCACGGTGGACGCGGCAGAGTTCGCGGCGGCGGTCGCGCAGGTCGTGATAGCCGCAGGCCGTGACGAATTCCTCCCGGTGCTCACGGGGATCCAGCTCCGGCTGGATGGCGAGTCGATGACGTTGGCCGCTACGGACCGGTACCGGTATGCCGTGCGTGTGGTGCCGTGGAAGCCGGAAGGGGCGATCTCCGATCAGTACGGCAACTGAGCTGACGAACCGCCAGAGCGCCCCCTTGAAATAGATCACCTAAGGGGCATACGTCATGAACGCAACCAAAACGGACCGTCCGTGAGCGGCCCACGGAAACACGGTGGGACCACGTCGTTGGCTGATCGAGTGCAACTTCGCCTGGGCCGACCTGAGGTGATGTGAAACGCCAAGGGCAGCGGCCACCCCCACGTCAGCCCGTAGCCGTACTTCGCTGCTGTACGCCCCAGAAACGCAAGAGGCCCCGGATCTCTCCGGGGCCTCTTACCTGTGTGCACTCGGCAGGATTCGAACCTGCAACCTTCTGATCCGTAGTCAGATGCTCTATCCGTTAAGCTACGAGTGCTTGTGTGTTCTGTTGTGGTGCTCTTCCGGCCGGGCTTTTCGGCCCCGGTCGGCGTTGCGGGAACAACATTACATGACTGGCGCCGTGAGGCGAAATCCGTTTGTTGCACCTGGCCTGACCTGCGGAAATCACCAGAGCGTGACGATCCCCGGAAGGGTCGTGGGCGGGTGCGGGACGCATGGGAACGACCGAAGCCCCGGTCGTGGTGACCGGGGCTTCGGGATCGAGCGCGGAGGCGGAGGGATTTGAACCCTCGATGGGATTTAAGTCCCAAACCGCATTAGCAGTGCGGCGCCATAGACCGGACTAGGCGACGCCTCCAGCACAACCACCCGCGCGAGCGCGAATGGTGCGTGCAGATGATGACACAGCCGAGCGGGGTGTCACCAATCGCCCCCCACGGTACTAGGCAGGCAGGCCGCAGGGCAAAGCCCGGCCCTGCGGCGCAACCACGCGCGACGTACGGCGTTAGTCCGGTCATGAGTCCTGTCATGTCCCGGGTCGTCCTGCGCCGGCTCGCCCTCGCGGCCGCCGCCTCCGCCACGGCGCTGGCCGCCGCTCCCTCCGTCGCGAGCGCCGAGTCCGCTCCGCGCTCCCTCCCGCTGTCCGATCCGCAGAGCGGCCCGCTCGCGTCCACGCGGTCCGGTCACCTCATGCCACTGCCCATCCCGGGCGGGGAGAGCGGCGATCATCTCGTGGTGACCGTCAGCCACGCCGGCCAGGCCGACGGGAAGTACGAGCTGACCTGCCACCCCGGTGGCGGCAGCCACCCCGACGCGGCCGCCGCCTGCGACAAGCTCGACAGCGGCACCCGTTGGGGCAAGGACCCCTTCGCTCCCGTACCGCAGGGGTCGATGTGCACCATGCAGTACGGCGGCCCGGCCACCGCGCACGTCACCGGGACATGGGCCGGGCGTCCCGTCGACGCCAGGTACGACCGCGGCGACGGATGCGAGATCGGCCGGTGGAACGCCCTCGTGCCGCTGCTGCCCGAAGTCCACGGCTAGTGCCTGCCCGGCCCTCCGACGGAGCCCGCGGCCACCTCTGCGTGGGCGCGAGGCCGCCGCCGTACAGCCGTCAGCCGGTCCTCGCCCCACGCCCTGTCTCACAGCCCGGACACGGATGGGGCACGCGCAGGACACGGTGACGGCATGTCCAAGTCATGGGTCCGAGGGACGAAATGCGCGGTCACAGGTTCTACGTCTCTTCTGCGTGCGACCTCCCTCTCATCCGGCGTCGCGAGCGCAACCTCTGCCCGTAGACTCCCTCGCGTGACACGCTGCGAGCAGGTTGGCAAGATGGCCCTCGCGGTCGGCAAGGTGCGGTAACAGGGAGGAAGCGTCTCGTGAGCAGCAGGCCATCCCGAGGCGCTGCTCGCCTCGCAGCCATACTGGACGCGCTGCCCGATGCGTTGGTGCTGGTCAACGCCAATGGGACCGTCGTCAACGCCAACACCATCGCCCTGGAGGCCTTCGAGGCCCCGGGCACGGCTCTGGTGGGCCGGGGGCTGCTCGATCTGCTGCCGCAGTTCGACTCCCGGCTGATCCCCGGCTCGATGCGACGGCCCGAGTCCATGGACCAGAGCGGGCGGACCAAGCCGACCCGGATGGTGGCCCGCCGGACCGACGGGACCGAGTTCCCGGTCGAGGTCACCAGTGCGAATCTGGAGAACCCCCAGCAGGCCTACGACGGCTACGGCTACACCGGTGACGAGCTGCTCATGCTCGTCGTACGCGATCTGTCCGGCACCGTCGACACCGAGGCCGAACTCGCGCGTTCGCAACGTCAGACCGAGATGATCCTGCGCGCCGCCTCCGAGGGCGTGGTGGGCACGGACACCGACGGACGGGTCGTTCTCGTCAATCCGGCCGCCGCTCAGATACTGGGATACCGGGCCAGTGACCTCGGCGGTCAGGCCCTGCACGCGCTCATCCTCCACTCGCGCGCCGACGGCGAGCCCTTCGCGTACGAGGAGTCGCCGCTCGCCGACACCCTGCGCTCCGGGCGCAAGCACCGGGTGCGCGGGCAGGTCGTGTGGTCCAAGTCCGGGGACAAGGTGTCGGTCGACCTGACGACCGCGCCGGTGCGGGACGGGGACCAGCTCGTGGGCGCCGTGATGACGTTCACCGACCGGCGGCCGTACGACAGCCTCGCGGAGGAGAAGGACACCGAGGCCGCCCGGCACGCGGAGGAGCTCGCCCGGATCGCGGACGAGCACGCCGCGGAACTGGAGCGGCTGCGCACCCAGCACGCGGAGGAGCTCGCCGGGCTGCGCGAGCAGCACGAGGAGGAACTCGCCGCCGGCGACGACCGGTACGCGGCACTCGCCGAGCGCGAGAAGGACCGCTACGAGGCGCTGACCGCGCGGCACGATCAGCTGCTCGCCGTCCTCGGGCAGTCCCTGCGCGGTCCGCTCGACCAGCTGCGCGGCGAACTGTCGAAGCTCGCCGCCGACGACGCGGGCCAGCTGTGGCCCGAGGCCAACCAGGTGCTGCACCACCTCGCGGCCGGTTACTCCCGGATCACCACCCTCGTCGACAACGTGCTCGGCTACCAGCGGCTGGACGCCGGCACCGAGCAGGTCACCCGCACGAAGGTGATGCTCGACGCGGTCGTCGCGGCGGGAGTCGAGGGCGCGGTCGAGCTGATCGGCCCCGGGCGGGTGCAGTTCGCGGTCCACGCGCCGCCCATCGAGGCCGAGGTCGACCCGCAGCGTCTCGCGACCGCGCTCGCACACCTCGTCGCGGACGTGGCGGGAGTCGACGCGACCGGCAACGCGCCGGTCTCGGCGGGCGGTTACCTGGACAACACGGTCGTCGTGGCGGCGGCGCAGCGCGGTGAGGTCGTCCGTATCGAGGTGCGCGGGCCGTACTCCGGGGGAGACCCGGTGCACGAGCCGATCGTCCGGGGCATCGTGCGGGCGCACGGCGGCGTACTGCAGACCCACGAGGTGCCGGGGATGAGCGGCAGCGCGTACGTGCTCGAAGTGCCGCTCGGCGGTGGCGCGGGGGCGGTCGCCGTCGGAGATGTGCCGGGCACCGAGATCGCGCTGGCCGGACCGGCCGCGCCGCAGGGGAACGGGAGCGGACGGCGGCGGGCCCGGCGGGCCTCCGTGGACGCCTTCCTGGACAGCGAGGTGACGGCCCCCGAATCCGCGCCGTCCCCGGCCGAGGGTCCCTCCGGCGAGGGCGGCGCGCCCACCGGGCGGCGCCGGCGGCGCGCGGCGGAGGCTGCGGACACCTCGGTTCCCCCGCAGGGATCCGGAGCAGAGGACACGGGAGGCGGCGGAGCCTCCGGCGGCACCGGACGGCGCCGGGGCCGGCCGAGCGCGGTCGAGGGCGCTCCCGAAGGCGCTGTCGGAAGTGCCGTTGAGGGCGTCGCCGAGGGCGCGGTCGTCCTGGCGGGCGAACACGGCGCCGGGACCGCCGCGGTGGGTACGGGGCTGGGGGGAACGGTGCCGCCGCAGGGCGTGCCCGTGCCTTCGGGCCGGCGCGCCCGCCGGGACACCGACCAGCACGCGCTGCCGGCGGCCCTGCCCCCGGCGCCGAGCACACCGGACGGCGACGCCTCGGACGACGCCGACGGGCAGCCGACCGGCCGCCGCCGTCGTGCCCTGGCCGCGGCGGCGGAACGCGCCGCGGCCCAGGAGGCGGGCGCCCGTACGGTGTTCGCGCTGCCGCCGGCCGAGGCGGACCGCTCGCCCGAGTACGTGGCGGCCGAGGCCGCCGGCCGGGCGCCCGGCCCCGCGGGCAACGTCCAGGCGGACGACGGCCGTCACGACGTGATGGCGCACGATCCGGCCGACGACCACACCCCGCCGCAGCCCCATCCGGTGTCGGCGCCGACGGGCCGTCGCCGTGCCCGCCGGGCTCCCGCGCAGGCGGACGCGACGGGCGCACCCGCACCGGGCGTTCCGGCACAGGGCGCTCCGGGCACTCCGGTCCAGGGAGTGCCCTCGCAGGGGGTCCCCGGACCGGCCGTTCCCGCGCAGGGCGTGCCCGGACAGCCGGGGCAGGCCGTACCCGCGCCGGCCGCGGCGGGTCAGCAGCAGGCCGCCGCTCAGAGCGCCGCCGGCCGGACGGCCGGTCAGTCTGCCGCCCCGCGCAGGGCGCTCGGCTCGGCGACCGCTCCCGGGCAGCCCGTTCCGCCGGTTCCGGGACAGGGCGTCCCGGGGCAGGGTGTCCCGGGGCAGAACATCCCTGGTCAGGCGACCGCCGGCCAGCCGGTCACCGCACCGGGTGTCCCCGGCCCGGCGGCACCCGTCCGGCCCGTCCCGCCGGCTCAGGCCGTCGCGCCGTACGGCACTCCCGCGGGGTCGCCGGGCGCCGCGTCGGCCGCACCCTCCGCGCCCCAGGCGTGGCCGGGCGGCGCGGAAGCGTCAGCCGCCGGGGTCCCCGCGCAGGCCGCCGCCCCCGGTGGGACCACACCCCAGCCCTGGCCCGCCGCCGACGACTCGTCCGGCGCCGGTCACCCCGTACCCACCGGACAGGCCGGGCAGACCCCCGCGCCCGGCACACCGCTGCCGCCCGAGCGCGCGGTCCCGCCACGGGCAGCACAGCCGTTGCCGGCCGAGTCCGCCGCTCCCGTGGACCCGAACTCGACCCAGGGCCGCGCGATCAGCGTGCGCACGCTCGGCCAGGGCGTGCCCTTCGGCCGCCAGGCCACGCCGAACCAGCAGGCTCCCGCACAGGCACAAGCACAGGCACAAGCACAAGCACAGGCGCCGGCGCAGGCACAGCCCGGAGCCCCGTCCCAGACGCAGACTCCTCCCCCGCACCAGACCAACGGCTCCGGCCGCCGCCGCAAGCTCGGTACACGTCCCGAACCGGCCGCCGACCGCCCGGAGACCGGCGCCCGCCCGCATCCGCAGAACGGCCAGCCCGCCCAGTCCCGCCTGGCCGGTGGCACCGAAGGCGCCGGACGCTCGTACGCCATAGGAGCCCCGGACAAGAACGCGGACGAAGGTCCCGAGCCGCTCGACGGCCCCGGCGGCGCCGTCGAGATCGCCGACCAGCCCCAGCCGCGGCCGCAGGACGACGAGTTGCCCCCGGAGCCGCTGGACAACCCGCGCCGGCTGCTCGTGTGGCCCGCGCCTGACGTGTCGACTCAGCAGGCCCTGAGTGACCGCGGCTACCGGCCCGTCATCGTGCACTCGCGCGAGGAGGTCGACGCACAGATCGCCGCCTTCCCGGCCGCGCTCTTCGTCGACCCGCTGACCGGCCCGATCACGCGCACCGCCCTCCAGTCCCTGCGCCAGGCCGCGGTCGCCGCCGAGGTCCCCGTCCTCGTGACGGCGGGACTTGGCCAGGCGACGCGCGAGGCGGCATACGGCGCCGACCCGGCCGTACTCCTGAAGGCGCTCGCTCCGCGCGACTCGGAGCAGCACCCGCCGCGCGTGCTGCTCATCGAGGAGCACGGGGAGATCGCCCTGGCCCTCACCGCCACGCTGGAGCGACGCGGCATGCAGGTGGCGCGCGCCGCGTCCGACGAGGACGCGGTCACGCTGGCCTCGCAGATGCGGCCGAACCTCGTGGTGATGGACCTGATGCAGGTACGGCGTCGGCGGGCCGGAATCGTCGACTGGCTGCGCGCGAACGGCCAGTTGAACCGCACACCGCTCGTCGTCTACACCGCGGCCGTCGACCAGACCGAACTCCCGCGCCTGGCCGCGGGGGAGACGGTCCTCTTCCTCGCCGAGCGCTCGACCAGCGCCGAGGTGCAGGACCGGATCGTCGATCTGCTGGCACGCATCGGCACGAACTGACGTCACGCATACGTGGGTTGGGGCGCTGTTTCACGTGAAACAGCGCCCCAACCTACGTGACGTCCGGTGTGGGTCCCCGTCCTAGGCGACGTCCGGTGTGGGTCCCCGTCCTAGGCGACGTCCGGTGTGGGTCCCCGTCCTAGGCGACGTCCGGTGTGGGTCAGAGCTGGGTGATGTCCAGCTCACCCTCCGCGTACTGCCTGCGCAGCACCTTCTTGTCGAACTTGCCCACGCTCGTCTTGGGGACCGCCTCGATGATCGTCCAGCGCTCGGGGAGCTGCCACTTGGCGATCTTGCCCTCGTCGGCGAGGAAGGCGCGGAGCGTGGCGAAGTCGGCGGTGGCACCTTCCCTCAACACGACCGTGGCGAGCGGGCGTTCGCCCCACTTCTCGTCGGGGACGGCCACCACGGCGGCCTCGGCCACATCGGGGTGCGACATGAGGGCGTTCTCCAGATCGACCGAGGAGATCCACTCACCGCCCGACTTGATGACGTCCTTGGCGCGGTCGGTGAGGGTCAGATACCCGTCGGAGCTGATCGTGCCGACGTCACCCGTCTTGAGCCAGCCGTCCTCGCTGAACTTGTCGGCGGGACGCAGGACTTCGGCGCCCTGTCCGCCGTAGTACGCGCCCGCGATCCAGGGGCCGCGGACCTCCAGCTCGCCCGCGGACTCGCCGTCCCAGGGGAGCCGCTCGCCACCGGGGCCGGTGAGCCGCCCCTCGACACCGGCCGGGAAACGGCCCTGGGTGAGGCGGTAGGCGAACTCCTCCTCCGTCCCCACGGCATGGGCCGGCGGACGCGCCACCGTGCCCAGCGGGGACGTCTCCGTCATGCCCCAGGCGTGACAGACCCGCATGCCCAGCTCGTCGAACGCCTCCATGAGCGAGGGCGGGCAGGCCGAGCCGCCGATGGTGACCTGGGTGAGGGAGCTGACGTCCCGCGGCTTGGCGTGCAGTTCGGCGAGCAGCCCCTGCCAGATGGTGGGGACGGCCGCGGCATGCGTCGGCCGCTCGCTCTCGATCATCTCGGCGATCGGCACGGGCTGCAGGAAGCGGTCCGGCATCAGCATGTTGATGCCGGTCATGAACGTGGCGTGCGGCAGGCCCCAGGCGTTCACATGGAACTGCGGGACGACGACGAGGGTGGTGTCCTGGTCCGTCAGCCCCATGGACTGGGCCATGTTGACCTGCATGGAGTGCAGATAGATGGAACGGTGCGAGTAGACGACGCCCTTGGGGTCGCCGGTGGTGCCGGAGGTGTAACACATGGCCGCGGCGGAGCGCTCGTCCAGCTCGGGCCAGTCGTAGCTCGTCGGCTTGCCCGCGATCAGCTCCTCGTACTCGTGCACCTGCGCCCGCGCGCCGGACAGCAGCGAGCGGTCACCGGGGCCCGAGACGACGATGTGCTCGACCGTCTGCAGCTGGGGGAGGAGCGGCGCGAGCAGCGGGAGCAGCGAGCCGTTGGCGATGATCACGCGGTCCGCGGCGTGACGGACGATGAACACGAGCTGCTCCGCGGGCAGCCGGAGGTTCAGCGTGTGCAGGACCGCCCCCATGGAGGGGACCGCGAAGTAGGCCTCGACGTGTTCCGCGTTGTTCCACATCAGCGTCGCCACACGGTCCTGGTCCACGATCCCGAGGTCCTCGCGCAGCGCGTGCGCGAGCTGGGCCGCGCGGGCACCGACCTCGGCGTAGGAGCGGCGCTGTGGTGCGCCTTCGCCGGTCCAGGTGGTCACCTGCGATGTGCCGTGGACTCGCGACCCGTGGGTCAGGATCCTCGAGATCAGCAGCGGTACATCCTGCATCGTGCTCAGCACGGTGTCCTCCCGGGGCGACATTGCCTGCGCGGTGACAAGGGTTGCGCTGATTCTGCGCACATACCACGCGGTATGTCACTAGTTCCGGGCGATCGATCAGGTCACGCGAGCCACGCTTGGCCTGGCTGGGAGGCCGCGGGGGAGTTTCCGCGGCGGGCTGCGCGGGTCGGCGTGGCGTCCGGGAGGCAGCGGGCCCCACGAGGGTCAGTGGGCCCCGACGAGGGTCACCGGATCCGGCGGCGCCGGCTCCGGTGAAGGACGACGGGCGCGCCTAGCGAACCGGCTCCAGCTCAGGGTCCTCGCGCAGCTTGCCCAGCGCACGCGACACCGCCGATTTCACCGTGCCGATGGAGACGCCGAGCACCTCCGCCGTCTGGGCCTCGCTCAGATCCTCGTAGTACCGCAGGACGACCATCGCCCGCTGCCGCGCCGGCAGTTTCATGATCGCGCGCCACATCGCGTCGTGCAGCGCCTGCTGCTCGGCCGGGTCCCCGGCGGGCAGGCCCGCCGGCTCCGGCAGCTCGTCGCACGTGAACTCGTCCACCTTGCGCTTGCGCCACTGCGACGTCCGCGTGTTGAGCAGGGCACGGCGTACGTAGCCGTCCAGCGCCCGGTGGTCCTCGATGCGCTCCCAGGCGACATACGTCTTGGCCAGCGCGGTCTGCAACAGGTCCTCGGCGTCGCTCGGGTTCGCGGTCAACGAGCGCGCGGTACGCAACAGCACCGGCTGGCGGGCCTTCACGTACGACGCGAACGAGGGGTACGGCGCGTACGGAACGCTCCGCGTCGCTACGTTCGAAGCGCTGGTGCAGACGGGTGTGGTCATGACTCCACGCTAGGAGCGCCCCCTACTCCCGCGGATCGGCCGCAGGTCCCGAAGCCATGTCCGCCTCAGGTTGTAGGAGTGGGGCTGCCCCCACCTCCTGAAGGTGGAGGGGCGGGGCCCGCCCCCTGAGGGTTCATCCCTGAGGAGGCCTCCCACGGCAGTGCCCGGGCAGCACCGCAAGAGAGGTGCGGAGGAGGAGACAGGAGACCTCGGGATGCCACCGACCGCGTGCCCGTGTCACCCGATGCGCGCCACCGGGGCGTGCATCTGGTTGCGGTCGATGAGGAGAGTACGCCCCCCGTGCCGCTCCCTCACATTCCCCGCGTACTGGTGGATCCTGCGCGCCGACCACGCACCGCGCCCGAGTGCCGGCTCCCCGGCCAGCTGCGGCTTCACCCGCCAGCGTGCGAACCACATCACCGACGGCAAGTCCCGCACCCCCGCCCGCCGCGCCGTGTCCATGTGCCGCACACCCGTCGCGGCGCTGCTGTAGAACCCCGGCAGATAACCCCGCGCACGCACCTCACGGTTCCACCCCCGCACAAAGAGGAGCGTGGACTTGGCGCACGACTTGTTCCGGTAGTTGTACGCCTCCATGTCCAGATAGAGCGGGCTGCCCGCCCGGATGCCGTACGTCTTCGCCTTGCGCACCGCGTCCCGTGCCTCGGTCCTCCCCTGCTGCCAGGGCCGGCTTCCGATCCGCACCGGCCGCTTGGAATGACTGAACACACACGTCGCCTGCGATCCCACATACAGCGGCAGCACCTTCCAGCCGAGCCGCTTGACCGTCCGCATCCAGCCGTGGGTGAGGTACGTCTGGTGCTTGCAGGCCCGGGCGCGGCCACCGAAGTAGACGCCGACCGCTCGGTACTGGGACGTCAGCCAGCGGCGCATGGTGTCGGCCGACGGCGCCTGGCAGGTGTCGAAGGCCCGGCCCTTGAAGACCGTCGCCGCCGCTCTTCGGGGTTGTCCCGTGCCGGCGTGCCCCCGGGTTACGGCACCGGACGCCCCTTCGGACCCGGTGACCGTGACCCCGATCGCCGGACGTGCGTACCCGCGGCCGGAGCTCACGAGCTCCGGTCCACTCGCCCGAACCGCTCCCGTCGCCGGAACCGCCGTCAGCGACAGCAGGAGCAGCGCCAGTCCGAATCCGACGACGGCCCGTGGACCTCGCTGGTGACGGTGCTGACTGCGGTGACCGCTATGACTCCGGTGACGTCCGTGACAGTGCATAGGGCGAGTGAACGAGCCCCCGGGGCGCCGGGGCGTCAGCCACACGCCCCGTTCAGCCGTCCGACCCCAGAATCAGCCCCGATGTGGGGACCCCGGTGCCCGCCGTGACGAGAACGCGGTCCACAACGGGTATCTGGTTCGCGGCCGTGCCCCGCAGCTGGCGGACCGCCTCCGCGATGCCGTTCATCCCGTGGAGATACGCCTCACCGAGCTGGCCTCCGTGGGTGTTGAGCGGCAGTCGCGCCTCGGCCACGAGATCCGCCGCCTCGCCCGGCTTGCAGAACCCGAACTCCTCCAGCTGCATCAGCACGAACGGCGTGAAGTGGTCGTAGAGAATCCCCACATCGATGTCCGCCGGCGTCAGCCCGGACGTCCGCCACAGCTGGCGTGCCACCACTCCCATCTCCGGCAGCCCGGTCAGATCGTCCCGGTAGAAGCTGGTCATCTGCTCCTGCGCGCGGCCCGCTCCCTGGGCGGCGGCGGTGATCACGGCCGGGGCACGCGGCAGATCACGCGCCCGCTCGACGGACGTCACGACCAGCGCCTGGCCGCCGTCCGTCTCCTGACAGCAGTCCAGCAGACGCAGCGGCTCGACGATCCAGCGGGAGGCGGCGTGCTCGGCGAGGGTGATCGGTCTGCCGTGGAAATACGCCGCCGGGTTCGTCGCCGCGTACTTCCGGTCGAGCACCGCGACATGGCCGAAGACCTCCGGGCTCAGCCCGTACGTGTGCAGATACCGCTGGGCCGCCATCGCCACCCAGGACGCCGGGGTGAGCAGACCGTAGGGGAGTGCCCAGCCCAGTGCCGCGCCCTCGGCCGACGGCTCCCGGTGCTGCACCCCGGACCCGAATCTCCGTCCCGAGCGCTCGTTGAACGCCCGGTAGCAGACGACGACCTCGGCCACTCCCGTCGCCACCGCGAGCGCCGCCTGCTGGACGGTCGCGCACGCCGCGCCACCGCCGTAGTGAATGCGCGAGAAGAAGGACAGCTCCCCCATGCCGGCCGCCTGGGCGACGGTGATCTCCGGGCTGGTGTCCATCGTGAACGTGACCATGCCGTCCACGTCGGCCGGCGTCAGCCCCGCGTCGTCCAGCGCGGCCCGCACCGCCTCCACCGCCAGCCGCAGCTCGCTGCGCCCCGAGTCCTTGGAGAACTCCGTGGCTCCGATGCCGACGATCGCGGCCCTGCCGCCGAGGCTGTCCCTCGTCCGTACGCTCATGAGGCACCGCCGCGCGTCCGGCCGACCGGCTCCCTCGGCGTGAGGGCGCCATCGCGGTCCGCGGCCACGGCAGCACCTTCCCCGCGCGGGACCGTGACCGTCACGGTGCCCGTCACGTGTCTGCCGATGTCGTTGGCTCCGACGACCTTCACGGTGAGCGTGTCGCCGTCCACCTTCTCGACCGTGCCCGTCAACACCATGGTGTCGCCTGGGTAGTTGGGCGCACCCAGTCGTATGGCCACCTTGCGGAGGACGGCGCTCGGGCCGAAGTGATCCGTGATGTACCGCCCGACCAGCCCGTTCGTGGTCAGGATGTTCATGAAGATGTCCGGCGACCCCTTGCGTCGCGCCAGCTCCGCGTCGTGATGCACGTCCTGGTAGTCGCGCGAGGCGATGGCACCGGCGACGATCAGCGTGCGCGTGACCGGAATCTCCAACGGCGGCAGCTGCTCACCGGCCTTCATTCGTCCCCCTCCCCATGCGCGATCAACTCCCCCAATTCCTGGAGCACTTCGCTCCCGCACCCCAGATACGCGTCCAGCTGGCGCCCCCACAGGAAGTGCCGGTGGACCGGATGCTCCACGTCGGCGCCCGTGCCGCCGTGCAAGTGCTGTCCCGTGTGCACGACCCGGTGGCCCGCTTCGGACGCCCACCAGGCGGCGGTCAGTGCGTGCGAGGCGAACGGCAGCCCCGCGTCCCGCCGCCAGGCCGCCTCGTACGTCGTCACCCGTATCGCCTCCGTGTCCATGTACGCGTCGGCGGCGCGCAGTTGGACTCCCTGCCTGGCCGCCAGCGGCCGCCCGAACTGCTCGCGCGTGTTGGTGTGCTGCACCGCACGCGCCAGCGATCCGGCGCAGACTCCGGCCTGCAACCCCGCGAAGGCCGTACGCGCCATGGCCAGCACGTCGGCGTACGCGCCCGCGCCTGGGGACGCCCCGGCCCCGTCAGCGCCGGCGCCCGCACTCGCGCCCGTACCCGTACCCGTACTCGTACTGACCTCCGCATCTGCGCCGGGGCGCGTCTCGGCCCCACCAGCGCCGGCGCCCGTACCCGCACCCGCTCTCGCACTCGCACTCGCACTCGCACTCGCACCGACGTCCGCATCCGCGCCCGCCTCGCCCAGCCGCTCACCCACCCCGTCGCCCAGCAGCTCGCCCGGTGTGCCGTCGAGCGTCAGCCGGCCCGCCGCCCAGGGCGCGGTCAGCTCCACCGGCTCGCACACCGCGTCAGCGGTCCGCACCAGCCACAGCCGTTGTCGGTCGTCGGCGACCAGGACGTGGGTGGCGTCCCGCAGCCACGGCACCACGGGGGCCACACCGCTCAACAGGCCGTCCTCACCGCCTGGTTGGCCGGACCGCACCCCGGCGGCTGCCTCCGCCCCCCGCCCGCCGGAGGCCGGGACTCCCTCCACCCCCGACTCCCCGGAGGCCGGGACTCCCTCCGCCACCGCCCGCCCAGAAACCCGTACCCCCTCCGCCCCCGAAACCGCCCCGCACACCACCACCGAGCCGTCCCCGATGCCCGGCAGGAGACGCTCGCGCTGCTCCGGCGATCCGTGGGCGGACACCGCGAGCAGCCCGTACACACAGCTCGCGGCGAAGGGCACTTGTGCTGTCGTCCGGCCCTGTTCCTCCAGCAGCAGGACCAGGCCGAGGAGTCCTATGTCCTCGACGGCGGTCACCAGGCCGGCCGCGCACAGCGCCTTCCACAGCTCGGGGTCGCTGTCCGTCCCGGCCGCCGACAGCCGCTCGTGCGTCGAGAGGTCACCGAAGATCCGTGCCGCCAGTTCGCGCGCCGCGGCCTGCTCCTCCGTGGGCGTGAAGTCCATGTCAGCCCTCGCCTCCTTCGTGCTCCGCTTGGCCCGCCCGGCCGGTGTGGCCCACGCGGGCTGCCCGGCCGCCGTCCGCGCTGAAGACCGGGAGCTCCAGCTCTTCGTCGTACCGCTCGAACCGGAGCCGGACCGGCATACCGATGCGAACCTCGTCGTAGGGCACCCCCACCACGTTGCTCACGATCCGGACGCCCTCGGCCAGTTCGATGAGACCGACCGCGTACGGAGGGTCGAAGGCCGGGAAGGGCGGGTGGTGCATGACGACGTACGAATAGACGGTCCCCTCGCCGCTCGCCTCGACCGCGTCCCACTCCAGACAGCCGCAGGCATTGCAGCCCGGGAGCCAGGGGAAGCGCAGGGTGCCGCAGCCCTCGCACCGCTGGATCAGCAGCCGATGGCGCCCCACGCCCTCCCAGAACGCGGCGTTGTCCCGATTGATCACCGGCCGGGGCCGACGGCCCTTGGGCTTGTGCTGCGCGGGCGCGTACTTGAGGATCCGGAATCGATGCGTCCCCGCGAGCTCCCCGTCCGCGCGGACGTCCATCCGCGTCGTGACGAAGTGGCCCGTCCCCAGCTTGGTGGTCTTGAGCGCCGACACCGACTCGATGACGGCGTCGAAGGTGATCTCGTCCCCCGGCCGCAGCGGGCGCAGATACTCCTGCTCGCAGTCGGTGGCGACCACCGAAGTGCACCCCGCGTCGTCGAGCAGCGCGAGCAGCTCGTCGTACGCGTCCGTGCGGCCCTCGTGACCGGAGAGGCCGCCCATCGTCCACGCCTGGAGCATGGTCGGCGGAGCTATGGCGTCCGGCCCTCTGTAGGCCGGGTTCCCGTCGTCCATCGCCTCGCACCAGTGCCGGATCATCGGCTCGTTGACCGGGTCCTTGCCCACGCCTGCCACCGCGGCCGCCCGCCCCTCGTACTCCTTCAGGCGCGCCAGGAAGTCATCGCCGGAACTCATCGCTCACCTCCGCCCCCTTCGCATCCCGAGCCGCATCGTCGCCACGATCTCCCGCTGCACCTCGCTCACCCCGCCCCCGAACGTGTTGATCTGTGCCGCCCTGTTCATCCGCTCCAGCTCGCCGCCCCCGAACGCCTCCGGTGATCCGGAACGGACCAGGGCGTCCGCTCCCACGAGGTGCTGACACATTCGGTACACCGCGACCGCCGATTCGGTTCCCATGACTTTCACGCCGCTGGCGTCTCCGGGCGCCGGTCCGCCCGCCCCGACAGCCCCCACCAAACGCCAGTTGAGCAGGCGTGATGCCGCCAGTCGGGCCTGCACCTCGGCCAGTCCTGACCGCACCCACGGCTCGTCAATCCGACGCCGGCCGGTCACCGGATCGGGGGTCCGCACCGCCTCCAGCGCGGCCGCGTAGAAGTCCTCGGTCTGCATGCCGATCGCCGCGAGCGCGACCCGCTCGTGATTGAGCTGGTTGGTGATGAGACCCCAGCCGCCGTTCTCCTCACCGACGAGATGCGAGAAGGGGACGCGGATCCCGTCGTAGTAGGTGGCCGTCGTCATCTGCCCGCCCACCGTCTCGATCGGGGTCCACGAGAAACCGGGCGCGTCCGTGGGCACGAGGATGATCGAGATGCCCTGGTGCTTGGGGGCGTCGGGGTCGGTGCGGCAGGCGAGCCAGATCCAGTCGGCGTTCTGGGCGTTCGAGGTGAAGATCTTCTGCCCGTCGATCAGCCAGTCCCCGACACTTCCGCCCGCACCGCCGCCGCCCCTCCTGGCACCCTCGGCACCCTCGGCATCCCCGGCATCCCCGGCACCCTCGGCATCCCCGGCATCCCCGGCACCCTCGGCATCCCCTCCACTCCCGGGCACCCGCACAGCCCGTGTCCGCAGCGCCGCCAGGTCCGTCCCCGCCGACGGCTCGCTGTACCCGATCGCGAAGACGAGCTCACCGCGCAGAATCCGCGGCAGGAAGAAGGCCTTCTGCTTCTCGCTCCCGTACTTCATGAGCGTCGGACCGACGGTGTTCAGCGTGACCATCGACACCGGCGCACCCGCCCGGTACGCCTCGTCGAAGAAGATGAACTGCTCGTCGGCGCCGCGGCCTTGACCGCCGTACTCCTGCGGCCAGCCGAGTCCGAGCAGCCCGTCGGCGCCGATGCGCCGCAACAGGGCGCGCTGCCGGGCCGGGTCGTCGGCGGGCGGCGGCCCCTCGGGCATCAGGTCCCGGAAGTACGTACGAAGCTCGGCGCGCAGGCGCTGCTGGCGGTCGGTGGGGGCGAGGTGCACGGTGGCGATCCTCCAGAGCCTCGGGCCTCCGGGGCTTCGGGCGCCTCGAGGCTCGGCCTCGTACGAGCACCGAGCCTCGAGCCTCGGCCTCGGCCTCGTACGAGCAGGGTTTTCTGACTGTCCGTCAGATACCCTTCCCTGTCAAGGTCATCGACCGCCTCACGGACCCCCGGAACGCGTCTGCGCGACGACACCGAAGTGCCGCCGCGCAGACGCTTACCACCCTCAGAGCGCACCCCCATGGGGGAGTTCAGGGCCGATGGGAGCGCATCGGCCCACGGCTCACCAGAGGTTGGTGAAGTTGACGGCGATGGTCTCGTTCGACTGGTCGATGGCCGTGAACGCGGAGCCGTTCACCTGAGCCGTATTGCTCTGGTTCGAGGCGCCGGAACCGACCGCCTGCTGCTGCGTGGTGGACGAGTTGCCGTTGTTGTTGTGTCCGACCCCGCTGCCGCTGACGGTGGCGACAGCCGCGTTCGATCCGTCGTCCGCGAAGGCGCCGTTGTCTGCCGTCGCCACCCCCGAGAAGAGGGCGGCGGCCAGGGGCAGGGCCGCAACGGCGGCGAGAACGCGGGCGGTACGGATGCTTGCCATGTGAATTCCTCCAGAACCGGATGTACACCGGCCGTAACCGGGAAGTACGGGCTGTTCCAAGGCAGTTGGCCGACCGCCTCGGTTGCTGTGCACGACGTCGCGAATCCAGAATTGCCCACCGAATCCCCGGCGAACCACCCCGGAAGCCGTGATTCGCCCTCAAGCGTGAGGACATGTCGATAAACCCGTTTCATGACCTTTAAGGCCCACGAAGGCTCATGAACGCCCAGTTCAGGACGGCTGCGACGCCCTCCACCCCAAGCGCGGCAGGCGCTGAAGCGTTTCGTCGCAATCTCGGCCAATCTCGCCCAACCCGCCCCGCGATGGCCGACACGCGGAGGTACCCGCCAGGCGCCCCTTCCTTTTTTCGAACACTCGTACGAACATGGAGTCATGGCCACCATCGACCGGCAGGCCACGACCATGGCCCTGGCACACGCCCTGTCCGCCGCCGAACGCGGGCTGGCGGTCATCCCGCTGTCCCGCACCAAGCTCCCGGCCCTCCGCTCCCCCCACCGCGACGACCCGGACCCCACGGCGCCCGCCTGCCACGGCGAGTGCGGCCGCTTCGGACACGGGGTGTACGACGCCTCGACCGACCCCCGACGCATCCGCGCCCTGTTCGCCGCCGCCCCCTGGGCCAGCGGCTACGGCATCGCCTGCGGGCTGCATCCCCACCACCTCATCGGCATCGACCTCGACACCAAATCCGGTACGGACTCCTCGGCAGCCCTGCGCGAACTGGCGCTGCGGCACCTCTTCACGATCCCGGACACGGTGGTCGTGCTCACACCCAGCGGCGGCCGCCACCTCTGGCTCAGCGGCCCGCCCGACGCGGCCGTCCCCAACTCGGCAAGCCGGCTCGCCCCCGGCATCGACATCAGGGGCGCCGGCGGCTATCTGGTCGGCCCCGGCTCACGTACCGAACACGGCGTGTACGGCACGGCCCCGGGCACCGCCCACCTGGCTCCCGCGCCCTGCCCACCCGCCCTTCTGCGCCTGCTCACGCCCCCGCCCCGCACCCACCAGCCCACTCCCCGGGAAACCGGCCAACACGGCCAGGGGCTCGTCCAGTTCGTCCTCACCGCCCATGAAGGGCAGCGCAACACCCGTCTCTTCTGGGCCGCTTGCCGCGCCTACGAGAACGGCATCGGCCCGGACCTGACCGAAGCCCTCGTCGAAGCGGCGCTCCACACGGGCCTCACCGACCGCGAGGCCCGCTCGACGATCGCCTCGGCGGCCCGCATGTCACACCGCCCTTAGCCCACCGCTTGTCACATCGCCCTTAGCCCACCGCTCCTGCCGCCGCCCGCCGCCCGCCGCACGGTCCCGGTGGGCGGCTTCGGCGCGCCCCACCCAAGGGAGCGGCAAGCCGCACACCGGAGACGGAGACGGAGACACGGAAGAGACACCAGCCACTACATGAAGCGCGGGAACACTTGCTGGGGGGAGGCAATGTCCCCGCGCCTCGCGGCGCCCTCGGCCGCCGACAACCGACGGTGCCGCTCCCTGTCCGCCACCACGAACCCCGCTCTCGCCGGAGAGGAGCTTTCGGCTTCCTCCCGCGAAGACCGAGGGCAATGGACAGAGACCAGTTACGTCTTACGTCTGATCCCGTCTACGTCTGTTCTCGTCTACGTCTGTTCTCGTCTACGTCTGTTCCCGTCTACGTCTGTTCCCGTCCCGGCAGCAGACTCCCGACAGCACACCGGTGAGGGCCATGTGCGGGGCCGACAACGCGGGCAGGCCCGCAGCGACAACGACCGCTCTGCCAGGCCTCCCACCCTCCAGTGCCGCCCCGGACGAACCACCAAGACGATCTACGCGATGGCATCACACCGCCCGGCCGGGAGGTCGACCTCCACCGGGCCCCTCCCTTGAATACCGGCCCCCTGGAGACCTGCCTCCAGTCTCCTCCCCCTACCCCGACAAAGCACCGCCCGCGCCACCACCGCCGGCCGGCGCCGCAGGGCGGCCGGTCCCACCCAACCCCGCGGGACCGAGGAGACGGCGCGCACACAAAGGCGGTGCCTCTCAACGAAAGACACCGCTTTGGCTCTGTCGGTGAGTCGCGGCGAGACCGGCACGGACTCCTACCGCCTGACCCAGACAAAAGCCCGAGCCGGAGATATATCTGGCCAGGAGCCTCAGACCGGCTGAACGCTGGAGGCGAGCCCATCGGTTGATGTGAGCCCTTCGACAAACGACTCGAAGTCAGGAGCGAGGACGAGGTCGCTTTCCGCATCGGTGTCGAACCACGTGACCGAGGGATCGCCTTGCCGACCGCAGGCCCGGTAGTCGAGCGCGACCCAGCAGTGCCCGTCACCGGAGAGAAGGACAATCGGCGCCGGAAGGTCCCACTCCTCAACCAGATATGGCGCGTCCAGAAGCGATGTCATCCGCTCGCGTCGGCCGACCCCCAACAGGTCACCGAACGGCACGTGGTTGTCGTTCCACGATGTCGGCACCGGAGTGGGAAACACGTTCCAGCGCTCCGCCACCCCACCGCCGTTCTGCACCCGCAAAAGCGTCAGTAGCGAGGCAGGAAGCGAGATGCCGAGAAGGCGCTCGGCATCTTCAACCATCTCGTCCGTCAACGCCGGTTGGACTCCATAGTCGTCGATGTCAGAGGTATGTGGTGAGATGGCCGCGTGGGTTTGGACTCGTTGAGGACGACTCCTGACCCGGGATCTATGCAGAGAGCAGGACGCGTTTGCGGAGGAGTTCGAATCCTGACGCGCGCCCACATGTGGATAGGGCCGGGCAGCCATGAGTCGAGCACCGCATAGGCACGGCTGCGGGCAAAGCCTGCCGCCGGCGGGGGCGCTCAGGTTCCGAGATGGCGGGGCGCCGTTCGCGAGTGCCGGCCGCGTAATGGCGTGCGTGGGGTGCTCCCATCCCGTCCGCCATGGATCCAGGCAGAGCCGGCAGTCGCGGCCCAGGGCGTCAAGGTCGTTCGTACAGGGGAGGGATCAAGTGTCGAGTGATCTCCAGTTCAGCTGGAGTCTGACCGGATCTGGTTGGGCAACGTATCGAATCGCCGATGGTGAGTCGGAGCAGAAATGCAGTCCGAGCTACTGCACAAATGCTCTTGCTGATCTACTCGTGGGCGTTGCAGGGCTGTACGGACCTGACGCTACTCGGAAGTTCTCGTTCGACTTGGAGCCCCCAGAAGTGAGGTGGGTCCTCAACAGCCGCGGGACAGCCGTCGAGATGGGGATCTACCTGTTCCCTGACATGTTCAACAGCTTCAATCTGCCTGACGACGAAGGCGAGCTCTTGTGGAGCTCAGTCCAGCCGCGCAGCACTATCGGTCACGTGGTCATGGAAGCCGCGCAAGACGTCTTTCAGCTGCACGGCGAGGACGGGTACCTGAAGAAGTGGGTGCAGCATCCCTTTCCCGTCGCCGAGCTACGAGAGCTCCGTCGCCTGCACCTGGAGCGTGACGCTTGCGATCTCCCGCACGAGTAGTCGCCCCCGGAGTAGGCCGTGTCCCTCGCGTGCCCGATCGGACGGGGAACCACGGGCCAGCGGTGCGGAGCGGGCATCAGGCATGACGAAGGCCCCCGACCGATCTTGCTGGTCAGGGGCCGTTCAGCTGCGGTGGGTGTGGGATTTGAACCCACGGTGACATCGCTGCCACGACGGTTTTCAAGACCGTTCCCTTAGGCCGCTCGGGCAACCCACCCCGCGCGGCCCACGATCGTCGGCCGCGCGGGGACAAGACTAACGGGTCGAGCGGCACGTCCGCGGCTCACCTGGCCCCCCGCCTCAGGTGAGCGGCGGGGGCGCGGCGTCGGCTGCCCCAGGTGGGCCCGCGACGCGGCGTCGGCTGCCTCAGGTGGGCCCACCAGCCGCGGCGTCGGCCGCCTCACGCGAGCCCACCAGACGCCGCGTCGGCTCAGCTGTCGCCCTCGCGTTCGCCCAGGGTCAGGTCGGCCGTGTGGGTCTTGCCGCCGCGGGTGTACGTGAGCTTGACGGTGTCACCGGGCTTGTGGGTCCAGATCTCGCCGATGAGAGTGGGGCCGCTGTCGATCACCATGTCGTCGAGCTTGGTGATGACGTCACCGGGCTTGAGGCCGGCCTTGGCGGCCGGGCCGCCGGACTCGACCGCGGCGGCGTTGTTCGCGCCCTGCTCGGTGATCTTCGCGCCGCCGGTGCCCTCCTCCAGGGAGACCGAGGCGCCGATCTTCGCGTACACCGGCTTGCCGGTCTTGATCAGCTGCTGGGCGACGTACTTCGCCTGGTTGACCGGGATCGCGAAGCCCAGGCCGATCGAGCCGGACTGGCTGGTGCCGCCCAGACCGCCGCCGCTCGACTGAATCGCGGAGTTGATGCCGATGACCGCGCCACCGGCGTCCAGGAGAGGGCCACCGGAGTTGCCCGGGTTGATCGACGCGTCGGTCTGCAGGGCGCTCATGTACGAGGCCTTGCTGCTGGCGCTGCCGTCGCTGGAGGCCACCGGGCGGTTCTTGGCGCTGATGATGCCCGTGGTCACGGTGTTGGACAGGCCGAAGGGCGCGCCGATCGCGATCGTCGAGTCGCCGACGGCCACCTTGTCGGAGTTGCCGAGCGCCAGGGGCTGCAGGTCCGAGGGCGCGTTCTTGAGCTTGATGACGGCGACGTCGTAACCCTGTGCGTGGCCGACCACTTCGGCGTTGTACTTCTTGCCGCTGGCGAAGGTCGCGGTGAGCTTGCCGCCGTCGACCGCGTCCGCCACGACGTGGTTGTTGGTGAGGATGTGGCCCTGCTTGTCGAACACGAAGCCCGTCCCGGTGCCGCCCTCGCCGCTGCTGCTCTCGGCCTCGATGGTGACGGTGCTCGGCAGGGCCTTGGCGGCCACGCCCGCGACCGTGCCCGCCTCGCGCTTGAGGTCGCCGCCGCTCTCGGAGGCGGACACCGTCGTGGAGCCCGAGGAGTCGTCGTTGTCCTTGGCCAGCGAGTAGCCGATACCGCCGCCGACGCCCCCCGCGACCAGCGCGGCCACGAGGATCGAGGCGACCAGACCACCGCGGCCGGACTTCGGCTTGGGCGCGGGCTGCTCGTAGGAGGAGCCCCAACCGGACCCCGAACCACCGCCGTCCGCGTACGACGGGACGGCGGGCGGAGGCGGCGGCCAGCCACCCTCGGGAACGGACGACGAGCCGGGCGCACCCTGCGCGTGCTCACCGAAGCCCTGCCCCTGACCCGGAGCACCATGCCCGTGCTCACCGAAGCCCTGCCCCTGACCCGGAGCACCATGCCCGTGCTCACCGAAGCCCTGACCCTGACCCTGCCCGGGGGCACCCGCTCCCGGGGCGGCGCCGGCGGCCGCGTAGGGCGCGCCCTGCGGTGCGGACACCAGGTCATGCTCCGACGCGCCGGGCGCACCCTGGGGCACCGCAGGGATCGGAGTCGTCGGCGCGCCGCCCTCGGGCGGGGCGTTCCTCGCGGAAGCAGCGGGAGCGTCCACCGGCACGGGAGGCGCGGACGGGGCCGGGGGTACCGCGGTGCCCTCGTTCTCGGTGCTCACAGCTCTTCTCCTCGATCCACGGCTGTTGTTCTCGGTCGCACTCGGTCACGCTCACTCACGCTTGTGGACGGGCCGGCGCGATTCAGCTGTGCATGTGCTTTTGTATGCCGTCAGCTTTTCCCACCGGCCGTCAGAGCACCATAAGCGGTCGCTGTGGGTCCGAGACCATCCTTTATATCGGACCTTTCTGACGAAACAGACGCATTCCCGACGTCTTCGCCTCCACGCGTACCCCGCGACGGTGGCACCATGACGCGGTGACCCTCGCACGACAGCATCCGATCCAAGTCGTTGCCCACCGCGGTGCCTCGGAAGAGGCTCCCGAGCACACTCTGGCCGCGTACCGGAAGGCCATCGAGGACGGCGCCGACGCCCTCGAGTGCGACGTACGGCTGACCGCGGACGGCCATCTCGTCTGCGTCCACGACCGCCGTGTCAACCGCACCTCCAACGGCCGCGGAGCGGTCTCCGCGCTGGAGCTCGCCGACCTCGCCGCCCTCGACTTCGGCTCGTGGAAGGGTCGTGACGAGGCCCCCGACTGGGAACACGGCCCCGGGGACCCGGAGGACACCTCCGTACTCACCCTGGAGCGGCTGCTCGAACTCGTCGCCGACGCCGGCCGCCGCGTGGAGCTGGCCATCGAGACCAAGCACCCCACCCGCTGGGCGGGCCAGGTCGAGGAGCGGCTGCTGCTCCTGCTGAAGCGCTTCGGCCTGGACGCCCCGGAGACGGCCGCCGAGTCGCCCGTACGCGTCATGAGTTTCTCGGCGCGCTCGCTGCACCGCGTCCGCGCCGCGTCCCCGACTTTGCCGACGGTCTATCTGCTGCAGTTCGTCTCACCCCGGTTGCGCGACGGAAGGCTTCCCGCCGGTGTCCGGATCGCAGGCCCTTCGATGCGGATCGTGCGGGGTCACCCCGGGTACATCGAGCGCCTCAAGCGGTCCGGTCACCAGGTGCACGTGTGGACCGTGAACGAGCCCGAGGACGTCGATCTCTGCGTTGACCTGGGCGTCGACGCCATCATCACCAACCGTCCGCGCGCCGTGCTGCACCAGTTGGGCCGCTGACCGGACCGAGATCACCCCGAATTCCGGCCACCGGAAATCCGTCGAAAACCGGCCACGCGATTACAGGGAGTGCACCGGCGCGTTCGGTCCGTATTCGATCGTTACGAGTGCGTCAGAGGACGTGGGTTGGCCGGTTTCCGGTCCAGTCCAAAGGGGCATTCACACCGTGGCGTGGGGCAAAGGAGGTCTCGGGGGTGGCGTTGGTGGTGGCACAGGAGGTGCCCGCGTCGTCGAGCATGGCCGTTCCCCATGGCCCTGCGGGCGTAGGGGCAGCGAGACACCGGATGCGGGACCAGCTGCGTACCGGTGGCGTCGCGGAAGCGGTCATCGACGACGCCGTTCTGATCCTTTCCGAACTATTGAGCAACGCCTGCCGGCACGGCAGGCCACTCGGCGACGCCCTGGCCGGCGACGGCGACGTACGCGCCGCATGGCGCGTCGACACGGCGGGCCGTCTCACGGTTGAGGTCACGGACGGCGGTGGTCCGACCCGCCCGGTTCCGGCCACGCCTTCGGTCACCGCGCGCGGGGGCCGTGGGCTGAACATCATCACGGCACTCGCCAAGGACTGGGGCGTCCGGGACGACACCCGCGGTGAGGTCACGGTGTGGGTCGTCGTCCAGGACGACGTCGGGACCGCGCACCGCCGTGACGATTTCGCTACGCGCGTCGCGTCCCCGTCCGTGTCCACCGCGATACCCGAGCTGAGTCTGGTGGACGCCTTCGAGGACGTGGACTGAGCCCACCGGCCGAGACCGACTCGCCCCAGCCTGCTCGTTCCGGACCACTCGACCCGGCACGCACCGCACGGACGTGGCCCGGGTGACCCCGGACCGAGCACCGCCCGCGGGACCACGGGACGATGCGGTGCGTTGTCCACAGGGTCCCGTCGGCCCTCGTACGAACGGCTAGGCTCGCGCCCGTACAGGACGAGCCGTAACCGGGAGACACCCACGATGGCCAAGAAGCGTTCCCAGACGAAGGCCAAGCAGCCTCAGCTGAAAGACGGGGAGATCCCGGTCGTCGGCGCTCGCGAGCCCTGCCCCTGCGGCAGCGGCCGGCGCTACAAGGCCTGTCACGGCCGGGCGGCCGCCCACGCGGTGACGGAGCTGGTGCAGCGCCCGTTCGAGAGCCTGCCGGGCGAGGGCGACTGGATCGCCCTGCGCGAGCTGGTGCCCGCGGCGACCGTCGAGCTGAAGCTCAAGGAGAGCCTCCCCGACGGCGTCCCCTCGGTGACGCTCGCCACCGTGCTGCCGATGGCGTGGCCCGCGCTGCGCCGCGACGACGGCTCGGTCCTCCTCGGCCTGCAGAACGACACGGCGTCCGGCGACATCAGCCGCGACCTCGCCGACACCCTCCAGCGCGCGCTCACGGCAGAGCCCGGCACACCGGTCGAGGGCCGCCGCGCCCCCGCCGACGGTCCGCGGCTGCAGGATCTGCTCGACCCCCAAGGCGCGTTCGAGCCAGTTGTGCACGCGGGCTTCGAATTCTGGGTTCCCGACGCGGAGAACGCGACACCGGAAGTGACCGCGTCCCTGGAGCGGGCCAACGCGGCCGCCATCCCGACCGTCAAGCTCGCCGGCGTCGACGCGGCCTACTGGTGCGAGACCCCGGACAAGAACCACCTGCGCTGGGTCATGCCGTACGCCGAGGAGCACCTTCTGGACGCCCTCGCGCGGCTGCACGCGGCAGGCCGCTCCAGCCTCGGCGAGGGCACGCGTCTCGTCGGTTCCTTCCGGGCACACGGCCTGACGGTGCCGGTCTGGGATCTGCCGACCGGCGTCACGGCCGACGACATCGAGAAGCCGGCCGCCGAGTTCGCCGAGCGCCTCACGGCCGCTCTCGCGGCGGACACCCCGCTCAGTGCGGACGAGCGACGCGCGCGCGGCGGCCTGACCAACCGACAGGTCACGCTCAGCTGACACACAGGTTCGCACTGAACGGCCGGTCAGCTGGTCGAGGTCCGGCGAATCGGGTGACTCCTGTCACAACTCCCAGTTGTGACAGGCAAATCCGTGTCCGAATAGCCGAGATCGAATTTGCGAAAAGCCGATCTCTTGTTACCGTTCCATTAGCCCGGTTGCTGGTGCATCCCCCGTCGCCAGCAACCGGGTCTTTTCATGTGCGCAGCCCGGCCCTCGGCGCCAACGCGCCTACGAGCGGCGAGAGTTGCTGCCCGACCGCAGCAGAAGCGGTCCACGCCCGGCCCCCTCCGCGAACTCCGCGACCGCCGTGTACGCCGCCGGCTCGCCCGCTGTGTGCCGCCGCGGTGTCTCGCACATACCCGGCTCGTCACCGGCGCCCACCGCGCAGTACATCTGCACGGTGCGGCCATCGGGCTCCATGAGACTCAGTGCGGAACTCAGCTCGTCGCCCGTCGCGTTGCGGTAGTAGGTACGCGCCCAGGTGTCCTCACCCTGCGTCAGCACACACGTCTGCGCCTCGATCCCGTCGGGGGAGGAGAGTTCGGGCCCACAGCGGGCGGCGGTGGCGAGCCCGAGGCCGAGCAGCAGGGGTGAGCGCCCGGGTTCGGGGACCGTCCCCTTGCTGTCGCCGCGCCCGTCCCGGTACTCGTTGCCGTGCCCGCCCCCGAGTTCGTCGTGCCGGCCGTCGTGTCCTGATGCACGTACGGCCGCAGGACCGCCGTCGCCGACGGGTCCTGCGGATGCCACGGCCAGCGGAAGAGCCACCGTGACCGCCACTACGCCCGCGAGTGCGAGCAGGCGAAGGTTCATGAGGGGAAGATAAGGGGCGGGGCGGGCGCCCGGTTCACCGCGCGCCCGACACCCCTACAACTCGGGCGCGCTCACACCCGTACGAGTGAGCGCTTCGACCACCGCGTCCACGACGGCCTCCACATCCGGCACCCACGGCACGGCCGAACCGGGCAGCGGAGCCCGCTCCCAGCGGACCTGGCCCTGGCCGGTCTCGGACGGCGGCAGCGCGATGTAGCCGCCCTCTCCGTGGAAGCGGAGGGAGCCGGGGACGTAGTCCTTGGCGTACAGCAGCTCGCCGAGCTGCTCCAGGGAGTACGGCGCGACGAGGATCGCCCACCGCGAGGGGGAGGCGACGACCGGGCCGAGACGCATCCCCATGTGGTCGAGGGCGTCGAGGGCGCGGGCGGCGGCGAGAGCCGGCAGGCTCACCGCGCAGGGAGCCGTGCCTCCGGTGGCCAGCACGATCGGTGCCGATGGCCGGTTGTTCCACCACCAGCGCACCATGCGCTCGTCGGTGGTGGCCGCGAGGAGGCCGGGGTCGAAGGGGTGGGCACCTGGCACCGTGCACTCCGGGTCGGGGCATGCGCAGCCGGCCCGCCCTCGCGGATCCGGTGCCACACCCGGGAGTACGGGCCACTGCCATTGGGTAGCGAAGGTCAGGGCCGCGCTGAGCATCTCAGGGCTCCTGCTGTTTCGCCTGGACAGGAGCCTGCGTCGCCTTCCGAGGATCTCGCGCATGAGCGCTCGTTCCTTTCCGTTGCACGCCTGGCAACACTGTGGATCACAATCACACCATGTGTCGATCTCTTCACTGTGCGTACCTGCTGGCGCATCACACCCCTGCACGAGGCAAGGGGAACCCCTATGGGCCGAGCGTTGGCTGCGTCGGCGTCCATACTGCGTCTATCAGAAGCAGGGGCATGGCGTGGGGTGGCGGCGCCTGGCGTTTGCCGTACCGAGTACTACTCGCCGCCTCCGCCACGGGAGGATGGGGCACGGTCGTCGGTGGTTAAGACGCCCGGGTCCGCTGCCAGGTTCCGGGCGGATCTCAACCGCCCCTGGCCTTCACCGAGTACGTACCCATCACGACCGCTGTGACGCTCCGTCGAGCTAGGCCAGTCGACCTCAATAACCCGTTACCCGAGGCAGTTTTAAGCCAACTTTGCTTTTCCGCAAGTGTCTCATGGACACCAGGAATCCCAGCAGGACAATGCTGGACATCCCCTCACGAGTGCGTGTACATGTGGAGACACTGCTAGCGGCGCAGAATGACATGGGGGTTTGCGATGCTATTGAGCAATACGCACCGGTCGGAAAGCCGGACACCATGAACGCCCCTCACCTCCCGAAAGTGGCCGGAATCGATTCCACGGTTCCCGCGCCCGCACACACTGTCGCGCCGACGCCTAGCGCCACGGGTACCCCATCAGCCACGTCTTCCACCGGCGCCGGAGCCGTTCTTCAAGATCGCCTCGCGGGCTGGGTCTCCGATCTCACGACCCTGCACGAACTCACCGAGCGTCTCGCGCGTACCGCGTCCCTGACCGACGCCCTCCAGGAGTTGCTGCGCGCCGGCGCCGCCCTCGTGGGCGCCCGGCGCGGCCTCGTCGTCCTGGAACCGCACGACGGGCTCGGCCCGGACACCACGATCGGCCTGGGCCTGGCCCGCGCGGATCTGGGGCACATCGAGACCGTCCCGCGCAGCTCCATGTCGTACGGGAAGATCCTGGACGGACTGCCGGGCGGCGAGGGCGAGATCGCCGAGCCCGATCTGTTCGCCGGGGACGGGCTCGATCCCCGCCACCGCGAAGTGGCCGCCCGGCTCGGCTACGCCGCGAGCTACGCACTCCCCCTGTCCACCGACGACGCGGGCCGGCTGGGCGCCGCCGTATGGCTCTACGACGAGCCCGCGGAGCCGGTCGAGCGCCAGCGTCACCTCATCGGGCTGTACGCCCGTTACGCGGCCGAGCACCTGGCACGCCTGACGGAACTGGAGCGCACGCGTGCGTGCATGACGACGATCTCCGAGGAGCTGCTTCCCCCGCGGCTGCCCCGGGTCTCCGGCGTCCAGCTCGCCGTCCGGCACCGCACCGGTCCGCGCGGCGGTGGCGACTGGTACGACGCGCTGCCGCTGCCCGACGCCGCCCTCGGACTCGCCGTCGGATCGGTCACCGGCTCCGGGCCCAGCGCGGTTGCCGCGATGGGCCGCCTCAGAGCGTCCCTGCGGGCGTACGCCGTGATGGAGGGCGAGGACCCCGTAGCCGTCCTGTCGGACCTCGAACTGCTGCTGCGGCTCACCGAGCCGGCCCGCTCCGCCACCGCCCTCTTCGCGTACTGCGAACCGGCCCTGCGCAAGATCACCCTCGCCGGGGCCGGACACAGCCCGCCCCTGGTGATCGGCGAGCGGCGCACCGAGTTCGTCGAGACGTCCCTGTCGGCTCCCCTGGGGATGCTCGCCTGCTGGGAGGCGCCGAGCGTCGAGCTGTGCGCCGAGCCGGGCGAGACGGTGCTCCTCTACACCGACGGACTGCTGCATCGCACCGGCGACCCCATGGACCGCGCCTTCGCCCGGCTGCACGCGGCCGCCGCGGGTGTGCCGCGGGCGCTGCGCGCCGATCCGGACGCGGTCGCCGACCACGTCCTGCGGAGTGTGCTGCCCGAGGGGCTCGACGAGGCGGACAGCGACGAGGACGTCGTCCTGCTGGCGGCGCGGTTCGAGTGAGCGCGCGGTAACAGGTCCTACGGCCCTGGGCCCCCTTCCGTACGACCGTACGATGGGGGGTGGTCCAGAGTCGTAACTAGGAGGCAGACCGTGTCGGAGGCGCTCACCCCGGAGACCCCGGAAGCCGTGCTCGACGAAGCCGCTGACGAAGCGGGCGAGGAAGAGCCGATCAAGCAGCGCAAGAACGGCCTGTACCCGGGCGTGTCCGACGAGCTCGCCGAGAACATGAAGTCCGGCTGGGCGGACACCGAGCTGCGCGGTCTGGAGCCGATCGCCCAGGCCGAGTACACCGCCGCCCGCCGTGCCGCGCTGTCCGCGCGCTTCCCGGGCGAGCGCCTGGTGATCCCCGCGGGCAACCTGAAGACCCGCTCGAACGACACGGAGTACGCCTTCCGCGCCTCGGTCGAGTACGCGTACCTCACCGGCAACCTGACCGAGGACGGCGTCCTGGTCCTGGAGCCGGCCCGGAGCGGCGGCCACCAGGCGACGATCTACCTGCTGCCGCGCTCCGACCGCGAGAACGGCGAGTTCTGGCTGTCCGGACAGGGCGAGCTGTGGGTCGGCCGCCGCCACTCACTGGCCGAGGCCGAGCAGCTGTACGGCATCCCGGCCTCGGACGTGCGGGAGCTCGCCGGCGCGCTGCGCGAGGCCACCGGCCCGGTCCGGGTCGTCCGCGGCCATGACGCCGGCATCGAGGCGGCGCTCACCGACAAGGTGACCGCCGAGCGCGACGAGGAGCTGCGGGTCTTCCTGTCGGAGGCGCGGCTGGTCAAGGACGAGTTCGAGGCCGGCGAGCTGCAGAAGGCCGTCGACTCGACCGTGCGCGGCTTCGAGGACGTCGTGAAGGTCCTGGACAAGGCCGAGGCGACCAGCGAGCGCTACATCGAGGGCACGTTCTTCCTGCGCGCCCGCGTCGAGGGCAACGACATCGGCTACGGCTCGATCTGCGCCGCGGGACCGCACGCGTGCACGCTGCACTGGGTGCGCAACGACGGCCCGGTCCGCTCCGGCGACCTGCTCCTGCTGGACGCGGGCGTGGAGACGCACACGCTCTACACCGCGGACGTCACGCGCACGCTGCCGGTCAACGGCACGTACACCGAGATCCAGAAGAAGATCTACGACGCCGTGTACGAGGCCCAGGAGGCCGGTATCGCGGCCGTGCAGCCGGGTGCCAAGTACCGCGACTTCCACGACGCCGCGCAGCACGTGCTGACCGAGAAGCTCGTCGAGTGGGGTCTGGTCGAGGGTCCCGTGGAGCGCGTCCTGGAGCTGGGCCTCCAGCGCCGCTGGACGCTGCACGGCACGGGTCACATGCTCGGCATGGACGTCCACGACTGCGCGGCCGCCCGCACCGAGACGTACGTCGACGGCACGCTGGAGCCGGGCATGTGCCTGACCGTCGAGCCGGGCCTGTACTTCCAGGCGGACGACCTGACCGTCCCCGAGGAGTACCGCGGCATCGGCGTCCGCATCGAGGACGACATCCTGGTCACCGAGAACGGCAACCGGAACCTGTCGGCGGGGCTGCCGCGCCGCTCCGACGAGGTCGAGGCCTGGATGGCGTCCCTGAAGGGCTAGAAAGTGCCCGTCAACGGCTGATGACGGGCGGTACGACACGGACGGCCGGGTACCGGTGGGGTACCCGGCCATTCGTGTGTCCAGTGTCCAGTGATGTCCAGTGGTGACCAGGCGTTTCTAGGGGGCGGCTTTTCGTGGAGGACTTCTGGTCCGGCGTCGGTGTGGATCTGCATCTGCATCTGGAGCCGGACGGGGTGAACGGACGCAGGGCGGGGCTCGAACGGGCGCTGCGGGACGCCGTGCGCGACGGACGCCTCATACCGGGCACGCGCCTGCCTGCCACCCGGCGGCTCGCCACCGAGCTGGGCATATCCCGGGGGACGGCGAAGGCGGCGTACGACCAGCTCGTCGCCGAGGGCTACTTGAGGGCGCGGCAGGGCTCCGGCACCGAGGTGGCCGCGCTGCCGACGGACGGCGTGTCGCCCGCTGTGGGGGCTCCACGCGTGCGTGCACCCCGTTTCGACCTGCGCCCCGGCAGCCCGGACGTCGGTGCGTTCCCGGCGGCGGCCTGGCTGCGGGCGCTGCGGCGCGCGATCGCGACCGCACCCTCCCTGGCCTACGACTACGGGGATCCGCGCGGCCGCATCGAACTGCGGACGGCCCTCTCCGGATACCTGGGACGGGCCCGCGGCGTCACCGCACCGCCCGAGCGGATCGTGATCACTTCCGGATACGTGCAGGGACTCGCGCTCCTCACGCGGGTGCTGGACGGCGGAGTGGTCGCGATGGAGGATCCCGGGCTGCCGTTCCACCGGAATGTGGTGCGGCGGGGCGGCGGGCAGGTGGTGCCGCTGGCCGTCGACGAACGCGGCGCCTGTGCTGGGCAGTTGACCGACGAGGACGCGGTGGTCGTCACTCCCGCCCATCAGTACCCGACCGGCGTGACCCTGCACCCCGAGCGGCGGCGGGCGCTCACCGACTGGGCACGCGCGCGTGGCGGGCTGATCGTCGAGGACGACTACGACGGGGAGTTCCGTTACGACCGGCAGCCCGTCGGCGCGCTCCAGGGGATGGCGCCGGGACATGTCGCCTACCTGGGCACGGCCTCGAAGACCCTCGGCCCGGCGCTGCGGCTCGGCTGGATGGTGCTGCCCCCGGACCTGGTCGACGCGGTGGCCGACGTCAAGCTGCACAGCGATCATCACACCGAGACCATCGGTCAGTTGGCACTCGCCGAGATGATCACCAGCCATGCGTACGACCGGCATGTGCGCGCCTCCCGGCTGCGGTACCGACGGCGCCGGGACCAGCTTCTCGACCGGCTGGGGGCGCGTTGGAGCGTGCGCGGGATCGCGGCGGGGCTGCATGCGTTGGTGGAGGTGCCGGACGAGGCCGAGGTGCTGGCACTGGCCGAACGGGAGGGGCTCGCGGTCGGGCACCTCGGCGACCACTGGCACGCGACGGCCGAGGACCGGCCGCAAGGGCTGGTGGTCGGGTACGGGACGCCTCGGGAGCGGGTGTATCCCGAGGCGTTGGAGGTGCTGGGAGGGGTGTTGGGGGAGGTTGGGCGGGTGGAGCGGGGGCGTTGAGGGGGGTCGAGTGCGGGCCTGAGAGGGATCGGCTGCGGACGGGCGCGGGCCCGGCCGGACAGGGACCGGGTGCCGGCCAGGCAGGGACCCGGTGCCGACCAGGCAGGGACCCGGTGCCGATCAGGCAGGGACCCGGTGCCGGCCCGGCAGGGACGGGGTCCGGCATGACGGATGTCATGGGCGGGCATGAATTGGGTCATGAAAAGGCGTGATAATTGGGCCTGTTGAGCGACCCACCCGGCCCGTAGCGTCGAAGACATGACGAAACGCGCCGCACGCTCCAGGGACCGGGCGAACGACACCGGTCGCGGTTTCACGGACGCCTCCGCTCACGGCTTCGCGGCCGCCACCGCTCGCGGCTTCGCGGCCGCCACCGCTCGCGGTCTCACGGACGACACCAATCACGGCCTCACGGACGCCACCACTCGCGGTCTCGTGAAGGAGACCGCCGGTGGCTTCGCGAAAGAAACCGCCGGTGGCTTCGCGAGCCGGACTGCGAGCGGCGGCAGGCCCGCCAAGGCGAGTCGGCTCTTGCCGCCCGCGGGTCCGCAGCGGGTGCTGGCACTCGCCCAGCTCAGCAACTCCGTAGGCGACGGCGCGTATTACGTCACCTCCGCTCTGTACTTCACCCATGTGGTCGGCCTGGCTCCCTCCCGGGTGGGACTGGGGCTGACCGTCGCGTGGGCGATCGGCTCGCTGGTGGGTGTGCCGCTGGGCCGGCTCGCCGACCGGCGCGGACCGCGCGGCACGGCGGTGCTGCTCGCGCTGGCGACCGCGCTGGCGGTCGCGTCCTTCCTGGTCGTGCGCGGCTTCGTCCCCTTCCTGCTCGCGGCATGCGCGTACGCGTCCGGGCACTCGGGGCTTGCGGCGGCCCGGCAGGCGCTGCTGGCCGGGCTGATACCGGCCGGGGAGCGGACGGGACTGCTCGCGCACCTCCAGTCGACGCTCAACGCCGGCCTGGCGGTGGGTGCCGGTCTGGGCGGACTCGCGCTGCACGCGGGGACGCGGGCCGCGTATCTCGGGGTCTTCGCGCTGGACGCGGTGAGTTTCCTGTTCTGCGCGGCGCTGCTGCTGCGGCTTCCTTCCGTGCCGTCCGTCGCGGTGCACCGCGATCGCGGACTCGGTGTCCTGCGCGACCGCCCGTACGCGCTCGTCACGCTGCTGAACACGGTCCTGCTGCTGCGGATGCCGTTGCTCAGCCTCGGCATCCCGCTGTGGATCACCGAGCGGACCGACGCGCCCGCCTGGCTGGTCTCCGCCCTGTTCGTGCTCAACACGGGTGCGGTGATGGCCTTCCAGGTGCGGATGGCCCGCGGCGTCACAGGCCTTTCGTCCGCCACGCGGGCGATACGGCGCTCCGGGTTCGTGATGCTGGCGTCGTGCGCGGTGTTCGCCCTCTCCGCCGGGACCGCGCCCTGGCTCGCGGCGGGGATTCTGGTGGTGGGCGCGCTCCTTCAGATCGCCGCCGAGATGCAGCAGTCCGCCGGTTCCTGGCAGCTGGCCTTCGACCTCGCCCCGGCCGACCGCACAGGCGAGTACCAGGGCTTCTTCGGCACCGGTGTCACGGTGGCCCGCACGCTGGGCCCCCTGGTTCTGACCGCCCTGCTCGTCGGCTGGGGAACCCCTGGATGGCTGCTTCTGGGCGGCGTGATGCTGGCCGCCTCGCTCGGGATGGGCCCGGCAGCGAGGTGGGCGGAGGCCCTGCGGGCCGACGAGCAGTCGTCGATACCGGCGGGCGTTCCCTCCACCGGGCCGCCGGCCCGGTCGGCGATAGCCGCGTAATACGGACCCGGCCGGCGGGTGGCCGCGCAACTCCAGGGCGGCCGACGACCCATGCCGCACGCAGGCACACACCGTTCCGTCGACGCACCCTGTCCCGCTGGCACTCAGCTATGCCGTCCCGCCGGCGTGCGCTCACGCAGTCACCAGGGGCGTGTCCTGGCGCCACTTGAGGATCTTGTCGAAGCTCACGACGGCCCCGCCGCGGCCCGGCTTGTTGCCGATGTGGACGTGGTCGGCGAGTTCGTGGATCAGACACAGCCCTCGGCCGTTCTCGGCTTCGCTGTGGACGGTGCGGACCGGGGGCCGGTGGGCGCACCTTCCCGCCGGGGCGGGGTCGAGCTCCTGGCGGAGACCGGACGGGAAACCGGGCCCGGAGTCGGTTACTTCGATGCGGCACGTCTCGCCGTCGAGATAGGCGGTGACCCGGTACGCCTCGGAGGGGCCGTTGGACGCGGTGCTCCCCCCGTGCTCGACGGCGTTGGCACAGGCCTCGCTGAGGGCGAGGGAAAGGTCGTACGAGACGTCGGGATCCACGCCCGCCGTCTCCATCGTGCCGAGTAACAGGCGCCGGGCGAGCGGGACGCTCGCAGCTTCGCGCCGCAAATGGAGTGACCACCAGATGCTCATGCTCCAGCCTCCCGGCCGCGGCTCGACATACCGTTACGTATTGCCGCCAGGACGGGTGTGCAATCGCCCGCACCCCGTGCTGCCGCCCGATCGGCGGATGCGCGGGCGCCCAGATCGGTGTATGTGGGGACACCGGAAATAGGCATATGCGTCGGCGACTCCCCCCGAAACGGCATCTTTCGGGCCGTAGGCCATCTTGCGGACCTGCCGTATGGGCCGGGTAAGGCCAGTGCGATGATGAGCCCGCCATGACTGCCCCCCACCAGCGTTCGGCGCGCTCCGGATGCGACCTCCGGGTTCTGCGGGCCGCGGTGTTCGCCGCGGTCTGCGTCGTGCTGGCCGCGGCAGGTCATGGGATCGCTTCCTGCGCCAGGATCCCGCTGTGGTCCATGGGCGCCGGATTCCTTGCGGTGTTCGCCGTGGCCGCCCCGTTGGCCGGGCGGGAGCGCTCGCTGCCGGGCATCGCCGCGGTCCTCGCGGTCGGCCAGACCGTGCTGCACACGCTCTTCGGGCTCGGGCAGCAGGGCATGTCGACGATGCCGGCGCCGGGCGGCACCTCGATGTCCGGGTCCATGGCGTCGTCCATGTCCGGGTCCATGTCCGCGTCGATGGCGTCCTCCATGTCGGACGCCTCACTCGTCGAGCGGGCGGCGCGGCTGGTGTGCGGAGCGGGGGCGGCGGCCATCAGCCCGGCGCAGGCCCAGCGGCTCCTCACCGACGCCCGGCTCGGCACGGGCACGACCGGCACCGGCGCCGGGACCGCGCAGCAGTCCATGCACCACTCCGCGGACGCCATGACGGCCGCCGGATCGTCGATGTCCGTGCTGCCGTCGCTGCCCATGCTGCTCGGCCACGTCCTCGCGGCCGTCGCCGCCGGATGGGTGCTGCGCCGCGGGGACATGGCGGTCCTGCGCCTCATGCGGCTCTCCGCCGAAGGCGTCGCGGAGACGGCGCTCGTACGGTCCCTGCGCGCGGCCCTCTCGCTGGTGCGCGCCCTGCGCGCGGGACTTCCGGGTACGCCCGGTACGGCACCGCGCGTGCCCCGCACCGCGCTGCCGGGACCGCCCCAGCCCCGTACCACCGCACTCCAGCACTCGGTGATCAGGCGCGGCCCGCCGTCGGACGCCGCGCTCGTCCTCGCTGCCTGACACGCCGCATCCCACCCCTCGCGGGGGCATTCCGTCGGAGAACCCTCCCTCGCGGGAGGACTGCCTTCGGAGCACGCCCTCGACGTGGTGGAGCACTCCGACCGGAGGGGATGCCGTCGTGCGGCACGCGCGCGTGCCCGCCTTTTCGGGCGCGCTCCCTGAGGGGCAACTCCGCGCACCCGCGCGCCCCTCTTCCTCACCGGACCATCGCTCACAGTGGAGTGTCTCTGCCATGAAGGCTTCCCGTATCGCCGCCTCCGGCGTCCTCGCCGCCTCGGCCGTCGTCGTCCTGTCCGCCCCCGCCTTCGCGCACGTCAGCGTGCAGCCGGAGGGCGTGGCCGCCAAGGGCGGTTACGCGACGATCGACTTCAAGGTCCCGAACGAGCGTGACGACGCCTCGACCACCAAGCTCGAGGTGAACTTCCCGACCGAGCACCCGCTCGCCTCGGTGATGCCCCAGCCCCTGGACGGCTGGAACGTGAAGGTCACCAAGTCGAAGCTGGCCAAGCCGCTCGAGATGCACGGCGAGAAGATCGACGAGGCCGTCACCAAGGTCACCTGGACGGCCACCGGCAAGGGCGTGGAGCCCGGCTTCTTCCAGAAGTTCCCGCTCTCCGTCGGCCAGCTCCCCGAGGACGCCGACCAGCTCGTCTTCAAGGCGATCCAGACGTACGACAACAAGGAGGTCGTGCGCTGGATCGAGCCCCAGAAGGAGGGCGCGGAGGAGCCCGAGAACCCGGCGCCCGCGCTCGCGCTGTCCGCCGCCTCCGAGGACGGCCACCACGGCTCCACCGCCGAGGACGCCTCCGCCGACTCCGCGTCGGCCGCCAAGGACACCGAGGCCACCGCGTCCTCCGACAGCAGTGACACCACCGCGCGCGTGCTGGCCATCGTCGGCATCGTCGTCGGCGCCGCGGGCGTGGCGTACGGCGTTCTGGCCGGTCGTCGGCGTACGAACGCCTGAGGCCCACCCGCTTGTCGGTGCGCACCGGGCGGTCTGCGACGTCGCCGTACCGGACCGGGTACGGCCCGGACGGCCCCCGGTGCGCACCGGAGCTCTCACATCTGGGACATTTTTCTATGCGCAAGAAGACGTATGCGGCGGCCGCCCTGTTCGCCGCCGCCGCTCTGACCCTCTCCGCCTGCGGCAGTGACGACGGCAACAAACCGGTCGCCGAGGTCTCCGCGGAGGCCGGCTCGGAACGGGCCGCCACCGTGCTCGACCAGCCGTTCGAGAAGCCGGACCTGGTGCTCACGGACACCCACGGCAAGAAGTACGACCTCCGTGCGGAGACCAAGGGCCGGCCGACGCTGATCTACTTCGGCTACACCCACTGCCCCGACGTCTGCCCGCTGACGATGAACAACCTCGCCGTCGCCAAGAAGCAGCTGCCCAAGGCGGAGCAGGACAAGCTCCGCATCGTGTTCGTCACCACCGACCCGGACCGCGACACTCCCGCCGCGCTCGGCGAGTGGCTCAAGGGGATCGACTCCGACGTCGTCGGTCTGACCGGCGACTTCTCCACGATCCAGGCCGGCGCCCGCACCCTCGGCATCTCCATCGAGCCGTCGAAGAAGGACAAGAACGGCAAGGTCGTCTCCGTGCACGGCACCCAGGTGATCGCGTTCTCCCCGAAGACCGACGACGGCTATGTGCTGTACGGCGAGGACGCCACCGTGGACGACTACACCAAGGATCTCCCCAAGCTCATCAAGGGGGAGAACCCGTGAGGCGGTGCGCGGGATCCGCGGCGGTCATAGCCGCTGCGCTGACGCTGGCCGGCTGCGGGAACTCGGGTGGTTCGGCGGTCTCCACGGCCACCTCCGCCAAGCCCGACCTGAAGGTCACCGATGCCTATATGCCGGCGCCGGCCATGGCCGACATGGCGGCCGGCTTCTTCACCGTCACCAACTCCGGCGGGGCCGACACCCTGACCTCGGTCACCAGTGACCTCGCGGGCGACATCACGCTGCACTCCACCCGGGGCGGCGCGATGGAGGAGGAGAAGTCCTTTGCCGTACCCGCGCACGGCACGCTCGACTTCGCCAGCGGCGCCAACCACGTCATGTTCGAGAAGCTGACCCACAAGCCCGAACAGGGCGAGAAGGTGTCGGTGGAGCTGCACTTCGCCAAGTCCGGCACGGTGCGGGTCTCCATGCCGGTGAAGTCCGCGACGTACAACCCCGAGACCGGGCACTGAGGGAGGGATCAACCTTGACGCAGGCCACCGCTCCCCGAGCCGGTCTCCGGACCGGTCTCCGCGGGGCTCGCCGCGGCGCTCCGCCCACCGCTCGTCCCGCGGCTCTCCGGGTACGGACGCTGCTGTTGCTGTTCGTCGCCGTCGTCGGCGTGCTGCTGGCCGGAGCCGCGCCGGCCTCCGCGCATGCCGCGCTGACCGGCAGCGACCCCCAGCAGGGAGCGGTGGTCGACAAGGCGCCCGCACAGGTCTCGCTCACCTTCTCCGAGAACGTCGCGCTGTCCGACGGCTCGGTGCGCGTCCTCGACCCCAAGGGCCGGCGGGTCGACACCGGCAAGACGTCCGACCTGGGCGGCACCACCTACGGCGTGAAGCTGCACTCGGGCCTGCCCGACGGCACGTTCACCGTCACGTACCAGGTCGTGTCGGCGGACAGCCACCCCGTCTCTGGCGCCTTCACCTTCTCCATCGGCGCGCCCTCGCAGACCTCCGTCGCGCTGTCCGACCAGACGGCCGGCGGCGGAGTCGTGGGCGGGCTCTACGGCTTCGGGCGCTACGTCTCGTACGCGGGCTTCATCCTCATGATCGGCGGCGCGGCCTTCGTGCTGGCCTGCTGGCAGCGGGGTGCGGGGGTACGTCCGCTGCAGCGGCTCGTGGTCTCCGGGTGGCTCGCGCTCACCGCGGCCACGCTGTTGCTGCTGCTTCTGCGCGGCTCGTACACGGGCTCCGGGAAGATCGCCGACGTCTTCGACCTGAGCCTGCTCGGGCAGGTGCTGCAGACCAAGACGGGCGCGGCACTGGTCTCCCGGCTGCTGCTCCTCGCGGCGGGCGCGCTGTTCATCGCGGTGTTGTTCGGGGCGTACGTGAAGCGAGACGGGGCCGTCGAGACGGGTGATGGCTCCGTCGAGGCGTCGGGCAGGTCCGGGGGCGCGGACGCCGGGCGGGCCGGGGCGACCGGCACCGGCGCGGACGCCGGTCAGGACGCCACGCAGGACGCCACTCAGGACGGCGAACTGAGCGGCGCGCGGGACACCGGGGCGCAGGACACCGCCCTGGCCGACGAGCCGGACGACGGTCTCGCGGCCGGTCTCGCGGACGATCCGGCGGACGAACTCGCGGACGAACTCGCGGTCGATCTCGCCGCCGAGCAGAAGGACCTCACCTTCGGGCTGGCGATCGGCGGCACCGTCGTCGCGGCGGGCCTGGCCGCGTCCTGGGCGATGTCCGAGCACGCCTCGACCGGACTCCAGCCGGGGATCGCGATGCCGGTCGACGTCCTGCATCTGCTGGCCGTCGCCACCTGGCTGGGCGGGCTCTCGGCGCTGCTCGTGGCGCTGTACCGGGCCCCCGCCGACCAGCAGATCGACACGGCGTCCGTCCGCCGTTTCTCGCGCGTCGCGTTCGTCAGCGTGGTCACCCTGGCCGCGACCGGGCTCTACCAGTCGTGGCGCCAGGTCGGTTCCTGGTCCGCGCTCACCGACACCTCGTACGGCCAACTGCTCCTCGTCAAGGTCGGCCTGGTCGCGGTTCTTGTCGGCATCGCGTGGATCTCCCGGCGCTGGACCGCGCAGCTGTCGGAGCTGCCGAGCGCTGAGGTCGCCGCGGCCACCGTGGTGGAGCAGCGCGCGATGGAGAAACAGCACGCCACCGTCCCCGCCTCCGGTGCCAGGGAGCCGGGTTCAGGGCCGGGTTCAGGGGAGACCGCTTCCGGAGACACCCGGCGCGCGGCCCAACTGGCCCGGCAGCGGACCGCCGTGGCCACCGCGCGCGAGAAGCGCATCCGGGACGCCGACCCGCACCGCTCGGGGCTGCGCCGTTCGGTGCTCACCGAGGCGGGCATCGCCGTCGTCCTGCTCGCGGTCACCACCGTACTGACGTCCACCGAACCCGGCCGTACGGAGGAGGAGGCGCAGGCGGCCACCGCGTCTGCCTCGCAGCGGTCCGGTCCGCTGTCCCTGACGATCCCGTTCGACACCGGGGGCCAGGACGGCGAGGGCACCGTGCGACTGACCCTCGACCCGGCGCGCGTCGGCGGCAACGACATGCACGTCTTCGTGGAGCGGCCGAACGGCAAGGCCTTCGACGTGCCCGAGGTGAAGGTCGCCTTCGACCTCGACGCGAAGGACATCGGCCCGCTGCCGGTGGTACCCGACCGCATCGCCACCGGACACTGGACGGCGACCGGGGTACAGATCCCCATGGCGGGCGACTGGAAGATCTCGGTGACCGTGCGGACCTCCGACATCGACCAAGCGACCGTGAACAAGAACGCGAAGATCGGCTGACCTCACCATGGCTGACCAGTCCCCTCCGGAGGCCACTTCCGAAAACGCCTCCCCCGGGAGGACCACTTCGGAAAACGGCACCCCCGGGGAGGCCGTTTCCGGAAACGGCACCCCCGGGAAGGCCACTTCCGAAAAAGCCCCTCCCCATGGGGTCTTCTCGCGGCGGCGACTGCTCGGTACCGCCGGTGCTACCGGTCTTGCCCTGGGCGCGGCCGGCGGCGCCGCCGGCTACGCGGCGGCCCCCGCGAGCGAGAAGGTCACCCCGCTGAGCTCGCTCGGCGCGCACGCGGTGACGTTTCACGGGAAACATCAGCCGGGCATCACCAACGCCCTCCAGGCGCGCGGTCACCTCGTCGCCTTCGACCTGACCGCGGGTGCGGGCCGCAAGGAGGCCGCCGCACTGCTGCGCCGCTGGTCGGCGACGGCCCAGCGCCTGATGGCGGGCGAGGCGGCGGCACACGACGACACGGACGTCGCCCGCGACGCCGGCCCCTCGTCCCTCACGGTCACCTTCGGCTTCGGCCACAGCTTCTTCGCACGTACGGGCCTGGAGAAGCAGCGCCCGGTCGCCCTCGACCCGCTGCCCGACTTCTCCTCCGACCGGCTCGACAAGCAGCGCAGCAACGGCGATCTGTGGGTGCAGATCGGCGCCGACGACGCGCTGGTCGCCTTCCACGCGCTGCGGGCCATCCAGAAGGACGCGGGCGGCGCGGCCCGCGTGCGCTGGCAGATGAACGGCTTCAACCGCTCGCCCGGTGCGACCGCCCAGCAGGGCCTGACAGCACGCAATCTGATGGGCCAGATCGACGGCACCCGTAATCCCAAGCCCGCGGAACCCGACTTCGACCAGCGGATCTTCGTGCCGGCCGGCGGCGACCCGACCTGGATGGCGAACGGCTCGTACGCCGTCGTACGCCGTATCCGCATGCTCCTCGACGACTGGGAGCGGCTCCCGGCCAAGGAGCAGGAAGACGTCATCGGGCGCCGGAAGTCGAACGGGGCACCGCTGACCGGCGGCACCGAGACGATCCCGATGAACCTGGACCTGACCGGTCCCGACGGCAACCTGGTCGTCCCCGTCAACGCGCACGCCCGGATCACCCGGCCCGACCAGAACGGGGGCGCGGCGATGTTGCGCCGGCCGTTCTCCTTCCACGACGGCTTCGCCGCGGACGGGGCGCCCGACGCCGGCCTGCTCTTCGTCTGCTGGCAGGCCGACCCGCTGCGCGGCTTCGTCCCCGTCCAGCGCAAGCTCGACCGGGGCGACGCGCTGTCGCCGTTCATCCGGCACGAGTCGAGCGGCCTGTTCGCCGTGCCCGGTGGGGCGGCGGAGGGGGAGTACGTGGGGCAGCGGCTGCTGGAGGGGTGAGTCACCCCGAAGCCCCGGGACCGCGGCCGTCTCCTGCGGTGTGAGCCGGGTCGCGCAAGGCCCATTAGGGTGAGGTCATGCCAGCCAGCTACGCGTATCTCGGTCCCGAAGGCACCTTCACCGAAGTCGCCCTGCGCACGCTTCCGGAGGCTGCCACGCGGGAGCTCGTCCCGATGGTGTCGGTGCCCGCCGCGCTCGACGCCGTCCGCAACGGCGAGGCCGAGGCCGCGTTCGTCCCGATCGAGAACTCGGTGGAGGGCGGCATCACCACGACCCTCGACGAGCTGGTCGCGGGCTCCCCGCTGATGATCTACCGCGAGGTGCTGCTCTCGATCACCTTCGCGCTGCTGGTCAGGCCGGGCACGAAGCTGTCGGAGATCAAGACCGTGACCGCGCACCCCGCCGCCCAGCCGCAGGTGCGCAACTGGATGAAGGCGAACCTCGCGGAGGACGTGCTCTGGGAATCCGCGGCCTCGAACGCGGACGGTGCGCGACTCGTCCAGGAGGGTCGGTACGACGCCGCCTTCGCGGGCGAGTTCGCGGCGGCCACGTACGGTCTGGAGCCGCTGGAGACGGGGATCCACGACGCGGAGAACGCGCAGACCCGCTTCGTCCTGGTGGGCAGGCCGGCCCGCCCCGCTGCGCCCACGGGCGCGGACAAGACGTCCGTCGTGATCTGGCAGGGCGACGACCATCCCGGTGCGCTGCTGGAACTGCTCCAGGAGTTCGCGGTGCGCGGCGTCAACCTGATGCTGCTGCAGTCCCGGCCCACCGGTGAGGGCATCGGCAACTACTGCTTCGCCATCGACGCCGAGGGCCATATCTCGGACCGCCGGGTCGGCGAGGCGCTCATGGGGCTGAAGCGGGTCTGCCCGCAGGTGCGCTTCCTCGGGTCGTACCCGCGCGCGGAAGTCGACCCCCAGGACGTCCGGGCACCCCGGGCCGGCACGTCCGACGGCGAGTTCTCCGCGGCGTCCGACTGGCTGGCCCGCTGCCAGGACGGCCGTTTCTAGACGTCCACGCTGCCGGGACAGCCGCTTCCAGGTGTCCGACCTGCCAGGACAGCCGCTTCCAGGTGTCCGACCTGCCGGGACAGCCGCTTCCAGGTGTCCGACCTGCCAGGACGGCCGCTTCCACGCGTCCGCGCTCCCAGGACGGCCGACGCCCCCAGGCGTCCGCGCTCCCAGGACGGCCGCTTCCATCCGTCCGCGGGTGGCCGGCACGCCCCATCGCGGCCGGTCCTACCAGCAGATTTGCGTCATCCACAGAGTTATCCACAGGCCAGCTTCTCGACCTGGGGACAAGTCGACAACGAAGCATTACATCGTCGACAAATCGCCCTACAGCCCTCAACTTCGTCCACAGCCCCACAGGTCACCCCTCGTCCACCCTTTTCCCTTGATCAATCCTTTGGAGCGAACCATTTCCACTCGAAAGTGGGTGTAGGGATGGTTTGGCCCGGGAATTCTTCGTCCGTCATGCGGCTTTCGGAACGATCACTTCCGGCATCCACAGATCTTCCACACAGCCTGTGGATAACTTTCCGGAGAGGCGGACCCCTGTGGACAACCACCTCCCCAAGTCCCGCTCCCCGCAAGGGATTCCAGTCAACGCCACAGCGCCACCCTGCCCCCTTTCAGCGAGTACCGCCCCTTTTATTGACGATCATTGACGGTCTATTGGTGATCAATAGCGATCGCGGGCCGGGGCCTTGAAACCGGCGGTGATTCATTCCGTCATTTCGCCCATAACGGAACATATGGAGCGAGCCGGAATATCGGGTCGTGGGCCCTGAGCGGGCACCGGTAGCCTTGAGGGGTGATTGACCTTCGCCTGCTCCGTGAGGACCCTGACCGTGTGCGCGCGTCTCAGCGCGCCCGTGGAGAGGACGTCGCGCTCGTCGACGCCCTCCTCTCTGCCGACGAGCGGCGCAGGTCGTCCGGCGTCCGCTTCGACGAGCTCCGTTCCGAGCAGAAGGCGCTCGGCAAGCTGATCCCCAAGGCCTCCGGCGACGAGAAGGCCGAGCTGCTGAAGAAGGCGGGCCAGCTGGCCGCCGACGTCAAGACAGCCGACGCCGAGCAGCACGAGGCGGACGAGGAGACCAAGCGGCTGCTGCTCCAGCTCGGCAACCTGGTGCACCCGGACGTGCCCGTCGGCGGCGAGGAGGACTTCGTCGTCCTGGAGACGCACGGCACGATCCGCGACTTCGGCGCCGAGGGCTTCGAGCCCAAGGACCACCTGGAGCTCGGCGAGGCGCTCGGCGCGATCGATGTCGAGCGGGGCGCCAAGGTGTCCGGTTCGCGCTTCTACTACCTGACGGGCGTCGGCGCCCTGCTGGAGCTCGCCCTCGTCAACGCGGCGATCGCCCAGGCCACGGAGGCCGGCTTCATCCCCATGCTCACGCCGGCGCTCGTCCGCCCGCGCGCCATGGAGGGCACCGGCTTCCTCGGCCAGGCCGCGGAGAACGTGTACCACCTGGAGAAGGACGACTACTACCTGGTCGGCACCTCCGAGGTCCCCCTCGCGGCGTACCACATGGACGAGATCATCGACGCCGACAAGCTGCCGCTGCGGTATGCGGGCTTCTCGCCGTGCTTCCGCCGCGAGGCCGGCACGTACGGCAAGGACACCCGCGGCATCTTCCGTGTGCACCAGTTCGACAAGGTCGAGATGTTCTCGTACGTCAATCCCGAGGACGCGGAGAGCGAGCACCAGCGGCTCCTGGAGTGGGAGAAGCAGTGGCTGACCGCTCTTGAGCTGCCTTTCCAGGTCATCGACGTGGCCTCGGGCGACCTCGGCTCCTCCGCGACCCGCAAGTTCGACTGCGAGGCGTGGATCCCGACCCAGGGCAAGTACCGCGAGCTGACCTCCGCCTCCAACTGCGAGGGTTTCCAGGCTCGTCGTCTGTCGGTCCGCATGCGCGACGGCAAGAAGGTCCAGCCGCTCGCGACGCTGAACGGCACGCTGTGCGCCGTACCGCGCACGATCGTCGCGATCCTGGAGAACCACCAGCTGGCCGACGGCTCCGTGCGGGTGCCCGAGGTGCTGCGTCCGTACCTGGGCGGCCGCGAGGTCCTGGAGCCGGTCGCCAAGTGACCGGCTCCCCTGGGCCGACCGGCTCGTTCCCCTACAAGCTCGTCGCGACCGATCTCGACGGGACGCTGCTGCGCTCCGACGGCACGGTCTCGCAGCGCACGCGTGAGGCGCTCGCCGCGGCCACCGCGGCGGGCGCCGCGCACATCGTCGTCACCGGACGGGCGGTGCCCTGGACCCGGCACATACTCGATGACCTCGGATACGACGGGCTCGCGGTGTGCGGACAGGGCGCGCAGGTGTACGACGCGGGGGAGCGCCGGCTGCTCACCTCGGTGACCCTGGACCGGCAGCTGGCCGGTCTGGCGCTCGCCAAGATCGAGGCCGAGGTCGGACCGCTGCTCCTGGCGGCGAGCCGCGACGGTCTGGACGGCGAGGTGCTGGTCGGCCCCGGCTACCGGGTGCACGAGGGCCCGCTCCCCTACCTCCCGATCAAGGACGCCGATGACCTCTGGTCGGCTCCGCTGAACAAGGTGTACGTCCAGCACCCGACTCTGTCCGACGACGAGCTCGCCCAGGTGGCCACGCAGGCCGCGGGCGGTCTGGTCGGCGTCACGATGGCGGGCGAGGGCATCGTGGAGCTCCTCCCCCTCGGCCTCTCGAAGGCCACGGGACTGTCCTTGGCGGCGCGCCGTCTGGGCATGAAGGCCGCGGACACGATCGCGTTCGGCGACATGCCGAACGACATCCCCATGTTCGCCTGGGCTGCCCACGGCGTGGCCATGGCCAACGCCCACCCCGACCTCAAGGCCGTGTCCGACGAGGTGACGACCTCCAACGAGGAGGACGGGATCGCGGTGGTCCTGGAGCGGTTGCTGGGCTAGCGGTTGCCGCACGACGGTCGGACTGGCGGTTGCTCGGCCGGCGGACGGCCCGGCGGTTGCTGGGCCGGCGGTCGGCGCGTCGTGCTGGTTCTTGCGGAGGATGCGCGGATCGAACGCGCGCGGGGTTGACCCCGACCACGGCTTAGCAAGCCGGTGCCTTGCCTCTCGGCCAATCCTCCGGGTGGGCGGCCCGCGCGAAGAACGCGCGCTCGAAGCGGCCGCCCCGGACAGCTCCCCGTGCGGGCGGGCTTCACGGAGGGGTAACTACTCCGGAAACCGCCGCGGGCTGCCCTGCCGGGAACTCGACGGACTGCTACTGAAGGGCATCGTCGCGCTCCTCTCCCGGAATCTGGCGCCGACTCGAACCGGCGGTGTGTACACAACCACTGTGCCGACGGGCCGACTTGGACGCCACTGATTAAACGATCGGGCACGGCTGTGGGCTGAGCTGCCTACCGGCGGCGCCACCTGCGTCGACGGGCCTTGCTGAAGAACCAGCCGGCGGGCGGCTCGTCGGAGCGCCAGGGCTGTGGGTCGGGTCCGCCGTCGCGCCAGCGGGCGGCGAGCATCCGGGCGCGGGCGGACGGCTCCTCCTGATCGGCGGACCGTATGAAGTCCTCGTCCAGGACGAGGTCGTCCCAGACGTCCCCGGATCCCTCGCGACCGTCGTTGTGCGGTTCCTCGACTGCCATTCCCCGTTCCTCCCGGCCGTGCAGCCCCTTTGCCAGTGTGCCTCGACACAGGTGAAGCCGATGTCAAGAAAATGGGGCTCCACGCGTGCGTGCACGGCGACAGACGGCACGCGCGCGTGGAGGCCCCGCCCCGCTCACTCCTCGCCGGCCAGCTTCAGCGTCCGGAGCTTCTGTCCCGCGTACCAGGTGGCGAGCACGGTGACCGAGACCAGCAGCACCGTCGCGGTGGTCAGCCCCACGTCCGAGGTGACGAGGTCCCCGCCGGTGACCTTGTGGGCCACGGCCAGCGACCACTGCTGAACGCTGAGCGTGCGCGCCCCGGCGACGAGCGACCCGAAGAGGGCTTCCCAGACGAGGGCATAGACGAGACCGAAGACCACCGCGTGCCGGGTCACCGTCCCCAGGAGCAGGAAGAGCGCCGCGTACGCGATCGAGGCGACCAGGGCGGCCACGGTGTAGGCGACGGCGATCTGCTGGCCGTTGCCGTTCAGGATCAGGCCCGCAATGAAGGTCGGGATCGCGGAGAACGCCATGGTGACGGCGACGGCGACGATCAGCTTGGTGAAGATGATCGTCGGCCGCTTCAGCGGCTTGGCGAGCAGATAGACCACGGAACCGTCGTCGATCTCGGGCCCGATGGCTCCGGTGCCCGCGATCACGCCGATGATCGGCACCATCGTGGCGAGCGCGAAGCCGCCGAGCACGTCGGCCGCGACCTGGTCGTCGGCGCCGGTCAGGGCGCGCACGACGCCGGCGATCACGATCAGCAGCAGGGGCAGGGCGCCCAGGATGAGGGCCCGGCGGCGGCCGAGCAGGGCTCGATAGGTGAGCCGGGCGACTGTGGGGTCATACATCTTGGGCCTCCTACGCCGCGACGAGATACGAGAAGACGGACTCGAGGGACTCGTCCGACGGCGAGACCGTGAGCAGCCGGATGCCGTGGTCGCGGGCGACCCGCGGCAGCAGGGCGGTGAACCGGCCGAAGTCGACCGCCTGGATGCGCAGTGCGCCCTCCGCCAGGTCCACCTCGATACCGGACGTCGACGGGTCGGCGATCAGTGCGGCCGCCAGCGCGCGGTCGTCGCTGGAGCGGACGAGATAGCGGTGCGGGCGGTCGGTCATCAGGCGCCGGATGCGCCGGAAGTCGCCGCTCGCCGCGTGCCGGCCGGCGACGATCACCTCGATGTGCGCGGCGAGTTGCTCGACCTCTTCGAGGATGTGGGACGAGAACAGCACCGTGCGGCCCTCGTCGCCCATGCGCCGCAGCAGGTCCATGAGCTGCATGCGCTGGCGCGGGTCCATGCCGTTGAAGGGCTCGTCGAGCAGCAGCAGCGACGGCTCGTGGACGAGCGCGGACGCCATCTTCACGCGCTGGCGCATGCCCTTGGAGTACGTGGAGATCTTCCGGTCCTGCGCGTACTCCATCTCGACCGTGGCGAGTGCCTTCTGGGCGGCCTTCTTGCCCAGGCCGTGCAACTCGGCGTTGGCGACGACGAATTCGCGGCCGGTGAGGAAGTCGTACATCGCCTCGCGCTCGGGGACGATGCCGATGTGCCGGTAGATCTGTTCGTTGCGCCAGACCTGCCGGCCGTCGAGGGTGACGGTGCCGGTGGAGGGGGCGAGGAAGCCGCCCATCATGTTGATGAGGGTGGACTTCCCCGCGCCGTTCGGGCCGAGCAGGCCGGTGACGCCGGGGCCGATCGTCATCGTGATGTCGTTGACCGCCACCACGTTGCCGAACCAGCGTGAGACGTGGTCGATGTTCAGCGTGGTCACAGTCCGACCTTTCGGTAGCGGCGCATCATCAGGCCGTAGCAGCCGGCGATGAGACCCAGGACGACGATGAGGTAGACGACGCCCTGCGCGGACGTGGGTCCTTCCCCTGCGGGGAAGGAGGAGCTCGCGCCGAGGAAGGCGGTCTGCACGCCGTCGATGAGCGTCACGGGCGAGAAGAGCCCGAGCCAGGGGACGGCCGAGGTGCTGGACTGCGAGTCCGCGATGGCCTGGAGGGTGGAGACGGCGCCGTAGGAGATGGTCAGGACGGCGATGACGGCGGCGATGCCGAAGCCGCGTCGTGGTGTGATCGCCGAGATGACCAGGCCGATGCCGGCAAAGAGCAGGGAGAGCAGTGCCACGGATACCAGCCCCTGGGCGAATCCCTTCGTCTGGTCGGAGAAGTCGAGCTTGGCGAGCAGGGCGCCCACGTAGAGCACCAGCAGCGGCGCGGCCGTGAGGATGAACATCGCCGAGGCGAGGGCCGCGTACTTGGCACGCACGTAGTCGGCGGTCTCGATGGGGCGCGAGAAGTACAGCGGTACGGTCTTGAAGCGCAGGTCGCGCGAGACGGACTGCGGCGCCTGGGAGGCGACGTAGAGACCGATGACGGCCTGCAGGACGATCGCGTAGCGCGTGTAGTCGAGGGGCAGGTCCTTCGCCTTGGTGGCGACGGCGACCGCGACCATGATGGCCGCGGGCACGCACATCACCACGAAGAGCAGCATCGGCAGCACCTTGGACTTCACCGAGCGCCCGAGGCCGTAGGCACCGCGCAGGGACTGCGAGTACAGCGAGCGGCGGGCGTAGGCGCGGCCGAGGCGGGGGCCGTCGTAGTTGCGGTAGCCGATGTTGTGGATCCGGGTCTGCTCACCGCGCTGGGTGAGGGGCTGCTCAATGGCCATGGCCGATCGCCTCCTTCCGTGCGCTCTGCGCGTGCGGGTCCGTCTGCGCGTGCGCCGGCTCGTCGCGGAAGACCTCCGCGATGTGGTGCCTGCGCTGCTCCATGCGGACCAGGCCCAGGCCGAGGCCGGCGACGATGTCGCGTACGACGTCGTACGTCTCCTCGCCCTCGGCGGTCAGCAGCAGGACGTGTCCCGCGCCGGGCAGTCCGCTGCCGTCGTGGGTCTCGATCCCGCGCGCGTGCAGCACCTCGCGGACCGCGCGTGTGCCGTCCGGGTGCTCGTCGGTGTCGGTGACCTCGATGGCGAGGGTCGTGGTGGTCTGGGTGAAGTCGGTGGTGGAGCTGGAGCGCAGCAGCTTGCCGCCGTCGACGACCACCACGTGGTCACAGGTGCGCTCCAGCTCGCCGAGGAGGTGCGAGGTGACGAGCACCGAGATCCCGAAGTCCGTGTGGATACGGCGGATCAGGCCCAGCATCTCGTCACGGCCGACCGGGTCGAGGCCGTTGGTCGGCTCGTCCAGGAAGACCAGTTGCGGGTCGTGGACAAGGGCCTGCGCGAGCTTGACGCGCTGCTTCATACCGGTCGAGTAGCCACCGATGGGGCGGTAGCGCTCCTCGTAGAGCCCGACGTGACGCAGTGTGTCCGCGGTGCGCTCGCGGGCCGCGGTCGGCGGGAGGCCGGACATGCGCGCCATGTGGACGACGAACTCGGTGGCCGAGACGTCGGGCGGCAGGCAGTCGTGCTCGGGCATGTATCCGACCCGCTCGCGGATCTCGCCGCCCTGGGTGGCGACGTCGAGTCCGAGCACTTCGGCACGGCCCTCGGTGGCGGGGGACAGACCCAGCAGGATCTTGATCAGTGTGGACTTGCCGGCTCCATTGGCTCCGACGAGTCCGGTCACACCGGGCCCGACGTCCACGGAGAGCCGGTCAAGAGCGGTCACCCGTGGGAACCGCTTGCTCAGGCTTTCGGTCGCGATCACAGTCACGTTCTCGAAGGTAGTGGCGCACGCCACACGGGTCGTCACCCCGTGGAGCTGTATCGGCGTCAGACTCCAGTCGTACGGGCCCGTAGGGGTCCCCCTGAAGTCGAACAACCCGGCGGCCGCCGGAGCACTCACGGCGACGGCGCGGTCCGGGGCCGGTCCGGTTGTCCACAGGCCGCACTTGTCCACAGGCTTTCCGCCCGCCTATTGACGCAGCCTCTAACAATTGTCACATTCATCAGTGTCAAGTTACGAGCGCGTACGGCGATCGGCGTGGGACGGACGGTGGCATGAGCTCAGCAGTGGCCTCATCAGTGGACTCACCGGGGGCGGCCGGACTCTCCGCGGAGTTGCGGGGCTTCAGGGAGGTGCAGCGCCTCGCGTACGAGTGCGCGGAGGCGGTCGCGGCGCAGCTGAAGCCGGGCGTGACCGAGCGCGAGGCGGCGCGCATGCAGCGCGAGTGGCTGGGCGAGCGCGGGGTGCGGGACTGGTTCCATCTGCCCTTCGCCTGGTTCGGCGACCGCACGGCGTTCGTGAACTTCCGGATACCGCTGCAGTTCTTCCCCACCAACCGCCGCCTGGAAGCGGGCATGCCGTTCATCCTCGACATGGCCCCCGTCCACAAGGGCTTCACCGCGGACATCGGCTATTCGGGCTCGCTCGGGCCGAATCCCCTCCAGGACAAGCTGCTCGCCGACCTGGAGGCGCACCGCGAGCTGATCCTGCGCGAGGTGCGCGAGCGCCGCCCGCTGCGCGAGATCTACGAGGACGTGGACCGGCTCATGGTCCGCCAGGGCTATGCGAACCGGCATCGTGCGTACCCCTTCGGTGTAATCGCCCACAAGGTGGGCCGGGTGAAGGAACGCCCTTGGTCGCCGCATCTGTTCGGGTTCGGCACGCAGTCCCTGAAGGGGCTGGCGAGTGACGCGCTCCACGGGCACCGCGACGGCTGGTCGCCGCTGTGGTCGCCGTACACATTCTCCGACCACCCGCCCCGGCCGGGGCTGTGGGCGGTCGAGCCGCACCTCGGATTCCGGGGCACGGGCGCGAAGTTCGAGGAGATCCTGGTCGTCACGGACTCCAAGGACCCCGAACAGAGCGCGTTCTGGCTGGACGACGATCTGCCGCATGTGCGGCGCTGGGCGGAGGGCGTGTGATGGCGGGGCCGGCAGGGGCGCGGGAGCGCTGGGTACGGACGGGCGGGGTCGAGCTGTGCGTCGCCGAGCTGGGCGACGAGAGCCGGCCCACGGTGGTGCTCGTCCACGGCTATCCGGACTCCAAGGAAGTGTGGTCCGAGGTCGCGGTGCGGCTCGCCGAGCGCTTCCACGTGGTGCTCTACGACGTGCGCGGGCACGGCAGGTCGTCCGCGCCGCAGCCGCTGCGCGGCGGGTTCACGCTGGAGAAGCTGACGGACGACTTCCTGGCCGTCGTCGACGCGGTCAGCCCCGACGAACCGGTGCACCTGGTGGGGCACGACTGGGGTTCGGTGCAGTCCTGGGAGTTCGTCACGGTCGCGCGCACGGAGGGTCGCATCGCGTCCTTCACGTCGATGTCGGGGCCGTCCCTCGACCACTTCGGGCACTGGATCAAGCAGCGCGTGAAGCGCCCCACCCCGCGCAGGGTGGGCCAACTCCTCGGCCAGGGAGCCAAGTCCTGGTACGTGTATCTGCTGCACACCCCCGTCCTGCCCGAGCTCGCCTGGCGCGGGCCGCTCGGCAAGCGCTGGCCGAAGATCCTGCAGCGCGTCGAGAAGGTGCCGGCGGACGGCTATCCGACCCCGTCGCTGCCCTCGGACGCGGCGCACGGCGCCTGGCTGTACCGGGACAACGTGCGGGCGCGGCTGAGCAGGCCCCGCGTCGACGCGTACGCACACGCGCCCGTGCAGCTCATCACGCCCCTGGGGGACGCGTTCCTCTCCGAGCGGCTGTACGACGGGCTGGAGACGTGGGCGCCGCAGCTGGTGCGCCGCACGCTCCCGGCCAAGCACTGGATTCCGCGCACCCGTCCCGACCAACTCGCTTCCTGGATCACCGGGTTCGTGACGGCGAACGAGGGCCGCGCAGGCGGTGTGCCCGCGCTCGGCACGGGCGCCACCGGCAAGTACGCCGACCGGTTCGGCGGGCAGCTCGTGCTCGTCACCGGCGCGGGCAGCGGTATCGGACGCGCCACCGCCTTCGCGTTCGCCGAGGCCGGCGCGCGCGTGGTGGCCGTCGACCGGGACGCGGAGGGCGCCGCCCGTACGGCGGAGATGTCCCGGCTGATCGGCTCCCCCGAGGCCTGGGCGGAGACGGTCGACGTCTCCGACGAACAGGCCATGGAGAAGCTCGCCGAGAAGGTCGCCTCCGAGTACGGGGTGCTGGACGTGCTGGTGAACAACGCGGGCATCGGCCTCTCGGGCTCCTTCTTCGACACGACGGCGGAGGACTGGAAGAAGGTTCTCGACGTCAATCTGTGGGGCGTGATCCACGGCTGCCGGCTCTTCGGGAAGCAGATGGCCGAGCGCGGACAGGGCGGCCACATCGTCAACACCGCCTCGGCCGCCGCGTACCAGCCCTCGAAGGCGCTGCCCGCCTACAGCACCTCCAAGGCGGCAGTGCTGATGCTCAGCGAGTGCCTGCGCGCGGAGCTCGCCGGCCAGGGCATCGGCGTCTCGGCGATCTGCCCCGGCTTCGTCAACACGAACATCACCTCCACGGCGCGCTTCGCCGGGGTCGACGCGACCGAGGAGAAGCGGCGCCAGAAGAAGTCGGCGCGCTTGTACGGGCTGCGCAACTACCCGCCGGAGAAGGTCGCCGACGCGATCCTGCGTGCGGTGGTCCGCAACCAGGCCGTCGTCCCCGTGACACCCGAGGCGCGCGGCGCCCACCTGATGTCCCGCTTCACACCGAAGGCGCTGCGCGCGATCGCCCGCCTGGAGCCGCCGCTGTGAGCGACCAGCAGTCCGCGGGCTCCCAGGAGCACTACGCGATCACTCCGCGCCGGGTCGCCTTCGACTGGGAGCGCACCCCGCTGCACTGGATCCCGGACGAACCGACCGCGACCCATGTCATCAATGTGCTGCATCTGCTGCTGCCGGCGGGGGAGCGGTGGTTCGTGAAGGTCTTCAAGGAGGGCCTCCCGCTGGTCGACGACCCCGAACTCCTCAAGGACGTCAAGGGGTTCATGGGGCAGGAGGCCACGCACAGCGTCCAGCACGCGTACGTGCTGGACCATCTGGCGGCCCAGCACCTCGACACCGACGGCTTCACCAAGTACGTCGACTTCCTCTTCGAGAAGCTGCTCGGCGAGGAGCCGCCACTGAAGGCGCCTCTCCCGCCGGCCGAGTGGCTGCGCTTCCGGCTGTCGGTGGTCGCGGCGATCGAGCAGTTCACGGCGGTGCTCGGCAACTGGGTGCTGGCCGCCGAAGGCCTGGATCGCGCCGGGGCCGACGAAGTGATGCTCGACCTGCTGCGCTGGCACGGCGCGGAGGAGGTCGAGCACCGCGCGGTCGCCTTCGACATGTACCAGCACTGCGGCGGCGAAGGCCTGCCCCGGTACGCGCGCCGGGTGGCCGGCATGGCGGTCACGGCTCCGGTGATGCTCTATCTGTGGGCCTGGGGCGCGGCCTACCTCATCCGCCACGACCCCCAGCTCCCCGGCCGGCCGCGCTACTCGCTCGCCGCCCACAACAGAGCAGTGCGCAACGGCCTGTTGCCCAGCTGGCGGGAGCTCGGCTCGGCGATACCCCGCTATCTGCGCCGGTCGTACCACCCCTCGCGGGAGGGGTCGCTGCGTGCGGCCGTGGAGTATCTGGCACGGTCGCCCGCCGCGCGGTCGGCGGCCGGGGCGATCGGGCGGGCGGCCATCGCGTAGGGCACCGGGAAGAGCAGACGACATGACGACAGCGGAGAGGGGGGAGAGTGAACGGCGAGCCGGCCGGCATCGCGTACCGGATCGAGGACCTGGCGCACCACAGTGGCGCCACGGTCCGGACGATCCGCGCCTATCAGGACCGCGGGCTGCTCCCCCGTCCGGAGCGGCGCGGCCGCGCGAACGTGTACTCGGACACGCATCTGGCGCGGCTGCGCCGGATCGCCGGCCTGCTGGACCGCGGCTACACCCTGGCGTCGATCAAGGAGCTCCTCGAGGCCTGGGACGCGGGCCGGGGTCTCGGCGGTGTACTCGGGCTGGTCGCCGAGGTCGACGGGCCGTGGACGGACGAGGAGGCCGCGCGCATCACGCGGACGGAGCTGGCCGAGCGGTTCGGAGGCGGCCCGGACGACGCGGCGGTGGCCGACGCCGTCGAGCTGGGTGTGCTCGAGCGCGTCCCGGGACAGGACGACCTGTACGTCGTACCGAGTCCCCAAGAGCTTGCCGTGGCAGTGGAGTTGCACGGCGCCGGGGTCCCGCTGTCCGCGATCTCCTCGCATCTGCGGGAGTTGAGGGGACAGGTGGAGCACATCGCCTCGCGCTTCCTGGAGTTCACGACCGAGCACGTGTTCGCGCGCTATCTGGGCGAACATCCGCCGACCGACGCCGACGCGGCCGAGGCAGCCTCGCTCGTACGCCGGCTGCGCCCCCTCGCACAGCAGACGGTGGACGCCGAACTGGCCCGTGCGATGCGCCTGTTCGCCACTCGGCACCTGCGCCGGCAGCTTGCGGCCGAGCAGCCGCCGGAGCAGCCGCAGGAGTCGTCCGGCGTCACGATTCCCGCCGCCACACTGCGGGCCGTGGAAAGGCTGGTTGGCGCGGACCAGGCGGCCGCCTTCATCGCCTCCGCCGCCGAACGGGAGGTCCAGAAAAGGACGTTGGACCGACTGGCAGCAAATCATCGCGAGACAGCCGAACTTGACGAAACCACCTAAATCGCCTGCCACTTGTCCACAGAATCGCCAATTCCCCTGTGGATAACCGGACTTGGTTGTGGATCAAACCTCCCGGGCCAAAATCAAATGCGTGATCAGCGTCTCGCCAGGCACCCTGGCCGGATGGAAGAACCGCTGGAAGAACCGCTCGAAGAACCGCTGGAAGAACCGATCGGTGAAAGACGCACCGTGAAGGTGTCGAAGTACCTCTCGAAACATCTGCGGCACCAGCCGGAGCGGATCGGGCTCACGCTCGGCGAGGGCGGCTGGGTCGAGGTCGACACGCTGATCGCCGCGGCCGCCGCGCACGGCTTCCGGTTCAGCCGCGCCGAGCTCGACCACGTGGTCGCCACCAACGACAAACGGCGCTTCGCGGTCGAGGGCACCCGGATCCGCGCCAGCCAAGGCCACTCCGTCGACGTCGACCTCGGACTGCCCCCGGCGACCCCGCCCGCGTACCTGTACCACGGCACCGTGTCCCACAGCCTCGACGCGATCCGCGCCGAAGGCCTCCGTGCCATGACCCGGCACGACGTGCACCTCTCCGCCGACCGCGAGACCGCCACCCGCGTGGGTGCCCGCCGCGGCCGTCCGGTCGTCCTCTCCGTCGATGCCGCCGCCATGCACCGCGACGGACACGTCTTCCGCGTCAGCGCGAACGGGGTGTGGCTCACTGCCGCCGTACCCCCTGGATATCTGCGGTTTCCGGGCGCGGATTGACTTGGTGCGGGGGCCCGGACTGACTTGGTTCGTGGGCTCGCGTTGACTTCGTTCGTGGGCCCGGACTGGCCTCATGCGGGGCCGGGTACCCGGCGGATCCCGCCCGGTGCATGATCAACGGCATGCAGCACCTGCCCAGTACCGAAGCCGCCGTCACCGCCCTCCGCGCGATCGCCGACGAGTACGCCCTCGAGATCGAAGTCAGCCACGACGTCGGCGCCGACCAGACGTCCCGCCGCAGCGCAGCGGGAGTCGGCGTGACCACCGACCCGGACGGCTCGCTGCCGCACGAGGCCTTCGCGGAGTTCGGCGGAGTGCCCCGGGTGACCGTGCGGCTCTACCCGGACGACGACGCGCTGATCACCGTCGAGGGCATCGAGTGCCCCGACATCCCCCGCGACGACGTCCCCGCGTTTCTGCGGTCCGTCTTCGGCGGCCTCGCGTATGTGAAGGCGCGCCGCTTCCCGCCCGGCTACCGCCTGGTCGTGCCGCTGCCCGGCGACCGGACTCACAAGGAGTACGTCCCGATGATCCTCCTCAGCCCATGGCTGAGCGGGCGCGTGCGCTGACGGGTCCGTAACCCATGGCTGAACGGCCGCGTGCGCTGACGGATCCATACCCCGCGGCTGAACGGCCGCGTGCGCCGATGGTTCCGTAACCCATGGCTGAGCGCGCCGACCCTTCCGTAGCCCGCGGCTGAACGGCCGCGTGCGTCGGCCGTTCCGTCCTGCGCTTAGGCTCGACGGCATGAGTTTGCGTCTGAGCACCGTGATCCTGCCGTACCGCCGCTGGCACGAGGGCGGCCGTTCCGCCTGGCAGCGCGCAGAGCAGCTCGGTTTCCACACCGCGTTCACGTACGACCACCTGTCCTGGCGGACCTTCCGGGACGGCCCGTGGTTCGGCGCCGTACCGACGCTGACCGCCGCGGCCGCCGTCACCGAGCGCCTCCGTCTCGGCACGCTGGTGACCTCGCCGAACTTCCGGCACCCGGTGACCCTCGCCAAGGAACTGATCTCCCTCGACGACATCTCGAACGGCCGGATCACGCTGGGCATCGGCGCGGGCGGCACCGGCTTCGACGCCACGGCGCTGGGCCAGGATCCCTGGACGCCGCGCGAGCGGGCCGACCGCTTCGGCGAGTTCGTTCCGCTGCTCGACCGCCTCCTCACCGAGGACGGCACGCAGGGCGTCACGTACGACGGCTCGTTCTACTCGGCGCACGAGGCCCGCAACATCCCGGGCTGTGTGCAGCGGCCCCGGCTGCCCTTCGCCGTGGCCGCGACCGGCCCGCGCGGGCTGAGGCTCGCCGCCCGCCACGGCCAGGCGTGGGTGACGACCGGCGACCCCAAGCTGTACGAGAACGGCACCCCTGAGCAGTCGGTTCAAGCCATTCGCGGACAGATCGAGAAGCTGGGCACGGCCTGTGCGGAGGCCGGCCGGGACGCGGCCGGGCTGGACAAGATCCTGCTCACCGGGTTCACCCCGGACCGCGCCCGTCCGCTGGAGTCCCTCGACGCCTTCGTCGACTTCGCCGGCCGGCACGCGGCCCTGGGGATCACCGATATCGTGATCCACTGGCCCATCCCGGACTCGGACTTCGCGGCCGACGAGAAGATCTTCGAGCAGATCGCCATGGAGGCGCCGGCCCAGTTGGCGTGAGCCGACCGGTGACCGCCGACAGCGGGGCGTAACGGCGCTGGTGGGGACCGTAATCACTCACCCGTGCGGACCGCCGCACACACGTGCGCGCATATGCGGGAGAATGGCCGACGTGACCTCAGCGACTCGACGGCCCGAGACCCCGGCCTCCACCGTTCCCACCCGGCTGATCGCCACGGATCTCGACGGCACTCTGCTGCGCGACGACAAGTCGGTGTCGAAGCGCACGATCGCCGCTCTCGCCGCCGCCGAGCGGGCGGGCATCGAAGTCTTCTTCGTCACCGGTCGTCCGGCCCGCTGGATGGACGTGGTCAGCGACCACGTCCACGGCCACGGCCTGGCGATCTGCGGCAACGGAGCCGCCGTGGTCGACCTGCACGGCGGCCCCGGCGCCCACCGTTTCGTCAAGATCCGCGAACTGGAGCCCCGGACCGCGATCGACGTCATCCAGCTGCTGCGGTCCGCCGCCCCCGGCACCGTCTGCGCCGTAGAGCGCACTTACGGCCTCCACCTCGAACCGGGCTACCCGTCGCTGCACATGGAGCCCCCGGAGATCGTCGCGCCCGCCGAGGAACTGCTCGCGGCGGACGGTCTCGACGCGGACCAGCCGGTGCTCAAGGTGCTCGCGTACCACCACGAGCTCGCCCCGGACGACTTCCTCACCGTGGCCCGGGCAGCCATCGGCGACCGGGCCAACGTCACCCGCTCCAGCCCGAGCGCCCTGCTGGAGATCAGCGGCCCTGGCGTCTCCAAGGCGAGCACGCTCGCGCAGTGCTGCGCCGAGCGCGGCATCTCCCACGAGGAGGTCGTCGCCTTCGGGGACATGCCGAACGACGTCGAGATGCTCACCTGGGCGGGCCAGTCGTACGCCATGGGCAACGCCCACCCCGCCGTGATCGCCGCGGCCTCCGGCCAAACGGTCGCCAACAACGAGGACGGCGTGGCGGTCGTGATCGAGCGGATCCTCGCGGAGCGGTTCTAGGCGGTCTGGCGGTTTCGGCCGGTCTGGCGGTTCCGGCTGGTCTGGCGGATCCGGCAGTTCCGGCAGTTCCCGCTAGTGCTGCTCGCAGGCCGCACGCCGTAGCAGTCAGCAGTCAGCAGTCAGCGCCATCCTGGCGGAGTCACAGCTCGACCCCGTGCTCGGCCAGCCACGGCACCGGGTCCACGGCCGTCCCCATGTCCGGCGTCACCCGCACCTCGAAGTGCAGATGCGGGCCCGTCGAGTTGCCGCTCGTGCCCGACTGCCCGATCCACTCCCCGGGCGAGACCCGCTCCCCCTGGTCGACGGTGACCGCCGCGAGATGCGCGTACTGCGTGTAGTAGCCGTTCCCGTGCTTGACCACGATCTCGATGCCGAACGGTCCGCCGCACGCCACCCGCACCACACGCCCCGCCGCGACCGACCGCACCGGTGTCCCGATGGGCACCGCGAAGTCCTGCCCGGTATGCCGGTTCGCCCAGCGTTCGCCACCGCTGCCGAAGCTCGCGGAGAGCTCGTACGACTCGACCGGCGTGACCCACGCCCGCGTGGAGCGCGTTCCGGGCTGGTCGAGCTGCACGGCACCGCGGCACGAACCAGCCGCCACCGAGGCGTCGGCCTGCCCCTGGAGTGTGGACCGCGCCTCGTCGAGCTTCGCCTCGATCGCCTTTTTCACCACGGCGAGTTCCCCGTTGCGCTTCTCCAGCGCCTGCCACTCCGCCGCTGCCTTCGCCTCGTCCGCGGCGAGCCTGGCCTCCGCGCGCCGGCTCTTGGACACGGCGTTGTTGACCGCCAGATCCGCCTGCCAGACGGCACGCCGGCCTCGCATCAGCTCCTCGGGGCTGTCCGCGAGCAGCATCTGCGCGGTGTAGGGGAGTCCGCCGCCCTGGCGGTACTGGGCCCGCGCGATCCGGCCGAGGTCCCCGTGCAGCACGCCGATCTCCTGCCGTTCCCGCGCGAGGAGCTCCTCGGCCCGCTGGGCCCGGGCGCGCTGGGTGACGGCCTCCCGCCGGCCCCTCTCGTACTGCCGCGTCGCCACGGAGACGTCTTCGTACAGCCGCGCCACCTGTGCGCTGATGCCGGGTACGTCCCCGGATTCGCCGTCGGCGGTCGTCGGGGCGGCCGCGAGGAGCGCGAGCGCGCACAGCGGCGCCGACACGAGCAGGGGACGGCGGCGAGATGGGCGCATGCCTGCGATCGTGTCCCGTCCCGGTGCCCGCGGTCATGTTCTGGTCGTACGCCTGGGGGACCGGCCGCCACGGATGGACCACCCTGTTCGGCCGAACAGGGGCCTGCTCCGGGCGTGTTCGCCGCGCATCCGCCGGCGCCTGCTATGGACGGGGTTCGCGAGCGGGCCAACTGGGAGGTCGTGCCCGGCACGTCAGGCAGGCCGAGGGCCCGAGGTCGCGTCGGGCACACGAGGTCGCCTCGGGCACGCGAAGTCGCGTCTCCACACGAGGTCGCGTCGGATCAGCGGGGCGCCTGCCACACCACCGTCGTACCGCCGCCGTCCTCGCCGATGCCCGGCCCGTACCAGCTGTCGCCGCCCAGTGACTCGGCACGCCGCTTGAGGTTCTTCAGTCCGCTGCGCCGGCCGCCGTCGGGGATGCCCACCCCGTCGTCGGCGACGGTGAGCCGTACGCCGTCGCTGCCGTCCGGCAGCACGGCCGTCGCGTCGACGACGACCTCGATGCGGCAGGCCCCGGCGTGCCGGAAGGCGTTCGAGAGGGCCTCGCGCAGGGCGGCGATCAGGTTCTTGCCGGTGAGCTCGCCGACCGCCGTGTCCACGGGGCCGACGAAGTCGTGCGCGGGCTTGAACCCGAGCGGTACGGCGGCCATGTTGATCTCGCGCAGCACGCGGGTGCGCAGCCCGGACGGCACCTCGGACGGCCCCTGTTGCAGGGCGAAGATGGCGGTACGGATCTCCTGGATGGTGACGTCGAGTTCGTCGACCGCCTTGCCGACGCCCTGCTGCACCTCCGGCGCGAGCGGCCGCCGCTGGGCGCTCTCCAGCATCAGCCCGGTCGCGAACAGCCGCTGGATGACGAGATCGTGCAGGTCACGGGCGATCCGGTCACGGTCCTCGTAGACGGCGAGCCGCTCCCGGTCGCGCTGCGCCTCGGCCATCATCAGCGCCAGTGCGGCCTGCGAGGCGAATTGCGTGGCCAGGGTGCGCTCGGACTCCGTGAACGGCCGGGCGCCCCGCTCGCGGGGCGTGACGAGGGCGCCGAGGACCCGGCCGCCGCTCTGCAGGGGCAGCATCATGACGGGGCCGTAGGCGCGGGCGAGGTCGGTGAGCATGCGCGGGTCGGTGGCCGCCTCCTCGACGAACACCGCTCGGCCGTCCAGGAGTTCACCGATGAGTTCGCTCTCCGGCGGGATGACGACGCCGAGCGCCCGGGTCGGCTGCGGCGAGGCCACGGCGACGATCTCCAGACCGCCCTCGTCGGCGGGCAGCAGCACGATCCCGGCTGTCGACCCCGCGAGGCGCCTGGCCTGTTCGGCGACCACCTGAAGGGCGTCCTCGGCATCGCCGCCCGAGAGGAGCGCGGTGGTGACGGCCACCGAGCCGTCGATCCAGTGCTCGCGCTGCTTGGCGGCCTCGTACAGGCGGGCGTTGCCGACGGCGATGCCCGCCTCCATGGCGAGCACCCGGAGCATGTTGAGGTCGTAGTCGCTGAACGTGCCGCCGCCCCGCTTCTCGGTCACGTACAGATTCCCGAAGATCTCACCCTGCACGCGAATCGGAACGCCGAGGAAACTGCGCATCGGGGGGTGATGGTCCGGGAAACCGCAGGAGCGCGGGTCGTCCGCCAGATCGGCGAGCCGCAGGGCCACCGGGTCGTGGATGAGCGCGCCGAGCAGCCCCCTGTGCCCGTCCGGCAGTCGGCCGATCAGCCCCGCTGTCCGCCCGCCCACACCCTGGTAGACGAAGTCGGCGAGCCCCTCACCGTTCTCGGCGACGACGCCGATCGCCGCGTAGCGCGCCTCCGCCAGCTCGGCCGCGGTCTCGCAGATCCGGTCCAGCGTGGAGTGCAGCTCCAGGCCCGATCCGACGGACCGCACCGCTTCCAGCAACTGCGGTACCCGCGCGGTCAGTTCCGCGGACATCCCGGGGCCGGTGCTCCGGGGTGCCCGTGCCGCCGCGTTCGGAGCGCGGCCGGGCCCGGGGGAGGCGGGGGGTGCTGACATGCCTAGAGCGTAGTTAGTCCCTTTTGTTACGGAAAGTCGATCTCGCCCACCGGACTCCCGGCCCGGCCCTTCCGTCCCACCAGCGGACGGAGCCGGGCCCAGCTGCCCGGCCACCCAGGCGGCCGGCCCTAGCGCCCAACCGCCTCCACCACTCCCGTCGCCTGCACCGCTGCCACCGCTCCCACCAGCGCCTCCCCCTCAGCCTCGCGCTCCCGCATCTCGCGCAGCGGGCCGTCGACGGCGATCAGCTCCGCGTACGGGCCCCGCTGCGCCACCCGCCCGTCCGCCAGGACGATCACCTCGTCCACCGCGTCGAGCCCGGCGAGGCGATGCGTGATCAGCAGCGTCGTACGGCCGGCGGTGGCGGTGAGGAGGTCGGAGGTGAGCGCGTCGGCGGTCGGCAGGTCGAGATGCTCCGCGGGCTCGTCCAGCACGAGGACGGGGAAATCGGCGAGCAGAGCGCGGGCCAGGGCGAGCCGCTGCCGCTGGCCTCCGGACAGCCGCGCGCCGTGCTCGCCGATCAACGTGTCGAGCCCGTCGGGCAGTCCGTCCGCCCAGTCGAGCAGCCGGGCCCGCGCGAGCGCGTCACGCAGCTCGCTCTCCGTGGCGTCCTTCCGGGCCAGCAGCAGGTTCTCGCGCACGGAGCTGTCGAAGAGGTGCGCGTCCTGGGCGCACAGCCCGACGAGCCGCCGTACGTCGTCGCCGTCCATCGCGTACGCGTCCACGCCGCCCAGCGTGTACGTGCCGGCGTCCGCGTCCAGGAACCGCAGCAGCACCTGCGCCAGCGTCGTCTTGCCGGATCCGGAGGGCCCGACCACGGCCACCCTGCGGCCCTGTTCCAGCGTCAGACCGAGCCCGGCGAGCGCGTCCCGGTGCTGCCCGGCGTGGCGGGCGGAGAGCCCCGCGACCCGCACCGGGAACGGCGACGCGGGCGCCGGCTGCGGCCGCTCCGGTTCCCGTACGGGCTCGGGTGCGTCCAGCACCTCGTACACCCGCTCCGCGCTCCGGCGCACCCGCTGCCGGTACTGGACGGCGAGCGGCAGCCCCAGGACGGCCTCGAAGGCGGCCAGCGGGGTGAGGACGACGACGGCCATCGTCACGCCGCCCAGCCGCCCGCCGGCGACCGCCTGGGCCCCCACGAGGGCGGTGGCGGTGACGGTCAGCCCGGACACGAGCGCGGTCAGCCCGTCGCCGAGCGCGGTGGCGGTGGCGGCGCGCGAGGCGATGCGCGTGAGGACGGTGTCGGCGCGGCGCGTCTCGGCGGTACGGGCGGGCAGCGCCCCCGCGACCGTCAACTCGGCCGTCCCGGTGAGCAGATCGGCCACCCGCGTCGCCAGCACACCGCGGGCGGGAGCCAGCCTGCGTTCCGCGCGACGCGCCACGGCGCCGGTCACCAGGGGGACGCCGACCCCTGCAGCGAGCAGTCCCGCGGCCAGCACGGCACCGGCCTCGGGCAGCAGCCACGCCGTGAAACCGACGGAGGCGGCGGACACGGCGAGCGCGGCACCGGCGGGCAGCAGCCACCGCAGCCAGTAGTCCTGCAGCGCGTCCACGTCGGCGACCAGCCGCGACAGCAGGTCACCGCGCCGGGTCGTCCGCAGCCCCGCGGGCGCCAGCCGCTCCAGACGCCGGTACACGGCGACCCGGGTGTCGGCCAGCATGCGCAGCACGGCGTCGTGCGAGACGAGCCGCTCCGCGTACCGGAAGACGGCCCGTCCGATCCCGAACGTGCGCGTGGCCGTCACGGCGACCATCAGGTACAGCACGGGCGGCTGCTGTGAGGCCCGTGAGATCAGCCATCCGGAGGTCGCCATCAGCCCGACGGCACTGCCGAGCGCGAGGCTCCCGAGCAGCAGCGCCATCGCGAGGCGGCCACGCCAGGCACGGCCCATGGCCCGGACCCGGGCGAGCAGACCCCCGCGCCCCCGCCCGGACCGCGCCGGCTCCCCTTGCCGGGCCACCGGTTCGTCCGCCGCTTCTTCGAGCCGCCGCACGCGTCCAGCCTCGGAAGCCGCGGAAGGGGCGCCCGGGACGGGTACTCCGGGCTCCAGCCGCACCACCCGGTCGGCCACGTCCAGCAACGCGGGCCGGTGGACGACCAGGAGCACCGTCCGCCCCACCGCGAGCCGCCGTACCGCGTCCACGACCTCGGCCTCCGTCGCGCCGTCCAGCGCTGCCGTCGGCTCGTCGAGGAGCAGGACCGGCCGGTCCGCGAGGAACGCCCGTGCCAGGGCGAGCCGTTGCCGCTGACCGGCCGAGAGGCCGGCCCCGTCCTCGCCGAGAACCGTGCCGACACCGTCGGGCAGCGCATCGACGAACTCCAGCGCCCCGGCGTCGGCGAGCGCCCGCCGTACCGCCGAGTCGTCCGCGTCGGGCCGCGCCAGCCGTACATTCTCGGCGATCGGTCCGGCGAACAGATGAGGCCGCTGCGGCACCCAGGCGATCCGTGAGCGCCACTCCGCCAGGTCGGCCGACGCGAGATCCACTCCCCCGATCCGCACCCGGCCCTCGGTCGGCTCCACGAAGCCCAGCAGGACGTTCAGGAGCGTCGATTTGCCCACACCGCTCGGTCCGACCAGGGCCACTGTCTCGCCCAGCCCGACCGTGAAGGACACGTCCGCCACCGCGTCGGACGACCGTCCGTCGTACCGGACGGTCACCCCCTCGACGCTGATCCGCCCCTCCGGCACGGCGAGCGAACCGGACACCTGCACCGGTGTCTCCAGTACCGCGAAGATCTCCTCGGCGGCGGCGAGTCCCTCCGCGGCGGCATGATACTGCGCCCCCACCTGCCGCAGCGGCAGATACGCCTCGGGCGCGAGGACGAGGATGACCAGACCCACGTACAGATCCATCTCGCCGTGGACGAGCCGCATGCCGATGGTCACCGCGACCAGTGCGACCGAGATCGTGGCGAGCAGTTCCAGTGCGAAGGACGACAGGAAGGCGATCCGCAGCGTCCGCATGGTCGCCTGGCGGTACTCGCCGGTGATGCGCCGGATCGACTCCGCCTGCGCCTTGGCCCGGCCGAACACCTTCAGCGTCGGCAGCCCCGCGACCACATCGAGGAAGTGTCCCGAGAGGCGGGAGAGCAGCCGCCACTGACGGTCCATCTGGGAGCGCGTGGCCCAGCCGATCAGCACCATGAAAAGCGGGATCAGCGGCAGGGTGCCGACGATGATCGCCGCCGACACCCAGTCCTCGGTGACGATCCGCGCGAGCACCGCCACGGGCACGACCACCGCGAGCCCCAACTGGGGCAGATAACGCGAGAAGTAGTCGTCGAGGGCGTCGACCCCCCGGGTGGCAAGGGCGACCAGTGAACCCGTCCGCTGCCCGCTCAGCCACCCGGGACCGAGCTGCGCCGCGCGCTCCAGCAGCCGCCCCCGCAACTCCGACTTCACGGCGGCGCTGGCCCGGTGAGCCGCCAACTCGGTGAGCCACGCGACCACCGCTCGTCCGGCCGCGACGACCGCCAGCAACACCAGTGGGGTGCGCAGTTCACCGACCGACAGGCCGTGCTGGAACGCGCCCACCACCACCTCGGCGATGAGCATCGCCTGCGCGATGACCAGCGTCGCTCCGACAACTCCCAGGCCGACGACCACCGCAAGGAAGAGACGGGTGGCGCGGGCGTACCGGAGCAGGCGCGGGTCGATCGGTTTCACGTGAAACACACCCTCGGTTCCATGAGCGCGATCCGGAGGAAACGCGCCCTTCGGTCATGGGGCATGTTTCACGTGAAACATGCCCCTCGATGCGACGGACTCAGTGCACGGCATCAGCGATGTGCTGCGTACCGATCCGCTTGCGGAACACCCAGTAGGTCCACGACTGGTAGAGCAGGACGATCGGCGTGGCGATCCCGGCGCACCAGGTCATGATCTTCAGGGTGTAGGGGCTCGACGAGGCGTTGGTGACCGTGAGGTTCCAGTCGTCGTTGAGCGAGGACGGCATGACGTTCGGGAAGAGCGTCAGGAAGAGCATGGCCACGGCCGCCACGATGGTGAGCCCCGAGAGCGCGAACCCCCAGCCCTCGCGGCCGGCGTTGACCGCCACCAGAGCCGCGACCAGCGCGACCACGGCCACGACCATCGCCACCAGAGACTCGCCGTCGCCGTTCTCCACCTGGGTCCAGAGCAGGAAGAGCAGCGCCAACACGGCCGCTGTCAGACCGACTTGAAGGGCCAGCTTCCTCGCCCGCACCCGGATGTCCCCGACGGTCTTCAACCCGACGAAGACCGCCCCGTGGAAGGTGAACAGGGTCAGCGTGACCAGCCCGCCGAGAATCGCGTACGGGTTGAGCAGGTCCCAGAAGTTGCCCACGTAGTTGAAGTTCTCGTCGATCTTCACCCCGCGCACGATGTTGCCGAAGGCCACACCCCACAGAATTGCCGGGATCAGCGAGGCCCAGAAGATCGCGTTCTCCCAGTTGCGCTGCCAGCTCTCCTCGTCCCGCTTCGCCCGGTACTCGAAGGCGACCCCGCGCACGATCAGGCAGACCAGGATGATCAGCAGGGGCAGATAGAAGCCGGAGAAGAGCGTGGCGTACCACTCGGGGAAGGCCGCGAAGGTGGCGCCGCCCGCCGTGAGCAGCCACACCTCGTTGCCGTCCCAGACGGGACCGATCGTGTTGATCAGTACCCGCTTCTCGATGCGGTTGCGGGCCAGCAGCTTGGTGAGCACACCGACCCCGAAGTCGAAGCCCTCCAGGAAGAAGTAGCCGATCCAGAGGACCGCGATGAGTACGAACCAGACGTCGTGAAGTTCCATGACTCAGCAGCTCCCTGGGCCTAGTAGGAGAAGGCCATCGGCTTGTCGGCGTCACGGGAGTCGCCGCCGATCCTGGTGGGCGGGTTGAGGTCGGAATCCGTGAGCTCGGGCGGTCCGGCCTTGACGTACTTCGCGAGCAGCCTGACCTCCACGACGGCGAGAATCGCGTAGAGGGACGTGAAGACGATCATCGAGGTGAGGACCTCACCCTGCGAGACCGTGGGGGAGACCGCGTCCCGGGTCTGCAGTACGCCGTAGACGACCCACGGCTGGCGGCCCATCTCCGTGAAGATCCAGCCCCAGGAGTTGGCGATCAGCGGGAAGCCCAGGGTCCAGATCGCGATGAGCCAGTACCACTTGGTGAGCGTCGGGCCGAGGGCCTTGTTCTTGAAGAGGACCAGATGCGGCACTTCGTCGTCGCCGACCCGCAGATGCTGCGGCAGCATGAACTTCTTGCGGGTCAGCCAGAGTCCGACCACGCCGATGGCGAAGGACGCCATGCCGAAACCGATCATCCAGCGGAACGCCCAGAAGGTGACGGGGATGATGGGCCGGTAGTCGCCGGGGCCGTACTTCGCCTGCTCGGCCTTGTTGGTGTCGTTGATGCCGGGCACGTACGAGCTGAAGTCGTCGTCGGCGAGGAACGACAGTATCCCCGGGATCGACAGCTCGACGGAGTTGTGGCCCTTGCTGACGTCCCCGTAGGCGAAGACCGAGAACGGCGCGGAGTCCTGTCCGTCCCACAGCGCCTCGGCCGAGGCCATCTTCATCGGTTGCTGCTTGAACATGACCTTGCCGAGGGTGTCACCGCTGACCGCGGTGAGCAGACCGGCGATGGCGACGGTGACCAGGCCCAGTCGCAGCGAGGTCTTCATCACGGGGAGATGGTTCTTGCGGACCAGGTGGAAGGCCGCGATGCCGACCATGAAGGCGCCGCCGGTCAGGAACGACGCGGTGAGCGTGTGGAAGGCCTGCGCGAGCGCGGTGTTCTGCGTCAGCACGTGCCAGAAGTCGGTGAGCTCGGCCCGGCCCTTCGCCTTGTTGATCTTGTAGCCGACGGGGTGCTGCATCCAGGAGTTGGCCGCGAGGATGAAGTACGCCGACAGGATCGTGCCGATCGAGACCATCCACATACAGGCGAGGTGGATCTTCTTCGGCAGCTTGTCCCAGCCGAAGATCCACAACCCGATGAACGTCGACTCGAAGAAGAACGCGATCAGGGCCTCGAAGGCCAGCGGAGCCCCGAAGATGTCACCGACGAAGCGCGAGTAGTCGGACCAGTTCATGCCGAACTGGAACTCCTGCACGATTCCGGTGACGACACCCATCGCGATGTTGATCAGGAAGAGCTTGCCCCAGAACTTGGTGGCCCTGAGGTACTTCTCGTTCTCCGTACGCACCCAGGCCGTCTGCAGGCCGGCGGTGAGCGCGGCGAGCGAGATCGTCAGGGGAACGAAGAGGAAGTGGTAGACGGTGGTGATTCCGAACTGCCAGCGCGCCAAGGTCTCCGGCGCCAGAGCCATCTCCACGTCGTCAGTCTCCTTACATCGCCGTGGTTACAGCGGCAGCTTGCCCCATATGTCACACCTATTACGGGAGCAACAGGGACACGCTTGTGAACGCGTTCACATTCACAAGCAATTATGACGCATGCCCGTTCGAGCCCTGCGGGGTGGGGGGTACTTAAGCGGAGAACAGCCGCTTCCGGCCCGAAGTGGCCGGTCGTCCCCTTGGCAAGGACTTCAACATCTTGTTGAATCCGCCGCATGCAGATACGGATCTCCTGGCCCGCGGGTCACCTCACCGCGGCCCTCGACGACACCCCGACCGCCCGGATCCTCACCAAGGCACTGCCGCTCGTCTCCACGGCTCGCACCTGGGGCGAGGAGGTCTACTTCGACACCGGCGTCTCCGTCACCCTCGAGGACGGCGCCCGACAGGTCGTGGAACCGGGCACGGTGGCCTTCTGGACCGACGGCGACGCCCTGGCCCTCCCCTACGGGCCCACCCCGGTCTCACAGGGCGACGAGTGCCGCCTCGCGAGCCCCTGCAACGTGCTGGGCCGCGTGGACGGCGACCCACGTGTCCTGGCGACCGTCCGCGACGGCGACCCCGTACGCGTCGAAGCGGTGGAGCCGTAGCGGAGCCGCGGTCGGAGAGGTGCAGCCGTCGCCGCACCGGCGGAGCCACGGTCGGGGCAGTGCAGCCGTCGCCGAACCGATTGCCCCGCAGCGACCCCCGGGCCCGCCGGCGAACGAACCGGCGGGGGGAAACGCAGCCCTTCAGGTGATCAGAGCTCCTTGCGGAACCCTTCCGCCACCTTCAGGAAGATGTCGTTCGCCTCCGTCTCGCCGATCGTCGCCCGCATGCCCTCGCCGGGGAACGGCCGTACGACGACCCCGTGCTGCTCACAGGCCGCGGCGAAGTCGAGCGTGCGCTCCCCCAGCCGCAGCCATACGAAGTTGGCCTGCGTCTCGGGCACCGTCCAGCCCTGGCCGCGCAGCGTCTCGACCACGCGCCGGCGCTCGCACACCAGCGAACCGACCCGGCCGAGCAGCTCGTCCTCGGCGCGCAGCGAGGCGATCGCCGCTTCCTGCGCCAGCTGGCTGACGCCGAAGGGGACGGCCGTCTTGCGCAGCGCCGCGGCCACCGGCTCGTGGGCGATCGCGAAGCCGACCCTGAGGCCCGCGAGGCCGTACGCCTTGGAGAAAGTGCGCAGCACACAGACGTTGGGCCGCTCGCGGTAGATCTCGACGCCGTCCGGCACCTCGGGGTCGCGGATGAACTCGCGGTAGGCCTCGTCCAGGACCACCAGCACATCGCTCGGCACCCGGTCCAGGAACCGCTCCAGCTCGGCCCGGCGCACCACGGTGCCGGTGGGGTTGTTGGGGTTGCAGACGAAGATCAGCCGGGTCCGGTCGGTGATCGCGTCCGCCATCGCGTCGAGATCGTGCACATCGCCCGGCGTCAGCGGCACCTGCACCGAGGCCGCCCCGCTGACCTGCGTGATGATCGGGTACGCCTCGAAGGAGCGCCAGGCGTAGACGATCTCGTCGCCGGGGCCGCTGGTGGACTGCACCAGCTGCTGGGCGACGCCGACCGACCCGGTGCCGGTGGCCAGATGCGAGACGGGTACCCCGAAGCGGTTCGACAGCTCGTTCACCAGGCCCGTACAGGCCGTGTCCGGGTAGCGGTTGAAGTACCCCGCGGCCGCGGTCACCTTCTCCATCACGCCGGGCAGCGGCGGATACGGGTTCTCGTTGGAGGACAGCTTGTACGCCACCGGGCCCTCGGCCGCGGCGGGCTTGCCGGGCTTGTAGGTGGGGATACCCTCCAGCTCGGCTCGCAGCTTGGGGCTCATCTTGCTCACCGCAGTCCTCCTCGTGACCACCACCGGCTCATCTCAGCCACCGGCTACCAATGCTTCTCACCTTATGAGGATTCGGCTCCGCTGCGAATGGCTGTGGACGGCCGCTCTGCATCCGAGAGGGCATCCCGGCACGAAGTCACACGAGGCGTACGAAACGGGGGGCGCGCCGTCCGCTTTGCCGCGCGCCGGTGGCTCACGCCGTGGCGCGCATCCCTCGTGAAGGTGAGTTGAGACCTCTTCGAAACATGGCCCACTTGGCAGGCTCATGCGTGTCGACAAGTCACGTAGTGCCGTCGAAACGCCCAACTGACTTCGTTTCAAAGGCAGTTGACGGTCTTCGACCATGCAGAAACGTGCCTGTCAACGAGTGAATATGCGTCCGCACTACCCCACCGGAAGAGCCCTACTATCGGCTCGCCATGACAGCAGCAGGGAAGCACCAGGTGAGCCGGGCGGAGACCCCCCGCCGAGGCGGTCGGCCGGGTCGAGCGGGCATCAGAGACGTGGCCGCCGCCGCCGGAGTCTCCATCACGACCGTCTCCGACGCCCTCAACGGCAAGGGCAGGCTCCCGGACGCCACCCGACGCCATGTCCGCGAGGTCGCCGACCGGCTGGGCTACCGCCCGTCCGCCGCGGCCCGAACGCTCCGTACCGGAAAGTCAGGCCTGATCGGCCTGACCGTGACGACGTACGGGGATGAACCTTTCACCTTCACCGAGTTCGCGTACTTCGCGGAGATGGCCAGAGCCGCCACCTCCGCCGCGCTCGCCCGGGGCTACGCCCTGGTCATCCTCCCCGCGACCTCGCGCCACGACGTGTGGTCGAACGTCGCCCTGGACGGCACCGTGGTCATCGACCCGTCCGACCAGGACCCGGTCGTCAGTGAGCTGGTCCGCCAGGGCTTACCGGTCGTCTCCGACGGCCGCCCGGCCGGCTCGCTCCCGGTGACCGCCTGGGTGGACAACGACCACGAGGCCGCCGTCCTGGGCATCCTCGAGCACCTGGCCGACGCCGGCGCCCGCCGGATCGGCCTCCTCACCGGCACCACCACGGACACCTACACCCACCTCTCCACGACCGCGTATCTGCGCTGGTGCGAGCGCGTCGGCCAGGATCCCGTGTACGAGGCCTACCCGGCGCACGATCCGTGCGCGGGAGCCGTCGCCGCCGACCGGCTGCTCGCCCGGCCCGACCGCCCCGACGCCGTCTACGGGCTCTTCGACCCGAACGGCACCGACCTGCTGGCGGCGGCCCGGCGCTACGGCCTCCGCGTACCGGACGACCTCCTGCTCGTCTGCTGCAGCGAGTCGACCGTCTACGCCAACACCGAGCCCCCCGTCACCACGCTCTCCCTCAAACCGCGCCGGATCGGCACGGCCGTGGTGCAACTCCTCATCGACGCCATCGAGGGTGTCGAGTCGGAACAGACGGTCGAGCAGGTGATACCGACGGAGCTGATCGTGCGCACCTCGTCCGAGCGGCGCCCGCCGCGCACGACCGTCAGCCCACCGCGGTCACCGGAAGAGGGGTAATTCACAGCCGGGCCGGAGCCTGTGTCCGGCAGGGAAAGGCCCGCCCAATTCGGGCGAAAACCACGGTGAACCGGGGTCCTCCTCCGATTCACCACCCCTGGGTCATCACATGGCGCGATCCGCATTCCTATGATGGGCGGACGACACCGCGGGCCGCTGCGACCAGGCAGTCCGATGCGGTGCAGATGCGGCGCGATGGTGGAGGGGTCGATGACTCAGGGGGCCGGTCAGGGACCCGAGGCGGTGCGCACGCCGACGCTGCGCGACTTCCGGGTACCCGCGTACGTCCACGAGGCCGGTCCGTACGCGCAGGGCACGCCCCCCGAAGAGGGCGGCGCGTCCACCGCGGAACCGGCGGACTACACGCCGACCCAGCGCGATCTGCCCGTCATCAACCGGGGCGACACGCTGCAGGTCGCCGTGGATCCGTCGGCCGTGCCCGACCCGTCGGCCACGGGCGGCCCCGGCCCCCTGTACGTCGTCGGCGATGTGCACGGTTATCTCGACCAGCTCGTCGCCGCGCTCCAGGAACAGGGCATCGTCGACGCGGCGGCCAACTGGTCGGCGGGCACCGCGCGGTTGTGGTTCCTCGGCGACTTCACCGACCGCGGGCCGGATGGCATCGGCGTCATCGACCTCGTGATGCGGCTGTCCGCCGAGGCCGCCGCGGCCGGCGGCTACTGCAAGGCCCTCATGGGCAACCACGAACTGCTGCTGCTCGGCGCCAGGCGGTTCGGCGACACCCCCGTCAACTCCGGCGCCGGCACCGCCACCTTCCAGGCCGCATGGCTGCTCAACGGCGGCCAGAAGACCGACATGGAGCGTCTGCAGGACCATCATCTGCAGTGGATGGCCCGGCTGGACGCGATGGAGATCGCCGACGGCCACCTCCTGGTCCACTCGGACACCACCGCCTATCTGGACTACGGCGACTCCATCGAAGCGGTCAACGACACGGTCCGCGAGACCCTCACCCGCAATGACGCGGACGAGTGCTGGGACCTCTTCCGCAAGTTCACCAAGCGCTTCGCCTTCCGCGACGACGGAGGCTCCGAGGCCGTCCGTTCCCTCCTCGACGTCTACGGCGGTACGCGCATCGTCCACGGTCACAGCCCCATTCCGTACCTCCTGGGCGAGGTCGGCTCGGAGGACGGCGAGGACAGCGCGGGCCCCGTGGTCGAGGGACCGCACGTGTACGCCGACGGGCTCGCCATCGCCATGGACGGCGGAGTGACCATGGCCGGAAAGCTACTGGTCCAGCAACTTCCGTTGGCTATCTGAGCGTTCACCGGGCAGGCGTCCCGCCGAAGGACGGCCCCGGCGCCGGGGGCAAATTCTGGAAACCCCCTGTCACCGTGTGCCGTCGCGGCTCTACCATCGGCTTATCCGTAGCAGGCTCCCCTCCGTTTCTGCCCGACGGCTCGTCAGCGTGCGAGCCACCCGCCCTACGGAGCATCGGGGGATGCACATGAACAGCGTTCCGCAGCACCTGCTGAGCGAGGACCGCCAGGACTACGAGCGGATCCTCGGTGAGGCGCTGCGCTCCGCCCCGCACCGTCCGGAACTCGCCGCTGTCGGCAAGCGGCTCAACCCCGAGCAACTGCGCACGATGGCGCTCAACGCCACGGCCCTCATCACGGCGGCCGCGGCGACCGAGTACCAGCACTACGTGAAGGTCCGCGAGGAACTGCGCCAGCCGGCATCGTCCGGCCGTCCCGTCCCCGAGGAGGCCGGGTCCGCCGAGCCGGGCGCGACCGCGGTGGGGCTCGCCACCACGATGGGGGAAGTCACCGAGACGGCGGGCGCCGGCGCCATCGCCGTCGTCGCGGTGCTCGCTCCCGTCCTCGCCGGGACAGCGGCGGCGATCTTCCTGCTCGTGGGCTACATCCTCAAGATGCTCGACCCCGAGCCGGCGTTCGCCACGACCCTCCTGACCACCGGGTGGGTCTTCGGCGCGGTCACGGCCGTCGCCATCCTGGTCGCCGCGGTCGGACTGCTGCTGACCGCGCTCCGCAACGGCGGCTCGGCGCTCCAGGCCGAGGCCCGGGGCGAGCTGTACGAAGAGGTGTCCCGGGCCAGAGACGTCTGGCACGACGCTCTGCTGGACCGCGGCATCCTGCCGTTCCTCCGGGAGGCGCTCGCGGACCCGGGCACGGCCGCGGTGGCCCACAAGGCACCCGAGCCGCCCAGCCGCATCCCGCACCTGGGCTACAACAGGCCGGGCTTCAGCAGCCCCGACGGCGGCCCGGCGGCGGGTCCCCGTCCGAGCTACAGCAGCCCGGACTTCAGCAGCCCGGACTTCGGGGGGCCGGAGCACGCGCCGGAGTAGCACGCTGGTCGGCGGGCCGCCGGGGTCATGCCCGGCCCGGCGGGTCGCCGGGCCGACGTACGACGCCGGCGACCCCACGGGTGCCACGGGTGCCACAGGCCTCGCAGGCCCTACAGGTGCCACAGGCTCCATAGGTCACAACGGGTCCCACAGGTGCCACAGGTGCCACAGGTGCCACGGGTCCCAGAGGTCCTAGAGGTCACACAAGGACCATCCGCCACGGCCGTATCACCAGATGCCCGCCTGACGGGCGGCAGTGATCCAGGCCGGGAACTCGGACAGCAGCCGGTCGTACAGTTCCGGGTCGGGGACGGTACTGATGTCGTCCACGGCGAAGAACCCCACGTTGTCGACGCGGCGGCCCGGAAGGGTGTCGAACCGCTCCAGCACGCCGTAGTTGGACCGCCCCAGACCCACGAACTGCCAGAAGATCGGCTCGTCCACCGCTGCCCGAAGCTCGCGCTCGATCTCGGCGTTGCGGTAGACGCCTCCGTCGGAGAAGAAGAGCACCAGAGTGGGCCGGCGGCCGGGTTCTCGGCGACGTACGCACGGACTTGGGCGATCACCTTCTGTTCCTCGTTCTGGATGCCGACCGTCCGCATGTCCACCTGACCCGGTCGCAGGCCCTTCTTCGGCTTCCTGCTCCGGCGGAAGAGGCTCAGTTCACCGACCCGGACGTGGAGGGCCAGCCAGTCGGGGAGCTCACCCAGCCGCAGATCAGGCAGCCGGGCCGCCTGCGAGGCGAAGGTCCAGGCCTGCATCTCTCCGTCGTCGTCCAACTGCGCCGCCACCGCCGCCATGCGCTCCACGACGTCGGTCATCACGCCCTTGGAGTACAGGAAGGACATGGAGCCGGAAGCGTCGAGTACGAGAATGACGCGCGCCGTGACGCCGACCGCTCCGTGCTTGCGCAGACTGACCGCCACCTGTTCCTTGCGCAGCGACAGACGCTTGCGCATGTCCACGGGCAGCCGCTCCTCGCCGGCGCTCCGCTGGGGACCGGGAGGCGGCACGGGCGGGACGGCGGGTGGCGCGACGGGACGAGCGGGAGGTGCGGCCGGGGCCGGAGCGAGAGGTGCCCCCACTGGCGCCGTCGGCACACTGGACGCGGCCGGAGGCTGATCCTCATCGACGCTGATACCAAAGTCCGTGGCCAGCCCGGCGAGCCCGGAGGCATACCCCTGCCCGACGGCACGGAACTTCCACTGGTCGCCGCGCAGATACAACTCGCCGCCGATGAACGCCGTCTCTGTCGTGGCCTCCATGCCGAACCGGGCCAGCTCGACCTGCGTCCCGGCGTCGAGCAGGCGCATCGTCAGTCCGGACATCTGACCGAACGTCCCGCCGTCGGCCGACGCGCACAGCACGACCCGCTCGACAGCCGTCTCCACTGAACGCAGGTCCACCTCGATCGTGTCCGTCGTGACCCCGGAAGCCGTCTGTTTCCCGAGATGCCTTACGGCGTTGGACGCGTGGTGAGGCTGGTTGTAGAAGACGAAGTCACCGTCGTCACGCACCCGGCCGGCCGGGGTCAGCAGCAGCGCCGAGGCATCGGCATCGGGCACACCGGGTCCAGCGGACCAAGAAAGCTCGGCGCGCACCGTACCGGAACGAACGGAAAGGTTGGCACCCTTGCTCATCGACCTGGCTGTCATGCCCACCAGTCTGCCGACCCGGCAGAGCCGAAGGACACCTTCCCGACCTCTCGATTGAGGTCGCCCGCCGTGTCGGGTACGCCCAGGACACCCCCTAAGCAGCACCGGAACGCAGGCGGCCGTACGCCGGGCGGGCCGGACAGAAAGGTCCCACGGATCGATCGATACGTCGGACAGGAAATTCCCAGGGATCGATCGATACGTCGTCGTGCGAGTCGGTACCGCCATCGCGACGTTTGACACGATGAAGGTGGGCGGCAGTCCCGCATTCTTCCCCACCGACCTGCTCGAAAAGCAGATCGAGCGTCTGCGGAATGCCCAGCGCCACTGAAACGCGGCGGTTCCGCGTGCAGGATGGCGGTGCTCCCCGGTCGGAAATCCCCGGGGAACACCGCCGTTCCAGCGGTCAGTCGGCCAGCGGCAGATAGACCCGGTTCCCCGCGGCCGCGAACTCCTTGGACTTCTGCGCCATGCCCTCCTCGATCTCCACCTGGGAACCGCCGTGTTCGCGGCGGATGTCGTGGGAGATCTTCATCGAGCAGAACTTCGGCCCGCACATCGAGCAGAAGTGGGCCGTCTTGGCGGGCTCGGCCGGGAGGGTCTCGTCGTGGAACTCCCGTGCCGTGTCCGGGTCGAGGGCCAGATTGAACTGGTCCTCCCAGCGGAACTCGAAACGGGCGTCGGACAGCGCGTCGTCCCAGTCCTGAGCGCCGGGGTGCCCCTTGGCGAGGTCGGCCGCGTGTGCGGCGATCTTGTAGGTGATGACTCCGGTCTTGACGTCGTCACGGTTGGGCAGGCCCAGGTGCTCCTTGGGCGTGACGTAGCAGAGCATGGCCGTACCCCACCAGGCGATCATCGCGGCGCCGATGCCGGAGGTGATGTGGTCGTACGCCGGCGCCACATCCGTCGTCAGTGGGCCGAGCGTGTAGAACGGCGCCTCCTCGCAGATCTCCTGCTGAAGGTCGATGTTCTCCTTGATCTTGTGCATCGGGACATGGCCCGGGCCCTCGATCATGGTCTGCACGTTGAAACGCTTCGCGATCGTGTTGAGTTCCCCGAGCGTCCTCAACTCCGCGAACTGCGCGGCGTCGTTGGCGTCCGCGATCGACCCCGGCCGCAGCCCGTCGCCGAGCGAGTACGTGACGTCGTAGGCGGCGAGGATCTCGCAGAGCTCCTCGAAGTTCTCGTACAGGAACGACTCCTTGTGGTGCGCGAGGCACCACGCGGCCATGATCGAGCCGCCGCGCGAGACGATGCCGGTCTTGCGGTTCGCGGTGAGCGGCACGTACGGCAGGCGCACGCCCGCGTGCACCGTCATGTAATCCACGCCCTGCTCGGCCTGCTCGACGACCGTGTCCTTGTAGATCTCCCAGGTCAGCTCCTCGGCGCGGCCGTCGACCTTCTCCAGCGCCTGGTACAGCGGCACCGTGCCGATGGGCACGGGGGAGTTGCGCAGTACCCACTCACGGGTGGTGTGGATGTTGCGGCCCGTGGACAGGTCCATGACCGTGTCGGCACCCCACTTGGTCGCCCACGTCATCTTGTCCACCTCCTCCTCGATGGAAGAGGTGACCGCCGAGTTGCCGATGTTGGCGTTGACCTTCACCAGGAAGCGCTTGCCGATGATCATCGGCTCGATCTCCGGGTGGTTGACGTTCACGGGCAGCACCGCGCGACCGGCGGCGATCTCCTCGCGTACGACCTCGGGGTCGACGTTCTCCCGGACGGCCACGAACTCCATCTCGGGCGTGATCTCCCCGCGGCGGGCGTACGCGAGCTGCGTGACGGCCTCCCCGGGGCGCCCCCGGCGCGGTTGCCGCGGCCGCCCCGGGAAGACCGCGTCGAGGTTCCTGAGCCCCCCGCGCGGTGAGGTGTGCTTGATTCCGTCGTCCTCGGGGCGCACCGGACGGCCCGCGTACTCCTCGGTGTCACCGCGGGCGATGATCCAGTTCTCGCGCAGCGGGGCCAGCCCCCTGCGTACGTCGGTGTCGACGGTCGGATCGGTGTACGGGCCCGAGGTGTCGTACAGCGTGACCGACTGCCCGTTGGTGAGGTGCACCTGACGGACCGGCACCCGCAGGTCGGGGCGAGAGCCCTCGACGTATGCCTTGTGCCAGCCGATGGACTTCCCGGCCTCGCCGCTCTCGGTGGGGGCGGGTGCCCCACCGTCGCCGGCCGGAGCGCTCGCCCCGTCCGTCTGGCTGGAGGCAGGCGTGCGTACGTCCTTGATGGTCATGAGACCTACTCCCTACGCCGGCATTACCCGGTAACAGGTTCGGCGGTCGACGCAGCGAGTTCCGTCTGCCGATGTTTCATGTGAAACATCGCTGAGACGAAGGTCAGCGCCCTCTCAGCCCGGTGCTCCGAGCTCCCGCGTGTGCAAAGGTGCCTCCACGCTAGCGTCATATCTGGCGCGGTGAACAGAGGGCCCCTGCCGTTCTTGCGATGATCGGTCGGTGACCACGACGCAGCAGCCCTCGTTTCCACCGTCCGAGCCGCCGCGTGGACGGGGTCCGGGCGACGGGCAGGGACGGGGTCCCGGCGGCGGGCAGGGGCACGGGCGCGGTGGTCCCGGCGACGGACATGGGCACGGTGGTCCCGGCGACGGTCACGGGCAGGGGCACGGGCACCGGCCGGACGGTGGCCACGGCCCTGGGAACGGCGGCGGGCACGGCTCAGGCTCCAGTTCCGGCTCAGGTTCCGGATCCGGATCCGGATCCGGATCCGGTGACGCGCACGGCCCCGGCAACGGTCACGGACACGGCCACTCGCACAGCCACGGCCCCGCCGCCCCGGTCTCCAAGCACCTGCGCAAGGTCATCGCAGCCGTCCTGATTCCCTTCGCGGCCGCGGTCGTCGTCGGCCTGGCCGTATTCTGGCCGGGTGGCGCTCCCTCGCACGAACGCACCGGCGTCGGTTTCGACCGGCAGAGCCAGCAGGCCACGGTCACCAGAGTCGACCAGGTGGACTGCAAGTCCGTGAACGCCTCGGGGGACACCCCGACCGGTGACACCTCCACGCCCGAGGGCTCCTCGGCGCAGCAGCAGGCGACGGGCGACTGCAAGAAGGCGACGATCCGGATCGACACCGGCAAGGACAAGGGCCGTACGTTCACGGAGATCGTCCAGCCCGACCAGTCACGCCAGTTGCACCAGGGCGAGAAGGTCGTGGTCGCGTACGAGCCGTCCGCGCCCAAGAACCTGCAGTACTCGGTCACCGACGTGAACCGCAAGATCCCCATGGCGGTGCTCGCCGGGATCTTCGCGCTGGCCGTCGTGGTGGTGGGCCGGATGCGCGGTCTCATGGCGCTGATCGCGCTCGCCGTCAGCTTCCTGATCCTGACGTTCTTCATCCTGCCGGCGATCCTGCAGGGCTCGAACCCCCTGGTGGTGGCGGTGATCGGCGCCAGCGCCATCATGCTGATCGCCCTCTACATGTGCCACGGACTGTCGGCCCGTACGTCGGTGGCGGTGGTCGGCACGCTGCTCTCGCTGGTGCTGATCGGCCTGCTGGGCTCCGCGTTCATCGGCTGGGCCGCGCTGACCGGCAATGTGGACGACAACACCGGCCTGATCCATGGCCTGTATCCGTCCATCGACATGAGCGGTCTGCTCCTCGCGGGCGTGATCATCGGTTCGCTCGGTGTGCTCGACGATGTGACGGTGACGCAGACGTCGGCGGTCTGGGAGCTGCACGAGGCCAACCCGACGATGGGGTGGCGCGGGCTGTACCGGGCGGGCATCCGGATCGGCCGCGACCACATCGCCTCCGTCGTCAACACCCTCGTCCTGGCGTACGCGGGTGCGGCCCTCCCCCTGCTGCTGCTCTTCTCGATCGCGCAGAGCAGCGTCGGCACGGTCGCCAACAGCGAGCTGGTCGCCGAGGAGATCGTGCGCACCCTGGTCGGCTCGATCGGCCTGGTGGCGTCCGTACCCGTGACCACGGCCCTGGCGGCCCTGGTCGTCTCCGCGGACCGCCCGAGCGGCACGGCGGTTCCGGCGCCCGCGGCTGCCCGGACACCGGCCCGCAGCGGGAAGGGCCGCCGACGCAAGCACTGAAGCCTCCGGGCCCGCGGGACTCTTGGGCCTGCCCGGACGGGAGCGGATCAGACCCGTCGTGGGAGCGGTAGCGGATCAGACCCCGCTGTGGGAGCGGCAGCGGATCAGACCCCGTCGTGGGAGCGGCAGCGGATCAGACCCCGTCGTGAGAGCGGCACAGGACCCTCTGAACGCGAGCGGTACTGCACCGACCCAAGGGTGAGGAAGCGTTACGCCACTTCAGGCGCGCGCCGCGTCTCAGCCCGCGCTCTGCTCCTCCGCGAGGATGCGGTCCAGCGCCTCGTCTAGGTGGGTGTCGAAGTCGGCGAGGGAACACTCCTGCCCGAGCGGCACCAGCTTGTCCGTGCGGTCGAGGAACGCCACGAGCGGTGCCGTACCGGACCGGAACAGCGCGTGGTCGCCGCCCACCTGAAGCCGGATCAGCACCTCGCCGAATGCCTCCGGGTCCGCCGGCGCGATCCGCACATCCCCGTCGCCGCAGGCCCGGCCCACGCCGTCGATCAGCAACTCCCGCCCGAATGTCCAGGTCACCGGCGCATCACCGGGCAGATGAAAAGTCAGCCGCACGGCAAAAGGATCACTGGTCTCATATCGCAGCTCCACCGGAATGCGGAAGGAGAGCTCCTCCGACACGAGAAAGCTCATCATGACCTCTGCCTGCACCGACTCGCGCATCGCCTACCCCGTGGTTTGCCGTCGACTGGCCAGGAATCGTCCCCTGACGCTGGTGGCATCTTGCAGAAAGTACACGGCAGATCACAAGGAGTGAGTTTTCAGATGCTGATAGAGATCGTGAGTGTTCTTAGCAGGCTGCCGATCTCGGCCTGCAATTGCCGTGCCGCGGGAAGCAGCCGCTCGGCCTGGTGAAAGGGCAGGGAAATGGCCACGGTCGCGGCAGTTGTGCCCGCGGTGAGGGGAATCGCGGCGCAGACGGTTCCCAGCGCATATGCCTGTCGTTCCACGACTGGTTCCATCCGCCCCATGCGTTCCAGGCGCCGCAACAGGGTGCGTTCGTCACGCACCGTGTACGGAGTGATGGACTGGACCGGGTAACGGGCGAGGTGGTCCCGGCGGGCGTCCTCGTCCAGTTGGGACAGCAGACACTGGCCGATCGCATGGGCGTGACCGGTCTCCCGGAAGTCCGCCCACTCCTCGACAGCCGGATTGGCCGGGCTGTCGGCGACGGACAGGACCTCGATCTCGCCCGCGCGGTAGACCGCGTAGTACACGGGGGCACCGATCAGATCGCGCCACCTGGCGAGCGCCTCGTTCACCATGCTGCGACGTTTCTGCTGTGCTCCGCTGCTGCTCAGCCGCTCCGCGGCCTCACCGAGGAAGAACAACCCCTTCTCGCGGTGGAGATAGCCCTCGTGGGCCAGGGTGCGCAACAGGTGGTACGCCGTGGGCAGCGCGAGCCCGGCCTCGCGGGCCAGCTGCTTCGCGGGCGCCCCACCCTCGCGCGCGGCGACCGCCTCCAGCAGCCGCATCGCCCGCTGCACGGACCCGATGAGGGTCGTGGGGTGCGGATCCGGTGCCGCGGGGGGCTGTTCCATGAGCGGCGCGTGCGACCCCGCGAGCCGGGTCCGCGGTGAGGCGGGCGGAGAGGGCGCCGCTACGGCCGACGTACCCGGGCGGTGTGCCTTCTCGGGCGACGCACGCGGACGGTGTTCTCCCGCCGGCGCCGTACGCGAGACGTGGGCTTCGTCGGGCGACGTGCTCGAGAGATGTGCGTCCTCGGGCGACTGCCGCGGGAGACGCCCGTCCTCTGGCGACGCACGTGAGAGGCGTGCGTCCTCGGCCGACGTACGTGAGACCCGTGCTTCCTCGGCCGACGTACGTGAGAGGCGTGCTTCCTCCGGCGACGTACGCGAGAGGCCTGCTTCCTCGGCCGACGTATGTGAGACCCGTGCTTCCTCGGCCGACGTACGCGAGACCCGTGCTTCCTCGGCCGACGTACGTGAGAGGCGTGCTTCCTCCGGCGACGTACGCGGCTGGACGGGCAGGCTCGGTGTCTTTGCGGGTGTGGGGTCGGCGGGTGTGGTGTCAACCGTGGCCAAGGGTCACTCCCGGAGCGCGAGGAGGGCCCCCGTGCGGGGGAACACGGGAGGGGGCGTGCGCTGCCCGCGGGAAATCCCGCGTCGAAGTCCGGACTTTAATCGCCCCTCGCCGCTCGCCCACGGGCCTGCCGGAAAACTTCCCCCGGCCGAGGGAACCTCGGGTTCCCCTGACCGACCTGCCCGTTACCGGTCGGCCCCCGGCCGGTTGCTCACCCCGGCTCACTCACCGGCTCACCCGCTCGCACGTCACCAGTCGCTGCGCGAGGAGGAGCTCGACGTGAACTTCCGCACCACGTAAATGAGTCCGCCGACCACGGCGACGAACACCAGCAGCTTGAAGAGCAGGCCGATGACGAAGCCGACGACGCTCGCTATCAGACCGCCGAACACCACCAGGGCGATGACCGGCACCGCGACCCACTTAACCCACCACGGCATACCGTTGAAGATCTCTCGCATCGCCCTTTGTCCTTACCTCTCCGCCCGTTGCCCCAAGGCCGGGGCGGTTCTTCCGGGTTCTCTGATGTCCTGCACCCGATGCTAGAGCGAGAAGGGGGGCCGACGGGGGCCTCGCATCCCTTGTCCTCCCCTGACCGGACCCCTAGGGAACCCTGAGTCCGCGGTCAGCTCTCAGGGGGAGAGAACACCACCAGAACCCGCAGGTCCTCCGTGATGTGGTGGAACTTGTGAGCGACCCCCGCGGGCACGTAGACGACGCTGCCGCGTGCCACCTGGGTCGTCTCCAGGCCGACCGTGATCGAGGCGCGGCCGCTGACGACGAAGTACACCTCGTCCTGCTGGTGCGGCTTCTGGGCGTCCTGCTCGCCCGCGTCGAGCGCGTACAGGCCGGCCGACATGTTCCGCTCGCGCAGGAACTGCAGGTAGGCACCGTCGTTGGCGGCGCGTTCCGCCTCCAGTTCGTCCAGCCGGAATGCCTTCATCGCCCTCGTTCGCTCTCGTGCGGGGGTGGCCGTGATCACGACCGTTCTCATGAATGGATCTCGTCTGCCACGATCAGACACATGAAGAATTTCGTAGTCAAGACGCTCGCCAACGCGGGAGCCCTGGCCGTCGCGGTCTGGCTGCTCGACAAGATCACTCTGACCGGTGACAGCACGGGCAAGAAAGTCGGCACGCTGATTCTGGTCGCGCTGGTCTTCGGGCTGGTCAACTTCCTGGTCAAGCCGATCGTGCAGGTGCTGACGTTCCCCCTGTTCATTCTCACGCTCGGCCTGATCACCCTCGTGGTGAACGCCCTGATGCTGCTGCTGACCTCGTGGCTGTCCGACAAGCTCGACCTCAGCTTCCACGTGGAGGGCTTCTGGACCGCCGTACTGGGCGGCCTGATCATCTCCGTCGTGTCCTGGGCGCTGAACGTCGTGCTGCCCGACGGCAAGGACTGAGGACCGCATGCCCTATCGCGTGTGCTTCGTCTGCACGGGCAACATCTGCCGCTCCCCGATGGCTGAGTCCGTCTTCCGGGCCCGCGTCGAGGAGGCCGGACTCGACGGCCTGATCGAGGTCGACAGCGCGGGCACCGGCGGCTGGCACGAGGGTGACGGCGCCGACCCGCGCACCATCACGGTCCTGGAGGCGAACGGCTATGCGAGCGACCACACGGCCCGGCAGTTCCAGGCCTCCTGGTTCTCCCGGCTCGACCTCGTGATCGCTCTCGACTCCGGTCACCTCCGGGACCTGCGCCGCCTCGCGCCCACGCCGGCGGACGCGGAGAAGGTCCGGCTGCTGCGCTCGTACGACCCCGCCGCGAGCGCCGACCCGGACGTTCCCGATCCGTATTACGGACGTATGGACGGCTTCGAGGAGTGTCTTGAGATGGTGGAGTCGGCGAGCGACGGGCTGCTCGCCGCGACACTCGAGCACGTGGAGGGACGGGCAGCATGACATCCGGGGATTTCGCCGCGTTCGATACGGAGACCGGTGACGGCACGCGCGCGGTGCGGGCCGGCCTTCCGGACCCGGTCAAGTACGAACCGACCCTCCCGGGCCCCGTCTTCGCGGCGCACTTCCATCTGCCGGGCGACCCGACGGGCCCGTACACCTACGGCCGCGACGAGAACCCGACCTGGACGCTGCTGGAACGTGCGATCGGCGAGCTCGAGGCGCCCGGCCAGGACGACGTCCTGACCTTGGCCTTTCCCTCCGGCATGGCCGCCATCTCGGCGGTCCTCTTCTCCCAGCTGCGCGCCGGCGACGTGGTGGTCCTTCCGGACGACGGCTACCAGGTCCTGCCTCTGGTGCGCGAGCAGCTGACCGCGTACGGCATCGAGGTGCGCACCGCGCCGACCGGTGGCGACGCCCAACTCGACGTACTCGACGGCGCGAAACTGCTGTGGATCGAGACCCCGTCCAACCCGGGTCTCGACGTGTGCGACGTCCGGCGGCTCGTTGCCGCGGCCCACGCGCAGGGCACTCTCGTCGCCGTCGACAACACCCTGGCGACTCCGCTCGGCCAGCGCCCGCTGGAACTGGGCGCCGACTTCTCGGTGGCCAGCGGCACCAAGATGCTCACCGGGCACGGCGACGTCCTGCTCGGATACGTCACCGCGCGCGACGCCGGCCTGATGGCGCCGGTCCGGCGCTGGCGGAAGATCGTGGGCGCCATTCCCGGTCCCATGGAGGCCTGGCTCGCGCACCGCTCGCTGGCCACGCTGCAGCTGCGTGCCGAGCGGCAGAACGCCAACGCCCTCACGATCGCCGAGGCGCTGCGTGACCGCCCGGAAGTGAGCGGGCTGCGCTATCCCGGGCTGCCCGACGACCCCTCGCACAAGATCGCCTCCCAGCAGATGCGGCGCTTCGGGTGCGTGGTGTCCTTCACCCTGCCCACGCGCGCGCGTGCCGAGCGTTTCCTCGACGCCCTGCGCCTCGTGGATGACGCGACCAGCTTCGGCGGGGTGCGCTCCACCGCGGAACGACGCGGCCGCTGGGGCGGCGACGCGGTCCCGGAGGGCTTCATCCGCTTCTCCGCCGGAGCCGAGGATCCCCAGGACCTGGTGGCGGACGTCCTCCGCGCACTCGACGAGTCGACCGACTGACCGTTTCCTGAGCAATGGGGCAGTTGACAAGCCCCCCTCGTCGCACGGCGATCGGCCCGACAAACGGACAGCGGGCGGTCCGAGCCTCCCCCCTCGTGGCTCGGACCGCCGCGGTTCTGCGCGCGAAGAACCGCGCGCACTAGGCTAGTTGACTCTGTGTCAGTGTCCAATCACGGTAGCGACAGAGGCCTATCGACTTATTTATAGTTGGGGCTCGGCCGGTGGTGCCGGGGAGGGGAGGGGCACCATGGACCTGGCCTTGCTGCGCACGTTCATCACCGTGCACCGGGCCGGTTCCTTCACCCGTGCCGCCGCGCTGCTCGGCCTCTCGCAGCCGGCCGTGACCGCCCAGATCCGCACCCTGGAACGGCAGCTCGGGCGTCCCCTTTTCCTGCGCCAGGCCCGCGGGGTGACGCCGACGACGATCGGCGACGAGCTCGCCCACAAGGCCGCGCCCCACCTCGACGCCCTGGTGGAGATCACCGAGACCGGCCTCGACGAGGACTCCTCGGTTCGCACCCTCCACCTGGCCGGCCCCCCGGAGTTCACCGCGGAACGGGCACTGCCCGCCCTCACCGAGCTCATAGGTGACGACGGACAGGGTTTCGCGCTGCGCGCCTCCTTCGGAAACACCGAGGAGACGCTGGAGGGGCTCGCTGCCGGCCATCATGATCTGGCGATTACGACGGCCCGCCCACGGGGGGCCCTGCTCACCGCCAGCGCTCTCTGCGACGAGGAGCACGTCCTGGTCGCGGCCCCACGCTGGGCTGCCCATATCGGCCCTGGGAAGCTGCGGCGCAAGGGCGCCCACGCGCTGGAAGGCCTGCCCGTCGTCGAGGTGCACGAGTCACTGCCGCTCGTCGCCCGCTACTGGGCCTATGTCTTCGACTCCCGCCCGGCCGGCTCGGGCACGGTCGTCGTCCCCGATCTGCGCGCCGTCCTCGCGTGCGCCGCCGCGGGCGCCGGCCTCGCGGTGCTACCGCGCTATCTGTGCTCCGCCGCCCTGGACGCCGGCGACGTCGTGGCACTGCTCGACCCTGCGGTGCCCCCGCTGCGCACCTACTTCCTGGTGGTGCGAACCGGCACGCTGGCGATGCCGCATATCGCGAGGGCGCACGAGTGGCTGCTGCGCGCAGCGACCGAGTGGGGCTGAGGCCCTTCCTCCGGGCCTCCCGGCCTCGCGATGTTTCACGTGGAACCAGCCGGGCCACATTCCTCCCATGACCGTCCGACCCGTGGTCAAGCGCACCGCCCGCGCCATCCTGCTCGATGGCAACGACCTGATCCTCATCAAGCGGACCAAGCCCGGCATGGATCCCTACTGGCTCACTCCGGGCGGCGGGGTCGAACCGGAGGACACAACCGTCGTCGACGCGCTCCACCGCGAGGTGCACGAGGAGCTCGGCGCCAAGATCATCGACGTGGTGCCCTGCTTCGTGGACACCGTCGAGCACATCGGAGAGGACGGCGGCGCCACCGGCGTGAAGGTGCAGCACTTCTTCGTCTGCCACCTCGAATCCATGGACACCAGCCAACGGCACGGTCCCGAGATGGACGAGCCGTGCGGCGAGTACGAGATCGTGCGGATCCCCTTCACCCGGGTCGGCATCGCGTCCGTCCATCTCGTGCCGCTGTCCCTACGGCACTATCTCGACGGCAACATCGAGGGCGTACGGGCGATGCACGCGCCCGATCTGGGCTGACCCCCCGCACCATTCGGGAAGCCGTGCTGCCGGGCTGGCGCCCAGGCTTTGCGGTCGACGCCGGTACCCAAGCACCGCGCTCGGCCCTGGCGCGCCCAGCACCGTGCAGTCCGTCCGCCGCTGCCGTCGAGGTCCGCGATCAGTCCCCCGCCGCGACGAGCTCCTCCACCGAGTCGTGCCGGATGCGGTCCGACGGGATACCGATGTCCCGCAGGGCGTCCACGCCACTGCGGATCATGCCGGGCGGCCCCGAGAGGTAGGCGTCGTACTCGTTCCACGGCCCGTACTCGCGGACGGCGTCCGGGAGCTGCAGGTGCGCCTGCTGGTCCACGACCGGGCGCACCGAGAGCCAGGGGTGGCTCTGCTGCAGCCGCAGCATGGTGTCGATGTCGTACAGGTCGTGTCCTGTCCGCGCGCCGTAGAAGACCTCTACCGGACGCCGCTCGCCGTGCTCGGCGACATCCTCGACCAGCGCCTTGATGGGGGCGATGCCCGTGCCACCGCCCAGACAGAGCAGTCCGCTCTCGGTGGTGTGGTCGACGGTCATCGTCCCGGCCGGCGGGCCGAGCCGGATGATGTCGCCGGGCCGGGCCCGGTGCACCAGCGCGTTGGAGACCCAGCCGGCCGGGACCGCCTTCACATGGAACGACAGCAGCCCGTCGGAACGCGGGGCCGAGGCGAACGAGTAGTGCCGCCAGATCCGCGGCCACCAGGGCGTCTCCAAACTGGCGTACTGCCCGGCGAGGAAGGGATACGGCTGGTCCGGACGGACCGTGAGCACCGCGATGTCCGGAGTCCGCAGATCGTGCGCGACGACCTCCGCGTACCACCAGGCAGGGGCCCGCAGTTCGTCGGTCGCCGCCGCGTCGATCATGACCTGGGAGATGGTCGTGTACGCCCGTACCCAGGCGGCCTCGGTCTCCTTGCCCCAGACCGCGGAGGCGTAGTGGCTGAGCGAGCCGATGAGGCACTCACCGACGGCCGGGTAGTGCTCCGGCCGCGTGCCGTACTTGCGGTGGCCCCGGCCGAGGTTCTGCAGATACGCGACCAGGACGTCGGTGTTGTCGATGTGCTCGGCCGCTGTCAGCAGCGCCTTGAGCAGCCGGTCCCGTTGGGTGTCCATCGCGGCGGGGAACAGCGACCGCAGGTCGGGGTGGCGCACGAACAGCAAGGCGTAGAAGTACGAGGTGACCTTGTCGGCGACCGGGCCGACCTCGGCCATGGTCCGGCGGATCAGGATGGCGTCGGGGGACGCGTCCTGCGCCGAGGCGGGCCGCTGGGGCGGCACTCGCGGTTCCGGCGCGGGGCTCGGGGCAGCGTTCGGGCGCGGTTCGGGCCGGGGCGACTCTTCCGGCGCCGGGCCGACGCGGTGTGGTTCCGGCTCGGCATGCCCGAAGGGCGGGCGGGCGGCTGCGGTCGCGGCTTGGTGCGTGGGTTCCGGCTCGCGCTGCGGCTGCTCGGTGCCTGCGGCCACGGGCCGGTGAGCGGGGGCCGCGCCCGGCGTGGTGGGGTTCAGCGGGGTCGACTCGGCGGGGGTGGGTGACGCCGCCGGGGCGGGCGCGACAGGCGTGGGGTGCGCCCCCGCGGCCGGCGCGACAGGCGTGGGTGACGTGCCCCTGGCCGGTCCAGTCGGCTCGGACGGGCTCGGCGAGGCACCTGACGGCCAGAGAGACTGCCCGGGGCGGGCCTCAGTCGAGGGAGACTCGCCGGGTCGGGTCGAGTCGGTGTACGCGGACGCATGTTCCGGGGCGGGCCGGCCTGGTGCGGTCAAACGCTCGGAGACTGGTCCACCGGGCGCGGCCGGCGCTGCCGTCTCCGGCGCCTGGCGTATTCGCTCCTGATCCGCGGTCTCCTCGTCCGCCACGGGCCTGCCGACGGGACGCAGCGCTGCGAGGCGGGTCCCCTCCGGCGCCTCGTGACCATCTCCGACGGGCGCCGGCTGCTTACGCGGCGCGAACCAGCCGCCCCCGCCGTTGCCGCCGGAAGTGCCGTTGTCGGCCGGCGTAGTGGTCGGAGCGTCCATGGTGTGCCTCGCCTCGAACATCTTTCGGTCGGTCCTCGCACTTCCTCGGTCGGAAAATGCGTACTTTCCCCGCAGACGGCTTGCTCTACTTCTCCGTTCGGTCCCATCGGCCAATGCGGCCACATTCAACCCGCATTCCGGCCCCGTACGGACAAGTAAGGCGAGAGTGTGACATTGGCCGCACTCCTCTCACCGCAGCGTCCCACCCCGAGTCAACGCCCCGGCCGCATAACGGGGAATGCGGGTCTTCGATCTCTCTGCCCCGTTAGGCTGCTTTGGCCTGCGTTCGTGCCCTCGTGGAGCGTGTGTCCATCGCGCCCGGCGCGAACCGGAGTCGACCATACCGGCCGACGGCTCACACACAAGTCCCCCCTTGCGCCACCGCGAATCAGCGAGGCCACCCCGCCAATTCCTTCAATTACCGTGCGCGCCGGGCCCAATTCACAGGCACCCCATAGACTCCGACCCCTCTCAGGGACGGCCGACGGAGTCCGCCTGACGCCGATCCCTATTTCGCTCGACGGATACCGGCAGGGCACCGGCGGGGTGCCGGCCTGGCGCTTAGCCGCCATGGGCGGCGCAGTCAGCACAGCCCACCCCGAACTCTTCACAGATCCGGTCCGTGATCTGCACGTCGGCGGTGCCGCTTCGGCCGTCACATACGTCCCAGTCGTTGCGCATGCCCTGTTTCACGTGAAACATCTGTCCATCTGCTGTGCGGTTGTGTACGAGTTGGCCAAAAGCGCGTGCGTCTGTACGCAAACCGGTGGACGCCACGGGGGCGTGTCAGACAGCCTGACCTGCGTGCCAACACCTTCCCTCTCCGCTCTGCCCATCCGCCGTCTGACGCTTCGCGATGTCACGGCCTGCGCCGACCTCTCCGAGAACCGGGGCTGGCCCCGCGAAGAACACAAATGGGGTCTCCTCCTCGCGGCAGGGACCGGCTACGGCATCGATGACCCCCAGGGTGGCCTGGTCACCGCCTGCGTCGTCACCGAGTACGGGCCGCGGGATCGCCCCGACCTGGCGGCGATCGGCATGGTCCTGGTCGCCGAGCGCCATGCCCGCCAAGGTGTCGGCCGACGGCTGATGCGGCATGTCGTCGCGGAGATGAGCACGACCCCGCTGACACTGCACGCGACCCCGTACGGCCGTCCGCTCTATGAGGAGCTGGGCTTCAAGGTCACCGGCCGGGCCGAGATGGTGCTCGGCCACTTCAAGCCCGGCGGCACGCATCCCGGGGTCGCCACCCGGCCTGCCACCGCTGAGGACCTCGCCACGATCCTCCGGCTGGACGAAGAGGTCTTCGGCTCCGATCGCACCCATGTGATCACCCGGCTGCCCGCCTTCGCCGACCAGTTGCGCGTCGCCGAGGAGAACGGCCGCATCATCGGCTACGCGGCCGCCTGGCCCAACATGGAAACCCATGTGGTGGGCCCGCTGATCGCCCGTGACACGGAGACGGCCAAGGCCCTCCTCGCCTCGCTGGCCGCGCACACGGACCGCCCGCTCCGCACCGACATCGACGTACGGCACGACGAGCTCCTTGTCTGGGCGAAGGAGCGCGGCCTTGCGCCCGTCGGCTTCAACGCGGTCATGACGTACGGAGTCCCGGAGCTGCCCGGCGACTGGACACGCCGTTTCGCCCCACTGACGGTGGCGGCGGGCTGAGCGCCTGGCGCAAAGCGCCGGTCCCCGACACAACTGTCGGGGACCGGCGCTTTCTCTGTGCCACAGGTGCACAAGGTGGGGTCAGCCGAGGGACTCCACCGCGGCGACGGCGAAGCCGTGGTCCTGGTCCGGCGCTCCGCCACCAACACCGATCGAGCCGACGAGGCGGCCGTCCCGGTGGACCGGAACTCCACCCGCGAGGAACAGCAGCGGCCGGTCCAGCGCGGTGGGCAGGGTGTGGAAGAGCCCACCCGGCTGGACCGCCTCGACGAGGTCGGCAGTCGGGGAGTTCAGCTGGAGCGCCGTGTAGGCCTTGCGGGTGCTGGTCTCGCCGGAGATCAGCACGGCGCGGTCGTCGCGCCGGAAGGCGAGCAGATTCCCGCCCGCGTCGAGGACCGAGACGCTGACGGTGACTCCGGAGGCCTCGGCGGCCCGGTTGGCCGCGGCGACGAGGAGCTCTGCGTCCTGGATGGTGAGGGGGGCGACGGCGGTGGTGGTGCTCATGAGGGAGCTTCTCCTTGTGGGGGTTGGCACTGAGCGCTGCGGGGTGCCGAGAGCGCTCGACTCTGGGGTGTACGAGGTGGTGGTGCCGAATCGAGTGGTAGGGGGACGGCCCTGGTCCGCACCCGATCCGGACCGGGTCAGTGCTGGACGGCGGCGGGCTGCTCGGTGGGTGCGGCGCCCGTGACGACCGTGCTGGAGGACTTGCTGCGGCGCTCCAGGGTGGCCGAGACCACAGCCAGGACCAGGGCTCCGGCGGCGAGGACGGCGCCGACCCAGTTCGGGGCGGTGTAGCCCATGCCCGCGGCGATCACCATTCCGCCGAGCCAGGCCGAAAGGGCGTTGCCGAGGTTGAAGGCGCCGATGTTCACGGCCGAGGCCAGCGTGGGCGCGCCGTGTGCCTGGTCGAGGACACGCTTCTGCAGCGGAGGTACGGTCGCGAAGCCCAGGGCGCCGATCAGAGCGATCGTGACGGCCGCGAGGATCTTGTTGTGTGCGGTCACGGTGAAGAGCGCCAGCACGACGGCCAGGCCGCCCAGGGACACGTACAGCATCGGCATCAGGGCGCGGTCTGCGAACTTGCCCCCGATGAGGTTCCCGGCCACCATGCCGGCGCCGAAGAGGACCAGCAGCCAGGTGACCGAGCCGTCGGCGAATCCCGCGACATGCGTCATCATCGGCGCGATGTAGGTGATGGCCGCGAAGACACCACCGAAGCCCAGAACGGTCATCGCCATGGCGAGCAGCACCTGGACGTTCTTGAACGCGGCCAGCTCGTGGCGGAGACGCACACCTTCGGGCTTCGGCATGTCGGGCACCAGCTTGGCGATGCCCAGGAACCCGATCACACCGAGTGCTGCCACTCCGGCGAACGTGACGCGCCAGCCGGCGGACTGCCCGATCATCGTGCCCAGCGGGACACCGACGACATTGGCGACCGTCAGTCCGCTGAACATCATGGCGATGGCACCGGCCTTCTTCTCCGGTGCGACCAGCTCGGCGGCGACCACCGAACCGATGCCGAAGAAGGCTCCGTGGGCGAGGGAGGCGACCACCCGGCCCACCAGCATCAGCCCGAAGGCCGGAGCGACGGCGGAGAGCAGGTTGCCGAGGACGAACAGCCCCATGAGCAGCATCAGCATCCGCTTGCGGGACACCTTCGTGCCGAGCGCGGTCATGATCGGAGCGCCGATCACCACGCCAAGGGCATAGCCGGTCACGAGAAGCCCGGCCGTGGGGATGGAGACACCGAAGTCGCCGGCGACCTCGGGCAGCACGCCCATGATCACGAATTCCGTGGTTCCGATTCCGAAGGCCCCGATCGCGAGGGCCAGAAGCGCGAGAGGCATGGGTGGGTACACCTTCCCAAAAAGATTGCAGGAGCGTCTTGCGTGCGTTCACAATAGTTGCAGACGCGGGCTACACGCAAGTGCGGTCTATTGCGCCAGTGCTCTATCCTGGTTTTCAGCCGCTACGGGACGGAGGAGAACGCCATGACAGCGACGGACCCCGCGCTCACTGCCCTTGCTCAGGGGTGGTGCACCCTTTCCCTCCTGCACGGGAGGATCGAGGCGCACATCGAGCGCGCCCTGCAGGCCAAGCACGGCCTGAGCGTGCGGGAGTACTCCCTGCTTGACGTACTCAGCCGCCAGCACGACGGGGACGGCGGTCATCTGCAGATGAAGCAGGTCGCCGACGCGGTCCTCCTCAGCCAGAGCGCCACCACACGTCTGGTCACCCGGCTCGAGGACCGCGGACTCCTCTCCCGTTACCTGTGCCCGACCGACCGCCGCGGCATCTACACGAACGTGAGCGAGACAGGCCTCGAGCTCCTCGAAGAGGCCCGGCCCACCAACGACACCGCCCTGCGCGAAGCACTCGACGAGGCGGCGAGGAACCCCGAGCTTGCGCCGTTGGTCCGGGTCGTGGAGTCGGTGAACGTAGCGGCCCTGGCCCCGCCGCCGGTAGACGTCCCCGCGTAGGGTGCCGCCATGGGAGATCTTGAGATACGCCGGGCCGGCGCAGACGACGTCCCCGCCATGGTCGCGATGCTCGCCGACGATCCACTGGGAGCCGAGCGCGAGTCTCCGGACGACCTGACCCCGTATCTCGCGGCGCTTGATCGTCTGAGCGCCGATCCCCACCAGCACTTGATGGTCGCCGTACGCGAGGGCCGCGTCATCGGCACCCTCCAGCTCACGGTCATCCCCGGGCTCTCCCGCAAGGGAGCCACCCGCTCGATCATCGAAGGCGTCCGCGTCCACGCCGACGAACGAGGCAGCGGCCTCGGCAGCCTCCTCATCGAGTGGGCAGTCGACGAATCGCGCCGCCAGGGCTGTCAGTTGGTCCAGCTGACCTCGGACGCCACCCGCACCGACGCTCACCGCTTCTATGAGCGGCTGGGCTTCACGGCCTCGCACGTCGGCTTCAAACTGCCGCTCTGAGGCGCGCTTTGCAGTGCTGAGCCGGGCGTCCTGTTTCACGTGAAAAAAGTCGCCCGGCGCCCGGAACCGACCGACATTATACCACCCCCCCCCACCGGAAAGACACCACCCCCCACCGGAGCGCCCAGGTGGTTACGCGG